>CAYQDV010000087.1:0-12406 GCA_964416295.1 uncultured Planctomycetaceae bacterium
TTCGCCGTTCGCCTGGCCACGCCTGACGCGCTCCCATCTCATCGGCGCCTGCTTGTGATGCGCTGCGCGTTGATCCCAATCCGGCAACCGGATTGCCCGCCGGACGAAACGTCCCCGGCAGGAGTCGAACCTGCAACCTCCGGCTCCGGAGGCCGGCGCTCTATCCAATTGAGCTACGGGGACTGCGGAGTCGCGTCCGCTCGCGGCCCGCATTCTACCGATCCCGCCCGCTTCGGCAAGCGTCCGACCCGACCCGAACTGCGGCAAATCGGGCCTGCGGGGCCTGAGAGCGGACCGCGGGAGACGAATCGTTGCCGCTGTCGGCAGCCTTGCATAGCATATGGGGGCGCCGTGCCGCCGAGCGACAGGACCCGCACGGCGCGCGACGATGGGGCAATGACCATGACGACCGCGACCCAGGAATCCAAGACCACCGACCACCTGCGAACCGCCGAGACCTACGGTGCCCACAACTATCACCCCCTGCCGATCGTCATCGAGTCGGGGCAGGGCTGCTGGGTGATCGACGTCGAAGGCCATAAGTACCTCGACATGCTGGCGGCCTATTCCGCTCTGAACTTCGGCTATTCGCACGAGCGGCTCATCGCCGCCGCCACAAAGCAGCTCAACAAGGTCACGCTGACCTCGCGGGCCTTCCACAACGACCAGCTCGGCCCGTTCTGCCGGGAACTCTGCGATCTGAGCGGCTACGAAGCCGTCCTGCCGATGAACAGCGGCGCCGAGGCCGTGGAGACCGCCATCAAGTGCGCCCGCAAATGGGGCTGCCAACACAAGGGCATCACCAAGAACGAGGCGGAAATCATCTGCGCCCAAGGCAACTTCCACGGCCGGACCGTCACGGTCATCAGCTTCAGCACGGACGAGCAGTACCGCGACGGATTCGGCCCGTTCACGCCCGGTTTCCCGCTGGTGCCCTTTGGCGACGCGGCCGCGCTCGAGCAGGCGATCAACAAGAACACGGCCGCCTTTCTCGTCGAGCCGATTCAGGCCGAGAGCGGCATCCGCGTCCCGCCCGACGGCTATCTCAAGCAGGTCCGCGAAATCTGCACGAAACACAACATCCTGCTTATCGCCGACGAGATTCAGACCGGCCTTTGCCGCACCGGAAATCGCTTTGCCTGGCAGCACGAGGGCCAGGACGCCCGGCCGGACATGCTGTGCCTCGGCAAGGCTCTCGGCGGCGGGCTGGTTCCGATCTCCGCCATCGTCACCTCGCGCGAGATCATGGACGTCTTCAAGCCGGGCGACCACGGCTCGACGTTCGGCGGCAATCCGCTGGCATGCGCGGTCGCGCGGGTGGCGATCGACATGATTCGGGATGACGGCCTCGACGCCCGCTCCAAGGAACTCGGCCTCTATTTCCGGTCGAAGCTTCAGGCAATCGCCGCACCCGCCGTGAAAGAGGTCCGCGGCCGCGGCCTGCTGATCGGCGTCCAGATCAAACCTGAATATCCGAAGGCCCGCTGGTTCTGCGAAAAGTTCATGGACAAGGGTATCCTCTGCAAGGACGCCCACGAAGACGTCATCCGCTTCGCCCCGCCGCTGATCATCGAGCAGACCGACATCGACTGGGCCCTGGAGCGCATCGCCCCCATCCTCCACTCGGCGGAACCGACGCCGTAGCGACTCCTGCAAGACGAGTGCGACACCGGCAGCGCACACCGGCAAGCGCATCATGAGAACAAGCGGACTCTCCCGCGGCTGTGTGCCTGCACCGAATCTCCGCGACGATGCGAACACGACCGCCGCGGTCCGCGGCGATTCGCTATAATTGCGTCTGCTGGAAACGCCGGCGCCAAAGTCCCGCTTTGTTGCCCCGCGCCGGCATACAGCACGGAGACTACGCCATATGCCGAACGCCAAGTCCACCATCAACGTCCTCATCATGGGCGCCGCCGGGCGCGACTTTCACAACTTCAACTGCTGCTATCGCGGGGACCGACGCTATCGCGTCGCCGCCTTTACGGCGACCCAGATTCCCGATATCGAGGGCCGGACCTATCCGGCGGCCCTCGCCGGAGCCGGCTATCCCGATGGGATCCCCATCCATCCCGAAAGCGACCTCGAGGCGCTGATCGCCGAGCACGAGATCGAGTTGGTCGTCTTCAGTTATTCCGACGTGCCGTACGCCTACGTCATGCACATGGCGTCGCGCGTCGCCGCCGCTGGGGCGAACTTCCAACTGATCGGCACCGAGCAGACGATGCTCCGTTCGAGCCGGCCGGTCGTCGCCGTCTGCGCCGTCCGGACCGGATGCGGCAAGAGCCAGACCACGCGCAAGGTCGCCGAGGTGCTCAAGGCGATGGGCAAGCGAATCGCCGTCGTGCGTCACCCGATGCCCTACGGCGACCTGACGCGGCAGGCCTGCCAGCGATTTGCGGAAGTCGCGGACATGGACCGACACGCCTGCACGATCGAAGAGCGCGAGGAATACGAACTGCACATTCGCAACGGCAACCTGCTCTTTGCGGGCGTCGACTATCAGCAGATCCTGGCTGCCGCCGAAAAAGAGGCGGATGTCATTCTATGGGACGGAGGCAACAACGACACGCCGTTCTTCCGGCCCGACCTGATGATCACCGTCGCCGACCCGCACCGCGCCGGCCACGAGGTCTCCTATTATCCCGGCGAGACTAACTTCCGCATGGCCGATGTCGTCCTCATCAACAAGGTCAACACCGCCGAGGAGGCCGACATCCGGTCGATCGAGGCCCGCGCCGCCGAATTGAATCCCGGCGCGAAGGTCCTCCGGGCCGACTCGGCCGTGACGTGCGCCGAGCCGGAGCGCGTCCGGGGCAAGCGCGTGCTGGTCATCGAGGACGGCCCGACGTTGACCCACGGCGAGATGCGCTACGGGGCAGCCCACGTGGCCGCGCGCCAATGCGGCGCCGCCGAGATCGTCGACCCCCGGCCCTATGCCGCCGGATCGATCAAGGGTGTGTACGACAAATACTCCCACCTGACGGACATCCTGCCCGCCATGGGTTACGGCGAACGGCAAATCGCCGACCTGGAGGCGACGGTCAACGCCACGCCCTGCGATGTCGTCCTCGTAGGCACCCCGATCGACCTGGGCGGCCTGATCAAGATCGACAAGCCGGCCTTCCGCGTCCGTTACGAACTGGCGGGTGCGGGTGCCGAAGAGATCGAAAAGATCGTGCGCAATCACGCGAAACTGGTGTAGCCACAACCCTGCCCCGAGCAACGGGCTTCGAACCGCGCGGGGGCCTCGCCCCTTCCGCGTGTAAAGACCAGGGGTGGAAAACCGAATCGATCACCAACACTCGAACAAAGGATCGGCACATGCCTCAACAAATACAAAGCCACAGCTTCACATCGATGAAGAATCTTTCGCCGGACGAGTTGCGACTCGTATTGGATACCGCCGACGCGGTCAAGCGCGACCCCGGCGCGTATCGCGATCGGCTCTCCGGCAAGACGTTGGCGATGATCTTCCAGAAGCCCTCTCTCAGGACACGCGTCTCGTTTGAGGTGGGCATGACTCAGATGGGCGGCCACGCGATCTACCTGGCCCCGACGGACATCAGCCTGGGCCAACGTGAAACGACCGAGGATATTGCCTTGGTCCTGTCGAGGTTCGTCGATCTGATCATGGCCCGGACGTTCGGGCACGACATCGTCGAGGACCTGGCCGAACACGCCACAGTACCGGTCATCAACGGCCTGTCCGACCACGAACACCCGTGCCAGATACTGGCGGATCTCCAGACGATCCGGGAACGGAAGGGGGGGCTGGAGGGCGTGAAGTTCGTCTACGTCGGCGACGGCAACAACGTGGCCCATTCGCTGATGCTCGGGGGGGCGCTGGCCGGCATAAACGTCACGATCGTCACGCCGCCGGGCTACGAGCCGAACAAGGACGTGCTGGCAGACGCGGAGGCCATGGCGTCCAAGTCGGGATCATTCGTTCGCATGACCACGGACGTCGTCGGCGCGGCGAAAGGCGCGGACGTGATCTATACGGACGTCTGGGCCAGCATGGGCCAAGAAGCCGACGCCGCCAACCGCCGAAGCGTCTTCAAGCCCTATCAGATCAACGCAGACATCCTGTCGCTGGCCGCGCCCGACTGCACGGTCCTCCACTGCCTCCCGGCCCACTATGACGAGGAAATCACCTACGATGTCACGCGGACGAGGAACTCGGCCATCTTCGATCAGGCTGAAAACCGCCTCCACGCCCAGAAGGCCCTGATGCTTCTGCTGGCTGGCGTGGCGTAGACCGATCGAACCGGAGAGGGGTACGTCACAGAATCGGCGGCGGCGTGCCACGGGCAGCTTGCCTGCCCGTGTCCGTACAAGGCACTGTCCATCGTTGCACTGGCGGACAAGCCGCAAGTGGCACCCATCGGGGCAGCCAAGCGTTGCCGCCAAGACTGTCACGGACCCAACCGCGGGCTTCGGCCCGCGCGGCGGTATCGCGGCGCGAATTGATCGCCCGACGCCGCGCCTCATCCCGTTTCCGTCCGCCGCCGCAGCGGCATCGTCATGCACCTCGGACCCCCCAGCCCGCGGACGAGTTCCGAGCCGGCCACCGTGATGCACTCGATACCCGCCTTCTCCATCGCCTCGATCGTCTTGACGTTCCGTTCATAAGTGCAGGCCACGCCCGGGGCTATGGCCAGCGTGTTGGTGCCATCGGTCCGCTGTTCGCGACCGGCGTAGTGCTCGGAGCCGCCGCCGGTGCGGACGACTCGAATCTCACATCCGAACTCGTCCGCCAGAATCCGCTTCAGGTCTCGGTCATCCGGCGTTCGAATCACCCGGCCGTCCGCGTCCGGCTCATAATGATGAATGTACCGGATGTGCTCCATCACCCCGGGATACCAGACCACGACTCCACGATCGACAATCGTAAATACCGTGTCGAGGTGCATGAAGATTCGCTCGGTGGGGATGGGGATTTCGTAGAAGCGCTTCGCGTGCCCGATCTCGAACGCCTTGCGGGCCAGCACCTCGATCGTCTCCGAACGCGTTCGCTCGCTCGCGCCGACGAGTACCGACTCTTCGTTCAACACGATCACGTCGCCGCCCTCGATCGTGTAGGGTCGATCCTCCGTCGGGGCATCCGATCCGCCATAGGCCATCGGCTGGCCGGCGAACTTCGGGTGATGCTCCAGTACCGCACGAACAAGAAGGGACTCCCGCATCCGCGCCGCGTAGTGCATCTTGCAACTGATCGCCGCCACGCCGACGACGACGGCCGGGTCCCTCATGAAATACACATTCGGAATCGGCGGAATGAGAAAGTCGTGCCCCCCCGCGCGCGCCGCCGGCCGCCGCTGCGTGCGCTCACGAAACTCGGCCTGCGTGATGCCGGCGAAGAGAACCGACAGCAACGCGTCCTGAGAAAACAACCTCTCATCCAGCAGATCGCCGGCCACGGCCGGAACCTGCTCGGCCGTGCAGACCTGTTCAATCAGGGCCTTTCGCGCCGCCGGGTTCTCGTCCAGAACCTGCTTGAGCATGTCTTCCAGATAGAAGACCCGGATTCCCCGCCCCGTCATCGCCTCCACGAAGGCGTCGTGTTCTTCCTGCATCCGCTTGAGAAACGGGACGTCCTCAAAAAGGAAATCCCGCATCGTCTTATGGGTCAGGCGATCAATCTCCGTCCCCGGACGATGAACCAGGACCGCTTCCAAGGGAGCATACTCATTGGCGATATGCGGCTTCAACGACGCTCAACCCCGGCTTTCTTGACGGTTCGACCCTCTCGACGAACTCGCGTCTCGGCGGACCCACGCATGGTATCGGTGTCCCAGACGGGAACCAACAGACGCCCCGCGACGAACAGCCTCTCTCTCCGTCCGATAGCCGACGATATTGGTGGATTCCCGGCAGGCACCGCAGCCGGAGACGTGGCGTGCGGGCAACATGCCGGCCCCGGGTGTTCCGCAATACACCAGCCCGGCACGACCGGTCTGGTCGTCACTCTCGAACAAACTCATACGACCGTCAACGATCGACGGTCCGGGCAACGACCGACGCCGTTCACCCAACAGCGCAAGCGCTGCCGCGGTCACGACTTGCGCGGAACGATGGAGTCTTCGGTTTAGCGGACGTGCGGTACCACTGTGGCTCGGCATGAGGCTTGCCCGCTTCACCCGCCGGGAGAGACCGGGGAAGCCACGCGAGACGAGGGGAGCGAGGGAGCAGGATGTCGCCGGGAGGGTTGCGTGTGGGAATGGCGCTGGGCATGGTCGCTGCGATCGGCCTGCTTCCGGGGTGCGCCGCCGAGCAACGCGCAACCCTTCGGAGCACGCGGCTCAGCATGACGCCGGGGCTGTTGTTCAATCGTGTCCGGCTGCCGCTGGCCGCGACGGACGTGGGACGCGACGAATGGCCGACGACGATCAGCCACCTGCCCACCGTCGAGGAAACACACTACGTCGAGTCATACTTGGATCTTCAGGGTCGGAAATCAGACGAACGCAGCTACCCGCGGCGAACTTTCCGCAGCTATCGCGTCGGGTCGCAGTATCGTTAGATGACCGGAGCCGCAGCACCGCGGCCATGAACAGAATGTCTCCATTCTGCACGGGCGGCCGGTCGCAACGGATGCGACCGGCCGCTGCCGTTTTGCGCCGAACGATGTCGAGGCCGTCGCGTTGACCCTCAGGCTCTCGGCGCAGGACGCCCCGGTTCGCTACGGAACCGCCCAATACCAACTCAATTCTTCAAGCGAACGGATCGTCGCCTCCGGACCGGCCTCGGCCCGGGCGTGGCGACCCTCGCGGTCCAGCAGGACGGTCCGCCATCCGACCTCGCCGGGGAGTTCGCAATCGCCGACGGGATCGTCGCCGACGCAGAGGATCTGCCGGGGTTCGACCTCGAGTCTTTGCGTGATGCGCTGATAAAAGCGCATGTCCCCTTTGGGCAACCCGATCGCGCTGCTGTCGAAGTAGTGGTCAAGGTGTGGCGACAGGTCGTGCCACACGTCGCCGATCATGAATTGCGGAAGCGTGGTGAACGCACAGGTGACCAGCCCGGCCGACCGCGCGGCGGTCAGGGCATCGACGGCGTCGGGATAGAGCACCATCGCGTCGCGCCTTTCGTACAACAACGCGACGTCCGGGAGCAGATCGAGCGATACGCGAGCCTCCATGCGGGCGAACAGCAGGGCCAGAAAATCCATCCATCCCTCGATGCGGCGCCGCGGCATGTCGAAAAAGAACACCGCCTGGCGAGCCGCCTCATACGCCTGAAAACTGATGTGGACGCCGAACCGCTCCAGAAGATGCTGAACCTCCACCGGCCGTACCCGATCGGACGGAAAGCGGGTGAGTGTTTCATGGACATCGAAAGCGACGACTCTTGCGACCATAACCGGCATTTTCGCGTAAAACGGCGCTCCCGACTACGTCGAATTTGACCGGTGAAGCCGTTTCCTTCAGGGCCGCTCCCGCCTGTCCGATATTGAGAGAGGTCGGCGGCGCCGCCTGCGCGGACAAGGACCGTCCGGCGCCCTCGCGGGCCGATTCACGCTGAGCGGCGAGGTATAATACAAAGGGAAGAGGCCCGAACCGCGCCGGACCGAAGCTGAACGTGGCAGTTTCGGCGACGTCCGTCTGTAAATCAGGCAAGGACTGCCGTGTCCGCGGCTCCAGGCGTCGGATGACACGGTCGAGTGAGCGGCGATGTACCTGAAGATCGACAAAGACCATCAGCGATTCCGCCAGATCGTGAAAGGCAAAATCCGAGAGGATCTGCGCCGGTTCATCACGCGTGGTGAGCTGATCGGCAAAGAGGGCAAGCACCTGATCAGCATCCCGGTACGAGGCATCGAAACACCCTACTTCCGATATGGCAACAACGACGACGGCGGCGTCGGAGCCGGAGACGGCCAACCCGGAGACCACGTCGACGTCGGCGAAGGCGACAAGGGTCCCGGCGGAACGTCCCCGGGGTCTCACATCATGGAGGTCGAGGTCTCTCTCGACGAGCTGGCCGACATCCTCGGGGAGGAACTCAAGCTTCCCCGAATCAAACCAAAGGGCCGGCACACGATCACGTCAGAGAAGGACCGGTATAGCGGGATTCGCCGGTCAGGACCGGAATCGCTTCGGCACTTCAAGCGGACCTACCGCGCGGCGCTGCGCCGTCAATTGATGGCCGGAACCTTTGACCCCGACAATCCGTGCATCATCCCGATCCGCGCCGACCGGCGCTACCGGAGCTGGAAGACCGTCCTCAAACCGCAATCTAATGCCATTATTGTCTATATGATGGATGTCTCGGGTTCGATGGGAGACGAACAGAAGGAATTGGTTCGGCTGGAGGCGTTCTGGATCGACGCGTGGCTGCGGCGAAACTATGAGGGCATCGAAAGCCGTTACATCGTCCACGACGTTCGGGCGGCGGAGGTGGATCGCAACACCTTCTACCACCTGCGCGAGGACGGGGGAACGAAGATTTCCAGTGCTTTCAAGCTCTGCCGCCAAACTCTTGAGACCCACTACGATCCGAATGAGTGGAACATCTATGTCTTCCACTTCTCGGACGGGGACAATTCGAGCGAGTCGGATTCGCGCGAGTGCTGCAACCTGATGCGCGAACACGTCCTGCCGCACATCAATCTGTTTGGTTACTGCCAGGTGGCCAGCGCCTATGGCAGCGGCAATTTCATCAACGTCGTCCACGAGCACCTCGACGAGATCGACAACGTTATCACCAGTCGCGTGAACACAAAGGACGACATCTACGATTCCATCAAGACCTTCTTTGCCAAGGGCAGATAAGAGGAACACCCCCGTTTATGTCGAAGGCAACCCGCAATGAGGTGCTCACGGCGGAGGCTCGGCGAATCTCGGAGATCGCCCGGGAAGCCGGCCTGGACTTCTTCGAAACCCGCTTCGAGGTCGTCGATTTCGACACGATGCAGCAGGTCGCTGCGTACGGCGGCTTCCCCCAGCGTTACCCTCACTGGCGCTTCGGCATGGAATATGAGCGCCTCCGAAAGCAACACGTCTATGGGCTCGGCAAGATCTACGAGATGGTCATCAACAACGATCCGTGCTACGCCTACCTCGTCGCCGACAACTCCCTCGTCGACCAGAAACTCGTCATGGCCCATGTCTATGCCCACTGCGACTTCTTCAAGAACAACCACTGGTTCAGCAAGACGAACCGAAAGATGATGGACGAAATGGCGAACCACGCCACGCGGGTTCGACGCCACGTCGACCGCATCGGATTCGAGCCGGTCGAACGATTCATCGATACCTGCCTCTCCCTCGAAAACCTGATCGATCCATATGTGCCGTTCATGCGGCGCACCCCGAAGGCGCGGCCGCACTCAACCGAACAGGCCGCCGAGCGCGAGATCGAGCCCGAGGTCGTCCGCTTTCGCGCCAAGTCCTACATGAAGGACTGGATCAACCCCCCCGAGACCATCCGGCGACAGCGCGAGGCGATCAAAACCAGCCACGAAAAAGAAAAACACGCCCTGCCTGAGCGCCCCCTGCGCGACGTGCTCCAGTTCCTCCTCGACCACGCCCCGCTTGAGGACTGGCAGACCGACATCCTCGCGATGATTCGCGAAGAAGCCTACTACTTCGCTCCGCAGGGACAGACGAAGATCATGAATGAGGGGTGGGCGACGTTCTGGCACAGCCGCCTCATGACACGCCATATACTGTGCGATTCGGAGGTCATCACCTACGCCGAACACCACAGCGGCACCGTCGCGATGGCGCCCGGTCAGATCAATCCCTACAAGATCGGAGTCGAACTCTTCCGGGATATCGAGGATCGCTGGAACACGGGGCGCTTCGGCAAGGAATATGAGGAGTGCAAGTCGCTTCAAGAAGCGCGGAAGTGGGACCGAAAACTCGGGCTGGGAATGGACAAGGTGTTCGAGGTCCGCCGGGTGTTCAACGACGTCACATTCATTGACGAGTTTCTCACGCCCGAATTCGTCGAGCGGTTCAACATGTATCACTATCGCTTCGATCCGAGCACTCGCCGGATGGTGGTCGTGAACCGCGACTTCGACAAAATCAAGGCCCAGCTCCTCTTCATGCTGACGAACCACGCCCAGCCGTATATCTATGTCCTCGATGGAAACTACGCCAATCGCGGCGAGCTATACATGGGACACAAGTACATCGGCGTCGACCTGGACATCAAGTACGCCGTCGAAACCCTCAAGAGCGTTCAGCGCATCTGGCGGCGACCGGTCCACCTCCAGGCCCAGATCAACGACGAAATGTTCCTGTTCAGCTTCGACGGACAGCAGTCGCAGCAACAGCGGCTTCAGGATGACATGCCCCAGCCGGCCCACACATCCGCCTGATGATCAGGCATAACCATCGTACAGACAGACAATTGCGCCTCTCCAAGGATCGGGGCCACATCTTCCCCAACCGATGGCGGGCAGGTGATTGCGGCATCAGCCTCTGGAAAGACGCCTGGCCATCCGCTATAGTTGATGAGAGCGTGAGAAGTCGGATCATCGAGTTGAGCGGAGCGCCTTTAGCCGCCATTTTTCGTTACGCTTTTATGCGGACGTTCCTGCTCCTGCCGAACCTCACTTCCAGATAGACGGTTTTTTGAGCTCCCGGCGGGCCGGCCCCGCCCAGGCGTTCGACTGACAGCGAAACAGAAAGCCGCGCTCGACACAATACCTCTTCAGGCAAGCACAGCGTATGCCCGACCTTGAGTCCGGCAAGCCCCCAATGGCGCCGAAACGCTCGGTCTTGCCGCATGGATCCGCGTCACGGCGCGACGGTGTCGATGATCAGGTGTGGTCATAACCTTCGATGGCGAAGCGACTTGAAAACCTGATGTTCGTCCGGGAATTGGGCGTCGGTGCCGGTACGCGCGTCGCGTTGATGCGGGACGTCAAGGATGGCAAGCAATACTGCCGCAAGTCCGTCGGTGCCTCCGCTGAGAATTTCAATTCCCAAGTCCGCCAACTCAAGAACGAGTTCGACATCGGCGTCCAGAACAGCCACCCCGTACTGCGCAGGTCGTTCGAGTACGGCATCATCAAACGCAAGCTTCGAGCGGTCGAGGCCTACAACATCCTGGCGTATGTCGATGGTGTCGCGCTCGACAAGTACGCCGAGGACGCGCCGCTGTCGCTGACCCTCAAGATCTTCTGGCACGTCGCGGACGGCCTGCTGGACCTGCACCGACGGGGCTTCGTTCATGCGGACCTCAAACCACAGAACATCCTGTGCGCCAAGAACGGCCGGCCGACGATCATCGATTTCGGCCAGGGCTGCGCGATGTTGCACCGAAAACATCGAATTCAGGGAACCGAGAACTTCATCGCGCCGGAACAAGTCGACCGCAAGGCCCTTGATCAGCGGACCGACGTCTTCGGGCTGGGTGCGACTATGCACAAAATCCTGCTCGGTCGCCCCATCGAGACCCGCCTGAACACGACCAGTGTCCGCAAGGGTGGCCGCGTCACACTCGAACAGATGTGGAAGGGAAGAAACGAACGCGCCGCGGAACTGGATCCGGCCCTGCTGAAGCTGATCGAAGACTGCATTCAGCACGACCGCTCGGCCCGGCCGGACCACATGCAAGTGGTCAAGGACCGCCTCGAGGTCACGTTCGATCGCATGTCAAAGGCGGGATGAGCCGCTTTCCCGCTAACCCCGCAGCGAAAACACCTCACGGCCCTCGCCGGCCAGCCGCCGGCGGCCGAACACCCGGAACTGCCTCACGAGAAGGTAACCGCCAAAGAGAACCGCCGAAAAGAACAGGTCGCCGGCGATCTGGTACCGGAAGAACGGTAGCGCAGCAGCAAAACAGTGGGCCAGCCCCTCCGGAGACCGCACGTACATGCCCATGAACGCCCAGTGCGCCAGATTCGTGCTCACAAAAAAGACGACCGACGAAAACAGGGTCGCCCCCAGCACACGGCCCGCGGTCAACCGCCGCAGCAGCGGACGCAAGGCGATCGGAAACAGCATGGCGGCGTAGACGGTCAGCATCACGCCCAGGGGATAGAAGCCGATCAGGGCATCACTGATCGCCATCGCCGCCAGAATAACCAGGACCGCGACCACACGCCGGGAATACAGGAAACCCGCAAACAACGCCGCGGCGAGAACCGGCGTAAAGTTGGGGACATGATCCACCAGCCGGCCCGCCACACACAACCCACCCAAGAACAGCATTCCCACGATACCGACCACGGTTTTCCTCTTCACGTCGATGACTCCCAGTCGTTGTTTTTTAATGCCGGCCACGGCTGACACGAACCCCATGCCCGATTCTCGTGCAGTCACGTCTCTGCACAGTGTCCCATTCCGCCCCCGCCTTGTCGAGGACACCCGACCGAATCCTTCCAGGCCCCCAGGGCAATCGCAAGAACGGTCGAGCGGCCACTTTCCCAGATGCCGCCGGAGAT
>CAYQDV010000088.1:0-12360 GCA_964416295.1 uncultured Planctomycetaceae bacterium
CCGGAACATTGGTGTACGTCATTTGCTGGATGGTCATACCGGAGGAATAGCCGGCGGCGAACCGTGGATCGCGAAGGCCCTTTGCCGCCCGTAGTCCGAAACTCGCACGGAGTGCTCCCATGAGTCTGTTCAAGTCATCCGAAGAGCGACGCATCGAACGCGACATCAAGATTCGCCAGGGCATCCGGCGCATCGAAAAGTCGATCACCGAGCAGAACAAGTTCACCGACGAGTTCATCCGCAATGCCCGCCGGGCGAAGGAGATCGGCGACCAGTCGCAATATCAGTTCATCCGCAACTCGCTGAAAAAGACGGCGACGGTCAAGAAGATGCTGGAGCGGCAACTCCTGGCGGTGAAGAACGCCCTGATCATCAAACGCCAGGCGGAGGCCTCGACGGACTTCGCCCAGGCCATGGGCACGATGGCCGGCGAGATCAGCCGGATGTTCAGCGAGACCGACCTGACCAAGACGCAGATGGACTGGGAAAAGGCCATGGCCCAGAGCCAGTCCATGGAGGAGCGGATGACCATGTTCCTTGAGACGGTCGAGGACATGGCCGCCGGCGACACCGCGGCGACGCCCAAGGAGATCGTCACCGATTCCGAAATAGACGCCATGATCGAGGCCGAGTCCGAGTCCGAGCACGCCAAGGACATCGACGAGTTGGAAGCCCTCCGCGCCGAGTTGAACGCGGTCAAGGGGAAGGGGGCGAAGGAAAGTAAGTAGTGCTCCGACGCTACTCAATTGATGGGGAGCATCGGCGTCTCGCCGGTGTGCTGCCTCCGAGTACGTCCGGCACCTGGCGAATCCGAACAAGATGGAGCACCTCCGGGTCGTGTGCCGGCGGGTCGGTTTGATCGCCCCGCGGACAGTAGGGTGGGCATGGCCCACCAGTTCTTAGACAATTGGCCGTTTTGAAGAAGGTGGGCCATGCCCACCCTACAACCATGAGCATATCACTCAACACCTTTGAACGCCTCAAGGACCGCGGGCTGGCTGCGTACAAGGCGGGGGACTATGCCGCGGCCAAGCCGTATCTGATGCAGGCGGCCGACGCGATGATCAAGATCGCCGGCGAGACCGAGCACGCCGGCCGGCGCCAGCGGCGCAAGGCCATGGCCGCCGAACTGATCGAGTTCGCCCGGTCCTGCGACGAGAAGGCCGAACACAAAAAGGCCCGCAAGGGTCGGACCGCCGCCCGCGACGGCGACGAGACCGGCGCCGATGCGTCCGACTGGGTGGTCCGCGAAAAACCCGACATCTCGTTCGACGACATCGCCGGACTGGACGACGTCAAGCAGGAAATCCGGATGAAGATGATCTACCCGTTCAGCCACCCGGAGCTGGCGGCCCGCTACCGGATCGCCACCGGCGGCGGCCTGCTGCTGTACGGCCCTCCGGGCACCGGCAAAACAATGATCGCCAAGGCGATCGCGCGGGAGATCGACGCGACGATGTTCGTCATCTCGCCGGCGCAGGTCCTGAGCAAGTGGGTGGGCGAGGCGGAGCAGAACATCCGCAAGCTGTTCGCAGCAGCGAAAGAGGAGAAACGCGCTATCATCTTCATAGACGAGATCGAGGCCCTGGTGCCGGCGCGGCGGAGTTCGCAAAGCAGCGTGATGACACGGGTCGTCCCGCAGATTCTCCAGGAGCTGGAGGGTTTCGACCACGGTTCGGCGTCGCGGCCGCTGTTGTTCGTCGGAGCGACCAACGAGCCGTGGGCACTGGACACGGCCATGATGCGGCCGGGTCGATTTGACGCCAAGGTCTATGTGCCGCTGCCCGACGAGCCGGCCCGATTTCGACTGTTGGAGATATACTGCGGAAAGCGGCCGCTGGCCGATGACGTGGATTTCAGCAGTCTCGTGAAGCGGATCGACGGCTACAGCGGAGCGGACGTCAAGGCCGTCGCCGCCAAGGCCGCGACGTTGCCGTTTATGGAGGCGGTCGGCGGGTCGGAACCCCGTCCGGTGGCCATGGCCGACCTTTTGAGCGTCATCGAAGACATGCCGCCGTCGGTACGGAAGAAGGACCTCGTGCGGTTTGAGGAGTTCGCGGCCGTAAATTAGCGCGGCGGCGGCGAGCAGCAGGCAAGCCGCCCAGGACCGTCAAGCGGAGCACGCAGTCATGTCGGCGCAGTTCGACGTTGAGACATTCAGCCGGCACCCGGACCGGGTCGCCCGACTCGCCCGCTCGCAGGACGTGTTCTCGATCATGCGCCGCCGGATCGAGCTGCCCCCGGGGTGCGTCGCTCTGATGTGGCGGGAGGCCGGCCGCCCGCGACTGGTTTCCGAGGGCGGTTCGATCGCCTCAGACGGTGTCAGCGAACTGCTGTTCGTCCGGACCGCGCCGTTCGAGCTGCACTACGACGTGCCGGGGCTGAGGTCCGCCGACGGCTATGACTTTTCCGCGAGCGTCGACCTCGCCGTCCGAATCGTGCCCGAGCGGACCGAGTTGGAGATGCTTCGCAAGTCGGTGCTGGGCAGCGCCGGCCGGATCGACACGCTCCGACTGCACGCCTTCTGCGAAGAGACCGTCCGCTCGGCCCTGGCCGAGTTTGCGCAGTCGCGCGACGCGGCCGACCTGGCCGCGCCCACGACCTGGGACGCGTTCGACGGCGTGCTTGAGGCCCGTTTCAAGCCGGTTGGTTTCGATTCCGGTCTCTCGCTCGGGCCGGACCCCCGCGTCGCGTTCGCTTCACCGGGCTACGCCGAGGCCCGTCGGACCGAGGCCACAGCCGCGCAACACCAGCGGCGCGTCGAGGCGGATGCCCGCGTCCGCAGCGCCGCGGTCGACGCGACCGTGGCCCGTCTGTCGAAACTCGAGGACGTCCTCGAGCAGGCGCGAGACCTTGCCCGCCGCCACGACGGCGTGGCCGTCGCCGACCTCATCCGGACGTTCGATTCGGCCCAACGCGGCGAATTGTATCACGCGCTCGTGGCCACCCATGAAGACATCGTGCAGACCGAGGCCATCCTGGTCGCCGCGGGCGAGGAGCTTCTGCGATTTGCCCCGCAGTCTCCGGAAAGCCCGGCCTGCCGCACGACATTCGACACCCCGCTGGGCGGGCTGCGTTCGGTTCGACGGACGGGCCACGGGACCGACCCGGCGATCCTGGTCGGCGCGGCCCGAGGCGTTCACCTGCTCGATGCGGACGGCGCCTGCCGAACGAGCTACACCTGCGACGCCGCCGAAAACGCCCGGGGCGGCTTCAACGCCGCGACGCTTTCGGGACGCCACGTCTATGCCACGCACTCTGAGATCGGCCTGGTGCGATGGCCGATCGACGATCCGGCCCGGCACGAACGGTGTTTGGTCGACCTGACCGACGGCGCCCGCTCGGTCCGTGACGTGCAGATCGACGAGAACGGCCGCCTGTGGTTGAGTGTTGACGATCGTATCGTCGGCTGGAGTCCTGACGACGAAGGACCGCCCGAGGTCATTCGCGCGCCGGACCGGCTTACATCGACGGTTGTCTGTGATGGGTCGGTCATGGCCGGAACGGCCGACGGGCGCGTGCTGCGCTGGCCGTTGTTCGACCTCGCCGCCCCGGAGACGATCCGGGGGCCGAGTCGAAATCGCGTGCGATCGATCGCGTGGGTTGCCGGCGGTGGCATCCCGCGCCTGCTGATCGCCGATGGACGTCCGCAACTCGATCTTCAGGTGCTCGGCGACGCCTTCTCCGGGGCCTACCGCGCCCGGCATGCCGTACGCTGGGGTCTCGCGGCCGATGATCGGATCGTCGGCGTGGACGCGACACGCGACAAGCTGCTGATCTGGCGGATCGAACGACCGGAAGAGCCGGCTGCGACGGTCTCGATCGGGCGTGTCTGCGGACATTCGATTCAGGACGCGGCCCTGCTGCCCGCGCGGTCGGCGCGCACCGACACCGCGTGACACCACGACTCAGAACGACGGACGCCCCGGATCAGCTCCGGACCAGCTTTTCGTCGATGATCTTGCAGATCTCGCCGTAGGCGGGAAAGCGGCCCGTTTCCTTCTTGCTGTAGAGTCTGTCACCATCGATGACGACCTCGAAGACGCCGCCGCTGCCTTCGATCATCTCGGCGCTGATCCGATCCGCGCCATACTTCTCGGTGAGTTCCGCCACCAGACCGGTGGCCTGCGGTTTGTAGTTTCACTGCCCGCAATAGGTGATTTCGACCTTCATGTTCATCTCCCTGGCTCAGCCACTTACAGGTCCGATAGGCCCACCGTAACGGGTGCCGCCCCGTTTTTCAAATGGACGGCGGATTCCCACGCCAGCAAGCGACGGAGCGGTCGGGACTGGAGTCCCGATCGCACACGGGCGATAATCCCGATGGCGAGCCGGGCCGCCAGTCGGCTCGGCCAGCGCACCGTCCCCGGCCGACCCGGGGCTTTTCAGAAAGCCAAGCCATGAGAATCACCATTGTCGGTACCGGATACGTGGGGCTGGTCACGGGCGTTTGCCTCGCGGATTCGGGCAACCACGTTGTCGGCGTGGATGTCGATTCGGCCAAGGTCGAACGGCTCGGCCGCGGCGAGTGTCCCATCTTCGAGCCGGGGCTAACGGATCTGCTTCACGCGAATCTGGCGGCCGGGCGTTTTCGCGTTACGACCGACCTGAGATCGGCCGTCGAGCACGCCGAGGTCATCTTCATCGCCATCGGAACCCCGCCGCGCGACGACGGCTCGGCCGATCTTTCGATGATCGAGCGGGCCGTCCAGGACATCGCACGGGCGGTCAACAAGAAGCTGATCCTCGTCATGAAGTCGACGGTGCCCGTCGGCACGTGCGACCACGTCGAGTCGATCGTTCGGCCCCTCGCGCAGCACCCGGTCGCCGTGGTCAGCAATCCGGAGTTTCTCAAGGAAGGGTGCGCGGTGGACGACTTCCAGCGCCCCGACCGCGTCGTCATCGGCACCGAGGACGCCGAAGCCGGCGAAGTGATGAAGGAGCTCTATCAGCCCTATGTCCGGAATCAGAACCCGATCCTCATCGTGCGGCGCGCCGCGGCCGAGCTGATCAAGTATGCCTCGAACTGTTACCTGTCCACCCGGATCAGCTTCATCAACCAGATCGCCAACCTGTGCGTGCCGCTCGGCGTCGAGATCGACGAGGTCCGGGCGGGCATGGCCTATGACCGGCGGATCGGCTTCCACTTTCTGTATCCGGGGATCGGCTACGGCGGAAGCTGCTTTCCGAAAGACGTGCAGGCGCTGTGCCACGTGGCGAAGGATCACGGCGCCCATGCCGACCTGCTCGCGGCCGTCCATCAGGTCAACGAGCGACAGAAACATCTGCTCGTCGAGAAGGTCAAGTACCATTTCAAGGGCGACCTGGCGGGGCGAACCTTCGCGATCTGGGGCGTGGCCTTCAAGCCCAAGACGGACGACCTCCGCGAGGCCCCCGCGCTGACGGTCATCGACGGTCTGCTGGAGGCGGGGGCGACCGTCCGCGCCCACGACCCGAAGGCCCTGGCAAACCTGCGGGGCGTGTTCGGCGAGCGGATCGCGTATTTCGACGACGCCTATGTCGCGGCCGAAGGCGCCGACGCGGTGGTGATCTGCACGGAATGGAACGAGTTTCGCTCGCCGGATTTCGCCCGGCTCCGCGAGTCGCTCAAAAGCCCCGTCATCTTCGACGGCCGCAACCTCTTTTCGACCCGGCAGATGCAGCGTCTGAGATTCCGGTACTACTCGATCGGCCGACCGGGCGCCGGTTGACCGTCTCCGGCTGAAATGGCCGCCCCAAAAAACCCGGATCCAACCGGCATTTCATCGGGAGAGCGTGGTACAATACCGGCTGCCGGGCGGTGCAAGCGAACCGAATGGCATGCTCACCGCCACGGACCGCCTCGCACCAATGGGCACTTGTGCCGCACCGCGTGGCGGACGAAGGGAAAGCGGGGCCGGGGGAACGGGTAGGAGTGAAGAATAATGAATCGCCGAACCATCCTGTTTGTCATTGCCACATTTGCGGTTGTTGATTTGTGCCTCGCCGACGGGGCTCCGGCCGCGCCCGCCGCCAGACCGAACATTCATGTCGTTCGAGTCCCGGCGCAATCCGCGTCCGCCATGGCCTCGCTGGAACTCCACCCTGTCCTGCAACTCAACTACGACACATTCGTCTGGCTCGAGGTCGACGAAGCCGATCTCGCGGCGATGGCGGCCTCCGGCGCCGACTATGAACTACGGCCGGATCCGTACACGCTCCACCTCGGGGAGGTGGTTTTCGATCCGCTTGAGGGTCCGCCGCCACTGCCTGCCGGATGGGATCAGGTCCGCGACGACGTGCCCGATCTGCACCTCGTGCAATTCAGGGGACCGACGCGGGGTAACTGGCTGACTGATCTCGAAGCCGAGGGGCTGCAAGTCATCCAATACGTCCATCCTTTCACCTACATCGTCTGGGGCCGCACCGGAGACGTCACGAAGGCGGCCCTGTCGACGGCCGTACGCTGGACGGGGCCGTCCGCGCCGGCTTTTCGGGTGTTGCCGCGATGGCGGAACCTGCCGGCGACCCTGCAGGACGTCAGGGTGCTGATGGTGCGGAGCGCCGACACGGCGCAGGTGATGGCCGGGATCGAAGCGCTCGGTGGCCGGAGCCAGGACCACGCGATCCTGAACAAGGTCTTCGAGGTGGCCGGGTTCGCGCTGCCGGGCGATGCGTTTCAGGCCGCCGCCCGCATCCCCGGCGTGTACAGCATCCAGCCCATCCCGACCGACGGCGGGCTGCGTGGCGAGATGAGCGATCAAGTGAACGTCAACAACGTCGACGCCGGCAACCTGGCGTTTCCCGGCTATCAGGCGTGGCTCACCTCCGTCGGCCTCGACGGCAACGGCGTGATCATCGCGAATGTCGACGGCGGTGTTCAGGATTCGCACCCCGACCTCGCCGGCCGCCTGATCGCCTGCAGCGGCGTCACCTGCGGCGGCGGCGCCGCCAGCGGACACGGCACGCATACCGCCGGCATCATGGCGGCCGACGGTTCGGCGGGCACGCTGGACGGCTTCGGCTTCCTCCGCGGCCTGGGGGTCGCACCCGGGGCGAACCTGGTGGAGCAACTCTACAACCCGTTCTTCACCCAGCCGAACGGCATGTTGCTGATCATGACCGACTCCTACAACAACGGGGCCTCGCTCTCCGGCAACAGTTGGGGACCCGCGGGGACGCCGCAGGGCTACGACAATGACACGATGCAGGTGGACATCGGGGTGCGCGACACCGATCCGAACGCGCCCGGCGACCAACCGCTGACCTTCGTCCTGTCATTCATGAACGGCTACGGCGGCGTCAGTTCGCAGGGTACGCCGGACGAGGCCAAGAACCTCTTCAACATCGGGTCGACCAAGATGCAGACCGGCAGCGGTGTTCAAATTCTGCAAATCGACGACCTGTCGGCCAACACGGCCCACGGACCGGCCCTCGACGGCCGCACGATTCCCCACATGGTCGCGCCCGGTTGCGACGTCGATTCCACTTACACCGGCAGCGGTTATGCGCTCCTGTGCGGAACGAGCATGGCGTCGCCGCACGTCAGCGGGGCCGTCGCCCTGTTCATCCAATACTACCGCAACCTGGCGGGCAGCCCCGGCGATCCCAGCCCCGCCATGATCAAGGCTGCGTTCCTGCCCGCCGCCCGCGACCTGGCAGGCCATCAGGACGCGGACGGCGGCACGCTGGGCCATCCGTTCGACAGCAAGCAGGGATGGGGGCGGATGGATCTGGCCGCGGTCGTGGATCCGCAGGTCAGCGTCCTGTATTTCGACAATCCGCTGCTCTTGAACAACACCGGCGAGGAGTGGGTGCAGACCGTCTCGGCCCTCGACCCCACCCAGCCTCTGCGCGTCATGCTGGTCTGGACCGACGCGCCGGGCCACGGCATGGGCGGCAGCACGCCGGCCTGGAACAACGACCTGGACCTCGTGGTGGAAACCGGCGCCGCTACCTATCTCGGCAACGCCTTCGGCCCCACCGGCTGGTCTCAGACCGGCGGCGCCGCGGACTTCCGAAACAACACCGAGGGCGTGTTCATCGGCCCCACCGCCTCCGGGGCCTACACCCTCCGTGTCGTCGCGGCCAACATCAACTCGGACGGCGTGCCCAACCTGGGCGACACCACGGACCAGGACTTCGCCGTCGTCGTCTACAACGCCGTTCAGCAGGCGGACTTCACCGTCGACGCGACGCCCGCACAGCAGGACATCTGCGCCCCGGCCGACGCCGCCTATACCATCCACGTCGGACAGATCCTGGGCTACACCGACATGGTGACCCTCAGCGCCACCGGAACCCCGCCAGGCGCCACGGTCGGCTTCACCCCCAATCCGGTTGCTCCGGGCAACGTGAGCACCCTGACCATCGGCAACACCGCCTCGGCGACACCCGGCACCTACAACATCGATGTCCTCGGTGCTTCGACCTCCGGCACGCATACGGCGACCGTGTCGCTCGGGTTGTCCACCGCTCTGCCCGGACCCTTCAGCCTTGCCTTTCCGCTCGACGGCGCCACCGGCACAGCGATCCGGCCGACGCTGTTCTGGATGGTGGCGAGCCAGGCGACCGGATACGACGTCGAGATTGCTACCGACGCCGGCTTTACGCAGGTCGTGGCGACGGCGACATCGAGCGCCAACAGCTACGGCGTGCCGTTCGACCTTGGATATGACACCCTGTATTACTGGCACGTTCGCGCCACGAATGCCTGCGGCCCGGGCGGTTTCACGGCGCCGCACAGCTTTACCACCGTGCCCCAGACGCTCTACTTCACTGAACAGTTCACCGCCGCCGACAACGACCTCGACTTCCTGAGCCTGCTGTTCACGCCCGACGCCTCACAGAGTTCTTATTCGACGTGCGTCGAATCGATCGCCGCCCTGCCGACCGACCCGACCGGCGGCACCATGCTCTCGCTCTCCGATGACAGTTTTCAGTTGGTCGGGCTGGGCCAGAACGTCCTGCTGTACGGGGTCGGCTACTCGACACTCTACGCCGGCAGCAACGGATATATCACCTTTACGGGCGGCGACGTGGACTTCACGGAAACGCTCACGGACCACTTTTCCGTACCGCGCATTTCGGGATTGTTTGATGACCTCAATCCCGCGGCGGGGGGCATGGTCAGCTATCTGCAACTCGCCGACCGCCTGGTGGTGACCTATCAGAATGTTCCGGAGCTCGGTACGGGCGCCGGCAACACCTTCCAGATCGAGATGTTCTTCGACGGACGGATTCGACTGAGCTACCTGGCCATCGCCGCAACCGACGGTCTGGCCGGCCTCTCCGCGGGACTCGGGCTGCCCGCCGATTTCGCCGAAATGGACCTCTCGCTGATAGCGGCGTGCGTCACGGTGCCGAGTTGCCCGACCGCACCGGGCGACCTGACCGGCGACGCCGCGGTCAACGGCGGCGACATTCAGTCGTTTGTCTCGTGCTACCTGGGAGGCGACCCCTTTGCCGCGGGATGCGGCTGTGCCGACCTCGACGCCAGCGGCGACTTCAGCCCGGCCGACATCACGACATTCGTCGATTGCCTGCTGGGCATCACCTGCCCGTAGGGTGGGGGACGGATGGCACGGGCGCCGTAGGGTGGGCACTGCCCACCTTTCCGGCTGGCGGCACCTTCTTCTTCACGCTCGTCACCCAGCGCCGGCGACCCATTCTTTGCAACGCGACCGCCCGGTCGTGCCTCCGCGAGGCCATCCAGGAGGTGCGTGCGCAGTCGCCGTTTGAAATGACGGCGGTCGTCCTACTCCCGGATCACCTGCACGCCATCTGGAGACTGCCCGACGGCGACGCCGACTTTTCCAAGCGATGGGGTCGCATCAAGAAGGGCTTCACCGATCGCTGGCTCGCGCGCGGAGGCGGCGAGACCACGGTGTCCGCGTCGCGTCGCCGCCATCGCGGACGCGGCGTCTGGCAGCCGCGGTTCTGGGAGCACACGCTGCGCGACCAAGCCGATCTGATCGCTCACCTGGATTACATCCACTACAACCCAGTCAAGCACGATCAGGCGAGCTGCCCGCACGCGTGGCCGTACTCAAGTTTTCATCGATATGTCTGCATGGGCCGGTACGCCACGGATTGGCAATGCATCTGCGGCGGGCGGACGGTGGTTGCGCCGGATTTCAATTCGGTGGAGTCCACCGCCCTCGAGTAGGCGAAGGTGGGCCGTGCCCACCCTACGGCTTGGTGGTGGATTTGGTCTCTTCGGTTTCGGCGTTCTGTAGCGCAGTAGGGTGGGCCGAGCCCACCAACAGGACCAACGCAGTGACCGAACGTAAGGTGGGCCGTGCCCACCCTACGGCTTCGTCGTGGCGGATTTGGTCTCTTCGGTCTCGGCGTTTTGCAGGGCACGCCGGGTCGCCTTTGCCACTTCTGCGGACGGCAGGATCAGCGCCGCCGCATCGCGCCGCAGCGATACCGGGTCCATATCCTCCGGATCGGGGATCGACAGAATGACGATACCGATCAGGTTGCCGCCGGCGGAAAACACCGGCCGGCCCGGTTCGCCCTCCAGCGCCGCGCCGGGGATGTACATCTCGCGCGGTTTGCGTGTGACGCCACTCATCCGTCCTTCCGTGACGACCACGGCGCGATCGTAATACTTGCTCATCCTTCCGAGCGACAACAGCCGCTCGCCCGTCTTCGGGTGGGCCGACTCCGTGAAGTCGACAAACGCAAACTTCCGGTCGCCCGGCTCCTTGATCCGAATCCACGCCAGGTCCAGCTCGCTGTCGCGTGACACGAGCTTCGCCTCCAACCCATCGGTATCATCGCCGATCAGCACCTTGACATCGGTTGGCGTTGCCGTGCTGCCGGTCATCTGCATCAGCGGCGAGGTCCCGAGCTGCAGACTCGAGCAGAGCACCACGCCCTTCGCATCGATCAGGATGCCCATGATCTCCATTTCGCGCTCGGCGTCGCCCCGCTTGAGGACGAACTTCACGGTCACCAACGCGTCGGACCGGCTCTCCAGCAGGTGCTGATACTCCGAGACCGTATCGGCCCGGGCGCCCGGGCCGCCGGTTGCCCATAGGGCGATCAGCGCGAGCACCCCCGTTCGGCATGAAAGAAAACTGTGGGCGGACATAGAATCTCCTTTAATCGTCCGTTCGTCTGTTTGCCAATCACGATCCACCGTGTGCCGCCCTCCGCTCAATCGCCTTCCTCCGTCCCGACCGGCTCTTTTCTGTCCGGCTCCAACATCGGCTTCCAGTCCGGCTCCACAAACTGAAACCGCGTCTGGACGCGGCGGAGCACCACGAACACGACGCGTTCGGGCTTGGCCTTTTTCACTGCTTCCATCGCGGCCCGGAAACTCGCCCGATCCGTCACCTCGTGCGAATCGATCCGGCGAATCAGGTCGCCGCTGTCGACGCCGCCAAGTCCGGCCCATCCGGCCGAGGCCACGCGCTCGACGATCACGCCGCGGATGTCTTCGCCCCAACGATGGTCGTCTCGGTCAAAAAACGTCACCTCCCGGACCGTGAGATCGAAGTCACGATCGCGTGACCGGCGGGCCTCGCTGGGCGTCACCCGCGTCGGTTCCAGGTCCACGGACACGTCGGTGTTTTTCCCATCGCGCCGAACGGTCAGGCCGGCGGACTTGCCGATCTCCAGCTTGCGGACGCGGCGTGCGAACATGCCTGCATCCTGCATCCGCCGCGGCTTCAGCCGCTTGCCGTCAAGCGACACGATGATATCCCCTGCGTGCAGGTCGGTGGACGCGGCGTGTGTGTGAGGATAGACGCGGGTAATACGAAACCCCCGGGCCTCGGGATCGCCGAGTTTCCGGGAAAGTTTTTCCAAAACGGGCTGCGTCGCGACGCCGATCCACGCCTTGCGCACCTCCCTGGGCGGGTCTTCATCCTCGGGGGGCTTGGGTTTGAGCAGTGTGAGGTGATCCTTGCCGCCGCTGTCGAATTCGACCAGCAGGTATTCCGGCAGCGGCTCGCTGTCCATGATCCGCTTGTAGCTCGCCACCAGCGCCGCCAGGTCTGCAATCGGCTGGTTGTCGATCGACTTGATGACATTCCCCCGACTCAGCGGCGGCTCGGCGAGCTGCGCCGGCCCGCCCGATCGAACACTGCTGACGAGCGCGCCCTCGGTGTTGTCCAGACGGCGGTCGCGGGCCATCTTCTCCGTGATCTCCTCGGCCGTAAAACCCCACGAACGCAGGGCCGTTTCGTCGCCCCGATCCTTCCGAAGCCTGTCGGTAACGATCGTAGCCGTGCCCGTCGCATCGCCGCGCCGGTATCGGATCTTGACGCGGCCGCCGATCGGCAGGGCCGCGATCCGCCTCCTCAGCGGCGGGGCCCCCTTCCCCAAACCGACCGCCCCCGGGCACCCCCTTACGCCCCCGCGAGACCC
>CAYQDV010000089.1:0-7472 GCA_964416295.1 uncultured Planctomycetaceae bacterium
TAAGAAGGTGGGGCACGGTGCGGAGTTAGACCTCGCACTGCACCTCGTCGGCGCAGGTAGTCGCGTGCTTCAAGAGGCTCGCGACCTGCTCGTCGCACTCCGGGTGGCCCGGGCCGCCAAAGACCGCCAGCGTCCGTGCGAGATTGGCTTCCGTCCCCGGGCTGAGCGACCCGCCTCCCTCGGCGATGTAGTCGAACAATCCGCTGCGCAGCAACTCCACAACGTCCTCGTCGGTGCCGGGCCGAGTCCCGGCAAAACGGATTTCGTCTACAACGATGTGCTGCCAGCGTCCGTTGAGCGTGGAGTGCCCCATCTCGTCGCGCAACACGTCGAGCAGCCATGCCGCATCTTCTATTGATGGGTTTGCTTTCCGCGCTGCGTCAAACTCTCCAATGCGAGCCAGAAAGCTTTCGAAATGCCGCTCGTATTCTGGATCCAGCGGCGGCCGCGGCAGTCCGGCCTCGCGCCGCGCTCGACCTGCTTCCAGAACCTCCCGAGTGATCGGTGTCACACGCGGCAATCCTTGCTTCTGTTGTCCGAATCCGACACTCGACGGAAGCGCCAGTGCGACGCTCAAGATGCTGCGATGTATGATGTGGTTCATCACAAACGCTCTCCTAGTCAGGGGCGATGCCCGTTCGCATTGTGCCCGAAACCTCCAGGAAACGCTACGGCTGGGGGCTCGGAAAGACGTCGTCACACCTTCCCTTGCATAGTTCATAATTCTCTTGGTCTGGTGCCTCTGGAAACGCCTTGCTGCAGCACCGAAGGCACGCTTGACGACTGTCACATGCCACAGCGCATTCACCTACGTTGTTCCCTCCGTGTGGGTTGGCGCAATTCCCGTCTCTCCGTGCGGGCTGTGTCGAGAATCCCTTCTCGACACATGTTCGGACAGGATTCCTATCCTGTGCAGCACACGGTCAGCCGGGTCCGCCGCAGAGAAAAAGACATGGGAAGGGATTCCCATATGGATGGGACCGAGAAGGGATTCTCGGTCCAGCGCTCTTCTGGTCGGCACTCCCGTGGGGTTATTGGCGGGTTCGGCCGGCGGCACGGCCACGCGAGCGTGGCCGTGGCACGCGCCTTCGACATGTCCACCGCTGCGCGGATGGACATGGCACCCGGCCGCTTCGGGCGCGGGGGCGTGCGCTGCAAGGTTATGGCGGGTCTGACAGTGGGTCCGTCATGGCCACGAGGACAAAGGTGGCAATCGGTCCGAGCAACAGGGACAGCAGAAACCAGTTGAGGCCGCTGCGGTTCTTGCCCTGGGCCAGGCCGGCGTTGATCAGCGCCAGTGTTCCCCAGCCTACGAAATAGCCTGGATCACCCACAGTCGATTCCTCCTATGCGAACATGGTTGGTTCCGGACACTCTGGCGATTGCCCCCGTTCAGGCTCTCTCTTCGCTCTCCATCACCGGCGGCACGGAGTCGTTCGGTCGTTTCGCGACGGATCGCCCGGGCGCCTCAGAACAGGTCGACCGCCTCGGCGAGGCGGGGAAAAGCGCGATCGCGGTCCTTCATGACGACCTGATCATCCGGGATGCTCCAGTCGATATCGAGAGCCGGGTCATTCCATCGCAGGCCGCGTTCGTGGTCCGGGGCGTAGAAGTTCGTCACTTTGTAGAGGACTTCGGTGTTCGCTTCGAGCGTGACGAAGCCGTGGGCAAAGCCGACGGGCACGAGGAGCTGCCTCCAGTTTTCGGCACTGAGGACATCCTTGACGTGCCGGCCGAAGGTGGGAGAATCGCGACGAATGTCGACCGCCACGTCCAGGACGGCCCCCCGCACGACCCTCACCAGCTTGTCCTGGGCGTGCGGGCCAATCTGATAGTGCAGCCCCCGCAGGACGCCCTTTTCCACGGACATCGAATGGTTCTCCTGGACGAAAGTCAGGTCGATGCCGTGCTCGGCAAACGCTCGCCGGCTGTAGGTTTCAGAGAAGAACCCCCGATGGTCACCGAATTGCTTCGGGATCAGGATCTTGACGTCGGGGATGTCGGATTCGATGATCTGCATCACGCGCCTCGTGGTATCGTGTGGACAAGCGCGACGCCCATCCGAACCCAGACCCGGCGTTGGTAACCCGGTCGGCGACGCGCCGGACTCTGATCCGCAGTGTACAGTGTGCTTGATTGTTTTCCGATCACGACCGCTCCACCGGTCCGGTCACGATGACGTCGACCGCGCTTCCCGCCGGAAGGCCCTTCGTCGGATCATCGCGGACCAGCAGGGCATTGGCTCCGGACAGCCCGAAGGGGTCGCTCGATCCGCGCCAGGGGCGCGGCCTCACACTCAAGTGACGGTCGGCCGTCCATGAGACCCGCGCGGGGATGAACGCCGGTCGGGCATCGCGTGCCGCCTTGATCTCGGTTTCGAGAATGGCCGGCCATCGCTCCGGCGGTCGGGCCGGCAGTCCCTGAAGACCGTCGATCACCATTCGCACAAACAGCCACGCACAGACGAACGCGCTGGCCGGGTTGCCCGGCAGGCCGAACACGTGCTGGCCGTCCGGCCCGCGACCATAGGCCACGGGCTTGCCGGGACGGATGGCTACGCCGTGCCATTGCCAGCGGACGCCGACGGACTCGAAGGCCTCGGGGACGAGGTCGAGCGTCCCCATGGACATGCCGCCGACGGCCAGGACCACCGGCTCGGCAAGGGCCTCGCGAAACCGGGCCGTCAGGGCCTCCATCGTATCGCCGGCGATGACCGGTTCGCGAGGAACCGCGCCGAATCGCCGCATGAGCGCCGACAACATGGGGCCGTTGCTTTCGTGAATCTGTCCCGGACGCGTGGGTGCGCCGGCGGGGACCAGCTCGTCACCGGTCAGGACGATGCCGACACCCGGCGCGCGAAAGAGCGAGACGGTCGCCACCCCGGCCGTCGCGGCCGCAGCGACCTCGGCCGGACCAAGCCGCAACGGCGGCGTCAGGATCGAGTCGCCCTTGCGACGGATGCCGGCGCGCGGCTCGATGTGCCGGCCGGCCGAAACCGACGCCTCGACGCACACGGTTTTCTCGTTTTTCGAGACGCGAGTCTTTTCGATCATGACGACGGCATCCGCGCCGGGCGGGACGGGGGCCCCGGTGTTGATCCGCACGGCCTGCCCGGGCTTGAGCCGCGGTGTCGCCGGCCCGCCCGCAGCCGCCAGGCCGACGACGGCCAGCTCCGCATGGCCGGACGCACAGTCCGCCGACCGCACGGCAAAACCGTCCATCATCGCCTTGTGAAACGGGGGATAGTCATCGGCCGCGATCACGGGAGCGGCCAGCACACGGTCCGCCGCCTGCGCCAGCGCGGTTTCGACCGCGTCGAGCGGGGTGACGGCGCGGGCGATGGAGTTCCACGCCTCGTCCAACGTCAACAGAGCGTGCGGATCGCGGCCCCAGGTGATGGTTGGTGCGTCGGTCATGGGCGATCGTCGAAACCGTTTGGGTGCGACCGGTGCCACTGCCACGCGCTCGCCACGATGTCGCGCAGGTCGTCATGCTTTGGAGTCCAGTGTAGCTCACTCTGGATCTTGCTCGAATCCGCGCGAAGCTCCGGCACGTCGCCTGCGCGACGACCCTCCTCAACCACCGGGATGGCATGGCCCGTGACCGCCCGTGACACTTCGATCACCTCGCGGACGGTGGCCCCGCGGCCGGTGCCGGCATTGTAGTAGCGCGCTTCGCCGGGCTGTACAACCTGGATCGCGCGGACGTGGGCCTCGGCGAGGTCTTCGACGTGGACGTAGTCGCGGACGCAGGTGCCGTCGGGCGTGTCGTAGTCGGTCCCGAAGATGCGGACCTGGTCCCGCTGCCCGAGGGCGACCTTCAGCACGTTGGGAATCAGGTGCGTTTCGGGGTGGTGGTCTTCGCCGATCGTCGCATCGGCCGCCGCCCCCGCGGCATTGAAATAGCGCAGGGCGATGAACCCCAGGCCCCACGCCGCCGATGAGTCCGCCAAGGCCCACTCGACGGCGACCTTGGCCCGGGCATAGGGGCTGGCCGGATTCAAGGGCGTGTCCTCGCGAATGGGCATCCGTTCGGGCACGCCGTAGTTGGCGCAGGTCGAACTGAAGACGAAACGCCGGACGTCGTGCCGCTGCATGGCCCGCAACAGGCGCACCGAGTTGCCGACGTTGTTGTCGTAGAACTTCAGCGGGTCCACAACGGACTCGCCCACCTCGATGAATGCGGCGAAGTGCATCACCGCGTCGAAGTGTTGTTGCCGAAAGAGGTCGTCGAGCAGCGTTTCGTCGCACAGATCGCCGACGACGAGCGTTGCTTTCGGATCGACGGCGGCCGCATGTCCGGCGGAAAGGTTGTCCAGCACGACTACGTCGAAACCGGCCTTCATCAGCGCCCGCACCGCGTGGCTGCCGACGTAACCCGCACCACCTGTCACGAGAACCCGCATCGATGACATCTTGGCCCTCTCTTCGCGGTTTCAGCGGCGTCTCGGGGCGCGGCCCGAACCGATGGCTCGTGCAGACACGCCGACCGGGTGCGGGCGATGTCTGTCATGGCTCCTCACGGAGCGACTCCAGTCTTCGTTCGGCCGAATCCGGGGCGACGACGGGGAAGGACCGTGTCTGATCCACGGCGCGCCGGTGGGCGTCGCGCCGTGCGGCGGTGACGATCCGGGCAAAGAGCAGCACACTCAGCACCTGTCCGACACAGAACACGATGTCGCGGCGGACGACCGCGTAGGCCAACAGCCCCAGCGCCGCGGCCAGCCCGACGATGCCGACGAGTGAACTCAGGCGCCTCGGTTCGCCCCGGCCTCCGGGCAGCGAGACGAGCAGGGCGATGGCGAGGACAATCTGAGACGCGAGGCCGACGGCGATCCAGCCCATTCCAGGTTCCGGACCGAGCAGACCGCCGAGTCCGACCTCGGCCGGTCCCGGCGACGGGGCGAGCGCGAACGGCGCAACGAGGGCACAGGGTGCGATGCTCATGGCTGTGTATCGTTTCCTCGCCCCGCCGACTCTACATCGCTGCCCTGTCCCACCGGCGTGTAGTTCTCCAACTGCTCAAGGAGGGCGGCGTGGTCGATCTCGTCAAACCCGAACGACCGGAGTTCCTCGATGGCGCGTTCGATGGTCCAACCCTGACGTTCGATCCGGTAGGCGGCGCAGAGGAGTCCGGTCCGATGGCGGCCGGCGGCACAGTGGATGAGGATCGGGCGGTTCGCCGGGTCGTCCACGCACTCGAAGAACCGGCGAATCTGGTCCGGCGGAACGGCTTCGCGGCTGACGACCGGGATTCGGACCACGTTCAGACCCCGCCCGCGGGCAAAGGCCACCTCGTCCGGGACGCGCCGGCTGGACCCCGAGCGGACGATGAGGATTGTACGAAGGCCAAGCTCTTCCATGAGATGATCGATCTGCCGTTCGGAGGGCTGGCCGGATCGGTAGAGCACGCCGTCCTCGACGACGGCGAAGCGTCTTGGCCAGTTCTTCCGCATCCTCGCGAGGAGCGTCCCCGCGCCCGCGACGACGATGATCGTCAGAACCACGGCCGCAACGCGGCGGCGATGTCTTCTGTGAGCAGCTTTCACGCGCGTTATTCCATGCGTCGAGCCGACGGAGGAGACTCAGTGACGTTACCAGAAACGGCCCCGTCGGGCAACGTGGCGGGTACAATGCCGCGATGAGCACCATACGCGTACTGGTCCTCCGTGCCGCCGGCATCAATTGCGACGAGGAAACGGCCTACGCATGGGAACTGGCGGGGGCGGACGCGCTTCGGCTGCATGTCAACCGGCTGATCGAGGACCCGCGGCTGCTGGAGGGATTCCAGATTCTCTCGATTCCCGGCGGGTTCAGCTACGGCGACGACATCGCCGCCGGGATGATCCTCGGCCTCCGCCTCGCCCGGCATCTGGGAGATCCGCTTAGGGGGTTTATCGCGCGCGGCGGCCTGGTCCTGGGAATCTGCAACGGCTTTCAGGTCCTGGTCCGGGCCGGATTGCTGCCCGGGCCGGCGTGCGGCGGGCCGGTCACGCTGACGCTGAACCGCTCAGGCCGCTACGAGGATCGCTGGGTCCGGCTTCGGGTCGGGTCTTCCAGATGCGCGTTCCTGGAGCGTGACGAAGAGTTCGAGTTGCCGGTCGCGCACGCCGAAGGTCGGTTTGCGGTATCGAGTGAGGCCGCCCTGGCAGTACTGGAATCGCGGGATTGCGTGGCGCTGCGATACATTGCCCCGGATGGCGGCGAGCCGAGCTATCCGGACAACCCCAATGGCAGCATTGGAAACGTCGCCGGACTGACCGACGACACCGGCCGCGTCCTCGGCCTGATGCCGCATCCCGAGCGCTACGTGAAGGTGACGAACGCGCCGCACTGGACGCGCGGCCGCTCGGGTGAACCCGACGGCCTGAGGATCTTCCGGCGGGCGGTGCGGCACTTCCTGTAATCGGTCGGCGATTTTGCGCTTGACAGTTGCACACAAGCGCGGCATTTATCGTGGTCGATATTCTTGCAACCCCGATCGGTCGCCCGGCCGTTGCCAGGTAGGGCAACGCGCGACATCGAGCCATCACGGAGGATCGCTGACATGGCTTCTGCTCATCGCCGTTTCGTTTCCTGGATCACCCTCGCAGCCTGTGCCCTGACGGTCGCGTGCAGCCGGCGGCCCGAACCGTTCCGCGTCGAGGATCGGTCGCCGCGCTCGGACCGCGCGGCGCGGTTCGATCCGCCGAACTCGTATCCGGAGTGGGCCTATGACGCCCCGAAATATGCGCGACCGGCGGCGGAGCTGCCGCCCGAGCCGCGCGTCCGAAAGAAGGACCCGCTTCATTACTTCACGAATAAGAAGACCATCATGATTCGGCGCCCGACGGGATATACGCCGGATGAAATCCCGCGCGTGGCCCTGTGGTGGACGGACGACAACGGCTTCCACTGGGACAAGGCCGGCTACTTCGGCCGCGATCAGGACTACTTCCCGTTCACGGTGGAGGAGGACGGCGATTACGGGATCCGGTTTGTCGGGCCGGGGCAGACGGCAGCGTTGCACGCCCTTCCGATGCCGACCCGTGTCTATCACCTCGACACGGTCCCGCCGGAGATCGAACTGACGATCGAACCGGAGCAGACCTGGTATTACCCCGGTCAGGCGGTGGCGATTTCATGGCGTGCCGAGGACTATCATCTCGTCGCCCAGCCGGTTCGCATCGGCGTGCTGACGGACTACGCGGCCGAGGGCGGCGTGTCGGTTGAGCTGCAGCGCGATCTGGCGGACGCCGGCGCCATTGCCTACACGATTCCGCAGGAGATGCTGGGATACGCGATCCGGTTCCGGGCGGACGCCCTGGACCGCGCCGGCAACCTCGGCTTTGCCTACTCCCACGCGCTGCAGATCGTGGAGAAGGCGACGGTCGAGGACGTGACGGTCAACACGTCGGTCGAGACGGATACCGGCGACACGGACACGGAAGCGGACGAGTCGGCGCGGCCGGCGGTCCTGCAGGATCTGGCGGA
>CAYQDV010000089.1:7572-12357 GCA_964416295.1 uncultured Planctomycetaceae bacterium
AGACGCCTGTCGCGTCATCTCAGGAGCATTCCGCTGTCGAATCGCTCTTCAAGATGTTTGGTGACGAAGCCGCCGAAGCGATCGTCGCGTTGGGGGATCGCTGGAATGTGGCCGACGACGTGACGGCCTCGACGGCGAGCCGCTCGCCGGCCGACGCGACGCCGGAGCCAGCCACCGGTGACGGTGTCGAAGAGGCGGTCCAGTCGGCCGCAGCGCCCGACACGGTTGTTGCAGCCCGATCGGACGACACGGGCACCAACAAATGGGGCGACGTCGATCCGGGCGATTGCCCGCCCGAGGAAATCGGGACGGAAGCCGATTTTCCTCCGGCCTCGCGACCGATGGCGGTCGCGGCCGGCTTCGATCCGACGAGAGGCAACGGATTGTGGGTTCCGCTCCCCGCTACGGTTGCGCCGGAGGACATGGTGGTGCCGGTGGCGCTGGGACGTCCATGGCGGCTCCTTCTGGATTCGCGCGTGCCGCTGGGGCCGGACGTATGGCGTCTGCCGCAACCACAGTTCGGCGATGCCCTGTACCGGACATTTGAGGGACAGTTCCTGGCTCAGCATCAGTCGATCGAACCGCTGGGGGAACCGGGTCGGACCGATCATACGCTGGCGGGATCTCCGGAGACGGCGGAGAACCCGATGCCGGAGATTCACGAAACGCCGTAGCAAGGCGCCGGTTGGCGGAGCGAAACGACGCAGTCGACCTCGCGGTTACGGCGTGACGACGATCTTTCCGAACGCGCGGGCTTCTTCCATCTGCCGCTGGGCATCGGCGAGTTGCGCAAGCGGCCACGATCGGGCGATGAGGGGGCGGACCAGCCCTTGGCGTGCAAGGTTCAGCACGCCGTCGAATTGCGCATCGTCCGCAAAGAACTCAACGATGCCACGGAGGGTGATTTCGCGGAAGAGGATCTTCGACGCGTCGAGGCTTGCGTGGAGACCGCCCACCATACCGAGGACGATCCAGCGGCCGCGTGAAGCGAGGGCATCGAGCGTCTGCGGTGCCGAGTTGCCCCAGACCGGATCAAATACGACATCGACCCCGCGACCGCCGGTGACGTCTCGCACGACCTGCAGCAGATCGTCGCGGTGATAGTTGACGACATGATCGGCACCGAGCCGCTCGCGGGCCATCACGCACTTTTCGTCGCTTCCGACCGTCGTGACGACCGTTGCTCCGGCGGCCTTGGCGAGCTGAATCGCGGCGGTGCCCGCGCCACCGCCCCCGGCGTGCACCAGCACGACCTCGCCCGGCCTGAGCACGGCTCTGTCAATCAAGCCGTACCAGGCAGTCAGATATACACACCCGAACGCCGCGGCCTCTTCAAATGAGTAGCTCGCGGGCTTTGCAACGACGCAATGCGCCGGCACGGCGACGCGTTCGGCGAACCCTCCGGGGCGGGCGATTCCGATGATGTCCAGCCGTCCGGTCGACCGCGGGCCGGTCACGCGGGCCTTGACGATCACGGCCTCGCCGACGCGCCCGGGGTCGACGTCGCTGCCGGCCACCTCGATCTCTCCGGCGATATCAAACCCACCGATGTGCGGCAGTCGCAGACCCGGCATGGTCGCCGAACCGGATCGGAGGGACACGTCCAGCCGATTCAACGCGGCGGCGCGGACGCGGACGATGACCTCGTCGGCCGTCGGGCTGGGGTCTGGCACGTCTTCCCACCGCAGGACGTCGACGCTGCCGGTTTGGTGAAATCGCACGGCTTTCATCGGACGGCTCTCCAGCCCGGGCGTTTCACGGGCGGGGACAGGATATCAACGACGCAACAGCGCGCTCGTGGTGATTCTGCGTTACGAGGCGAGGTTGTCAAGAAATGCCTGGTTGGTCGGTCGCTTGGACAATTCGTCGAGCAGCGCTTCCATCTGGCGGACAGGTTTCATGGACAGCAATCGGCGTCGCAGGCGCGTCATCTTGTCGTATCCATCCTGCCCGAGGAGCAACTCTTCCTTGCGCGTGCCGGACTGCGTCAGATTGACGGCCGGCCAGAGGCGGCGGTCGGCCAACTCGCGGGACAACACGAGTTCCATGTTGCCGGTGCCCTTGAACTCTTGAAAGATAAAGTCGTCCATGCGACTGCCTGTTTCGATCAAGGCCGAGGCGATGATGGTCAGGCTGCCGCCGTTTTCGATCTTGCGGGCCGCGCCGAAGATCCTCTTGGGAATCTCCAGCGCGCGAATGTCCAGTCCGCCCGTCATGGTCCGGCCACTCGATCCGACGAGGTGATTGAACGCCCGGCCGAGACGTGTGAGCGAATCCAGCAGGATGACGACGTCCCGGCCCAACTCGACGCAGCGCTTTCCCTTTTCAATCATCAGTCGGGCTATCCGACCGTGGCTCTTCGCATCGTGGTCGTTGTTGGAATAGACCACTTCGGGTGCGTCGTTCTGCCATCCCGAGCCGTCGGTGCAGAGGCCGCGACGCATCTCCGTGACCTCCTCCGGGCGTTCGTCGATCAGGAGCATCATGAGGAAGACTTCGGGATGGTTCACCTTGATGCCGTGGGCCAGTTGTTGCAGGAGAACCGTCTTGCCGGTGCGCGGCGGGGCCACGATCAGCCCGCGTTGTCCTTTGCCGATGGGCGTCCACAGATCGACGACGCGCGTTGTCATCGGCCCGTCGGGGGTTTCGAAGTGGAGGCGCTCGTTGGGATTCACGACGGTGAGTTCGTCGAACGACGCCAGCTCGCCATAGGCCTCCGGTTTTCGCTCGTTGATCAGTTGAACGGTGAAGGAGTGGTTGGACGGACGGGCCTGTTGGCCACGGTCGCCTCTGCGCCTGCCCTGCCTGCCCGCAGGCCGGCGCGGTTGCGAGTGGCCCGACCGCGTCAGGACGCCGGCAATCGACTCTCCTCCGCGGAGGTGCAGCTTCTCGACGACGTTGCGTGGAATCGCCGGATCGTTCGGCGAGATCGAGTAGTTGCGTTTTTGATCACGCAGATAGCCCATGCCGGACTGTCCGTTGATTTCGAGTGTTCCCGCAAAAGCATTCATTTTCTGGCTCATCTGGAATGGCTCAATCCACCGGGGAGGGCGCGACGGCACACGGCTCGGTGGCGTCCCTACACCGGATATTCTGAATTGTCCACTGGTGAAGTCAGGTGTCACTCCATTGACGCTGGCTGCGACCGGCCTGTCGCCTGATCCCCCCCCGGCTCCGACCACGGCGAGACGCATCCGCCACGTCTATGGACGGATCGCGCATCGCCGTTGCCAGAGCGGCGCGATCGCAAGTCATCCTCCGTCTTGCGACCGCTCTCTCCCAATCTCCTCCGGAAGGCACCGGATTTCGGCCGGGCCGATGATCGGCCGCGCCCGACCGGGACGGACGTCCGCCTCCTCACACGCGAACGTCAAACTGAACGAATTCGCCCCTTGCTTCGGAGTCCCGCATGGAGCACGCGCGAATGTGTCCCTGCATCTCCGCAGAAATCTGCTCGATCAATCGCTCGACGTCGGCGTCCCGGCCTTCGACGACCAGTTCGACGCGGCCGTCCGAGAGGTTTTTGACATAGCCGGTGACCGGGAACCGCGCCGCAATTCGACAGGTCGTGTAACGAAACCCCACGCCCTGGACGCGGCCGGAAAAGAAGACCGTTCGACGAATCATGAGCTATTCAAGCGCGAACGAACGGAATCACTCCCACCACCGAGCCGGCATTGTACACGATCGGCGGTCGCCACGCAACGGCAAACGCCGGGAATCTGAGCGGCAGCCGGTTTTTTTGCCCCGCGGGCGGATCGGCGGATGCGTCAGGCGTCCGCCGCCAACGGAACTATCGTCCGCGCGAGGCACCTATTGCCCCCCGGATCGCCCCAGATGGGCGGTTTCAGGGGTCTTGAGGGCCGTTTGGCCGGTTTGCCGGCCATCGGGGGGATGATCGGGCGGGCTATTACGCGATGCACTGTATCTGATAGTCAGGATCTAGGACGAACACGCTTGACATACGCGGCTTTCGGCGTATCCTTATCTTCTCACAGGCTTTGCAGGAGATTACGATTAATGAACATCAATGTGCCGTCCCTCAACTTCAGCGCTTCCCTACAGGAGTTTCTGAACGCCCTGTTCGGCTTCGTCAACGGCCTGTTGAACACGATCTTCACGATGCTTGCCGCCTTCTTCAACGGGATCGATTTCAGCACATTGACGATCAGCGTGTCATAGCCCCCTTCGATGGCGATGCCGGTTTGGCGACCGACGGCTTCGGGGCTTCGGGGTGTCAGAATTGTACTCGCAACCGAGCGACGCTATCATGATTGTTGGAGGAGCGTGCTTGAGACGGCTCTTGCCCCGTCGGAGCCGCGCCCGATCCGAACGGCGACCGCAAGAGAACGGCTCCCCAGCGAGGACCAACCGTTCCCTGGCAAGCGCGGCCCTGCTTCGGCGTCTTTCGCGCGCCCTTCGAGGAGTTGCCGCATGTCCGCCGTGATGCCATTCACACAGCGCCGCGAGCCGCAATACCTCGGCCTCCGCATGTCGGCCGACGCGTACTTCGCACTTCAGCAGGACGGATTCGACTATGAACTGGTCAACGGTGTCGTCGTGATGTCGCCAAGCCCCACGCCGAAGCACCAGCACGTCGCGTTGGAAATCGCGTGGCAGTTGAGAAACTACCTTCAGCAGAACCCGGTCGGACTGGTGTTGATGGAAACCGACATCCACCTGGGGCAAAGCCCTACGGGCGACGACCTGGTCTATCGGCCGGACGTCGTCTTTCTCTGCTCCGAACGAGCCGGTGACATCAAGGACCGCATCATCGGCGCCCCG
>CAYQDV010000090.1:0-12309 GCA_964416295.1 uncultured Planctomycetaceae bacterium
ACAGATTCATCCGACATGCCTGACACCTCCGGACAAGCGCTCCGACCGAGCGGAGGGCCGCCTTGAACTCCCGCTGGAACGAGAATCCCTTCTCGTTCCCGTCTCCCATAGGAATGCTCCTGTTCTCCCGACAGCAGTTCCCATTGCACTGTGACATGGGAAGGATTCCCATTCGGTTGGGACCGAGAAGGGATTCTCGGTCCAGCACGGGCGGAGTGCCGCCTTGAACTCGCGGCGCCTGTCTGGTATTTTGCCCGATTCGATGCCGGGCGTGTACCCAAGTGGCCAAAGGGGACGGGCTGTAAACCCGTTGGCATCGCCTTCCCAGGTTCGAATCCTGGCGCGCCCAAGTCAGATATAACGAGGCAGCGGCGGTCGCCCGTCGGCCCCGAGGGGCGAATGCGTCTAATGCGGATGAACCTGCCCAATCAGATCACCGTCGCCCGGCTGTTCATCGCCGTCGTGTTCTGCTGCCTGCTCGCCTGTTTCGACTGCCGCCGGATCGCCCGGGACGCCTGGATCCTCGACCTGGCACTCGGACTGTTCATCGTCGGGGCCGTGTCGGACATCCTGGACGGCTACCTGGCGCGGCGGCAAGACCAGGTCACGAATCTCGGGCGTGTGCTCGACCCCTTCGTCGACAAGATTCTCGTCAGCGGTGGGTTCATCCTGTTTCTGGGCACGGGGTTCGTGAATGAAGAAGGCCGCAACATCACGGACCTCCGGGCATGGATGGTCGTCGCAATCGTCTCCCGAGAATTGCTGATCAGCGGGTTGCGAGGCTTCAGCGAGAGCGGCGGTCGCTCCTATGGCGCCAATGTCTGGGGCAAGACAAAAATGGTCGTTCAGTCTGTCGCGGTGTGCTGGGTCCTGCTGTCGCTCGGCCGAGGCAGCGTGATCGACTGGTTCGTCGCGGCTCGCCCCTTCGTCATCTGGTTCTCCCTGATCATCACCGCACTGAGCATCGTGGGATATCTCTCCGCGTCGCGTGCCGCCCTGGCGGAGCGACCGCGTGAGTGAAACGCTTCAGGCCGCGATCCTCGGCATCATCGAGGGGTTGACCGAGTTCCTGCCGGTGTCGAGCACGGGCCACATGATCGTGGCCATGCCGGCGCTGGGGGTCGCCGCGGACCAGCCGCCGTGGTCGACCTTTCTCTATTTCATTCAGATCGGCGCCATCCTCGCCGTCGTGCTCTACTTTCGTCGCGGCCTCTGGCGGCAGGTCCGCACGGCGCCCTCCGGACTTCGTCAACACATCTTCACGAAGGTGGCCGTGGCGATGATGCCGGGGGCCGTCGCCGGTCTGACCCTGGACGAGTTCATGGAACGCCACCTCGAGCGGCCGGTCCCGGTCGCGATCGCCTTGATCGTCGGGGCGGCCGTCATGGTCACGATCGAGCGCCGCGTGATTCGCCGCCCGCCGGTATCGATCGAATCGGTGACGTTTCGCCAGGCCCTCTGGATCGGTCTTGCGCAGTGCTTCGCCGTCATCCCGGGGACGAGCCGGGCGATGGCGACGATCATGGGCGGAATCGCCGTCGGTCTGCCCGCGGCAACGGCGGCGGAGTTCTCCTTCTATCTCGCGATTCCGACGCTGTGCGGCGCGGGGCTTGTGCGTGTCGTCAAACACTGGGGCGACCTGTCGTCCAGCTCCGCCGGGGTAATGGGGTTGGGCTTCGTGATTTCATTCGTCGTGGCGCTCGTGGTCGTCAGCGCGTTCATGCGTTACATCCGCTCGCGGCCGCTATACCCGTTTGCCATCTATCGCGTGGTTCTAGGGGTGGCGGTCCTGCTCTGGATGATGGCGTGAGCAGCTCGCCGGCCCGCCGGTAGGGAATACTTCACGATTGACAATTATTCTCTTTTCGCCGTGGCCGTTCGGCGATAGCATTGACCCGCTGTGCCTGACGCAAAAACCCGATCTCTGGAAGCCCTCGCCGAAGAAATCTTCGACCTGACGACGCTGAGTTGGCGCGCCCGATCTCGACAACGCTCCAAGAGCGGAGCCGACCTGGGCGAGACAGAGTTCCTGGCCTTGGATCTCCTGGTCCGCAAGGAGCCGCGAAGCGTCGGCGAACTGCAACGCAGCATCGGCATCCTGCCGGCCCAGATGTCACGCGTGATTCGATCCCTGGAAGGCAAGCACGGCCGTTCGCTCATCCAGTGTGGCATCAACCCGACCGACAAACGACGCATCGACGTGCGTGCGACGGACGCCGGACGGCGTGCCCACCGCACCTATCGCGCCGCCCGCGTCCAAACCACGGTCTCGGTTCTGGGCCGGCTCCGCGAGCGGGACCGCACCGAGTTCATGCGCCTGCTGCGGCTCATTCGCGGGCTTCTCGCACAACAGTTGCCATAACCGCCCCACGGATTGAGTTTCCGCAGGCCACGACCTCCGGCCGCCCGGATTCCTTAACTTTTGCTAACTGTTGGTATCGCGGTAGTGTCTACCCCATCGGATGAGACGCGACCCGGCCCCGGCGACGTTCGCCCGGCGTCGGACGCGAGACGCCGAGTCATTCGGAAACCATGATAGAGAGGCTAGCCATGTCCGGACTCAGAACACATCCCATCGCAGCCGTCGCCGCAATCGTGACGATCGCCACTCTTGCAACCCCATCGGCCCGCGCCGATCACCGCCGCAACCGAGGGTATTCCTACGGAAATGCCTATCGATACGGTGGGAACTGCTGTCAGCCCCCGCGGTGCGATTCACGCTACCGAACCTACGGCGATCCCTATGGCCCCCGATACGAACACCACGATCGGTCCTACCGTTACGGATATCACGGTGATTCCTACCGGTATGGACGCGACGACCATTCGTATCGATACAATCGTCACAGTGGCCATTCGTACCGCTACAATCGTCGCGGCAACCGCCACAGCGGCTTCTCGTTCCATATCGGACGGCATCACTCGAGGCACCATCGGGGATACTCCCGGCACCACCGCTCGTCGCACCGGCGCATCTATCGATATTATCGATACCGGTAGAACCCCGAGCGCTCTCACGAAGCGGGACGCGCGAAGACCACGAACTCGTGCAATCGCGTCACGGGGACGTAGCCCCACTTGCGAACCACGTCCGCAAAGAAGGACTCATGGATGATCGCCCGGGCGTGGTTCGAGGGGGGTGAGGCGGGCAACTCCGCGACCACGTCGAACGGCTGCATGGAGCGACGCGCCAGGTAGGCGCTGCCGGCCAGCAACGTCTTGGTCATGTGGCCTTTCGGCGTGACCGCCAGCCACGACTCGCCGGGCCGCAGGTGCTCGTCCTGCCAGCGGGCCAGATCCCGCATGGCCACCATACGCTCGCGGATGCGTCGCTCTCGGACACCCAGACCGGACCGGACGTGGAGGAGTTCAGCCCCCTGCACGCCGAGGGCAAAAACGGCGGCGGCAACGAGGCCCGCACGCCGCAACCGGACGGACCGAATGCGACCCGCGCAAATGATCAACGCCGCGACCGCGTAGCCGCAGAAGATCGGGATCAGCGGAGAGACGAACCGGGCCTCGTCTCTCCATGGCCAGAGGACGAGGACACAGAGCGTCAACAGGACATAGGCGTCCACAGGAGACCGCCGCCGGAGCAGCCCCAACACCGCCGCCAGAACAAAGAACATCCCCACGATCCACGACGCCGGGCTCTCCAACGGAGGGATGAAAGCTCGCCAGCCGAGGTGAGCCGGCAGCATGGCCGCTTTGATATCGGCGAGTCGGATCGGCCCCAACGTAATCACGCGCTCGACCTGCAGCGCCAAGCCGGTGGCCTGCGTATGCTCCCAGGCCCGCGCCGCGGTGAAGTGGTTGAAGTACTTCGGAATGGCCGGATAGGCCGACTGGCGCACCTGCCACGCAATGAGGGGACCGGCCGCGCAGACAGCGAAGACCGCCAGCCGGCCGAGCCGCGCGCGGAGCGTCCGGCATCGGTGCTTGAGCAGCGCGACGGCCATCAGCGGGACGAACACGATTCCGATCGTCCGAACCAGGCACGTCGCCGCGAGCAGCAGGCCGCCCAAGGCCGTCTCGCCGGCCCGTCTCGGAGGCTCGCTCCACCACCGGGACAGCAGCAGCAGGACGGCCATCGACAGGGCAGTGAACACGGGTTCGGAGAGCGCGGTTGTCGTCTGCATGAAGAAGACGCCGTTGGTGGCGACCAGTGCGGCGGCCATCCACGCCGCGGTCTCGCCCAACCGCCGGCGGTGGAGGAAATACGTCAGGACAGAGGTCGTCGCCCAGCAACCTCCCAGGAATAACCGGACCGGCAGGAACGGAAGATCGCCCAGCAGGAAGAGCGGGGCGATCAATACCGGGTATCCCGGGGGGCGGACGAGTTGGCCCGAAGGAAAGTGCCCGGTCTCGACCAACGACCGAGCGTTCTGGAAATACCGGAACATGTCCGGCGTCAGCACGCACCAGGCCCCGGCAGCCATCAATGTCGCTGCCATGGCGATGACGGCGGGCGTGGCGCCCAGCAAGGCGACCCGTAGTCGGGGGCGGCGCAGCGACGTGCAGGGCGGGGGATACGTGGCGCAGATCGGCTCAGCGTAGACGGTAGATAGCGACGCCATCACACTCGTTAGGGAATGATTCCGGGCGGGGCGGAACCGCCCAATAGACGCACCCCGCGCCGGCTCCAGAAGCTGCCGACGCGGCACCTGAATACGATCGGCGACAGGTTTGTATCGACGCGGGGATCGCGTCGACTGAAATGATGCCACCCCAGGCATGAGGCCCCGGGGTCGTGTGTCCATTCCGCCGCGGGAAGAGACCCTGCGCTGGCCGCTTCAACGGCCGAGAATCGCTTCGGCTCACTCGACGCCATTAAGACGACATCGCTGATCGGAAGAAAAATGGAGTACCGAATTGCAAAACAGGGAAGACCCATCCAGATACGGTTGTTCGGGCCGGAGAGAGGAATGAAACGTATCCGAACAGTTGATGCCCTACCCGTCTTGCGACCGGTACTCCACGTAAGACCACTTCTTGTGCAATTGGCGTGCCACATACTTGGGGCGACTGGAAGGCTGGAAATCGCGTTTGGATGAGGGGCGATCGCGGGGAGCCGGCACCAGCCGCGCGATTCTCCGCAGCGACTGCGTCCTATTCCGCATAGGCTTGTTTCCTAACGAGTTTGCACCGGGCTCTGAGTGCGTTGAAATCCCCACACGCGTCCCTGATATAGTTCAACTGCTTAATCCATAACGCTCCATTCGATAGCGCAATTGATCCCGCGAGAGGTGCAGGAGCTTGGCGGCCCGGGTCTGATTATTGTTGGCCTGCTCGAGGGCCTGCCGGACCAGGGTCTCCTCCAACTCCTGAAGTGAGATGCCGCCCGGCGGCAGCGTAATGGTGATAGGAGAAGCGCCGTCGTCGCGCCCGAGGACGAGATCGTCAGGGTCGAGGACGGGGTGCTTGGCGAGGAGGACCGCGCGCTCCAGGGTGTTTCGCAACTCACGGACGTTGCCCGGCCAGGAATAGCGCAGCAGTTCGTCCATCGCCGCGTCGGAGAGGCCGCTCACGTTCTGGCGAAACTCCCGGGCGAACAGATCAACGTAGTACTCGGCCAGAAGGCGGATGTCATCGCCCCGGCTGCACAACGGGGGCAGCTCGATCGGAATGATGTTCAGACGATAGAACAGATCTTCGCGAAACCGGCCTTCGTCGATGAGCTTGTTGACGTCCCGATTGGTCGCGGCGATGACGCGGACATTCACCTCGATATCCTCGACGCCGCCGACGCGCCGAAACGTCTTTTCCTCGAGAAAGCGGAGCAGCTTGGCCTGCAACGCCGGGGGCATGTCACCGACTTCATCGAGAAACACCGTGCCCCCGTCGGCCAGCTCGAGCAGACCCTTCTTTTGCTGGCGGGCATCGGTAAAAGCTCCACGCTCGTGGCCGAACAACTCGCTCTCGAGGAGCGTTTCCGTGATCGCCGTGCAGGTGATATTCATGAACGGCGCGGCGGCGCGGTCCGAGTTGTAGTGAATCGTCTTGGCGACCAGGTCCTTGCCGGTCCCACTGGCGCCGCGGAGAAAGACCGTCGAGGCGCCCGTGCGGCCCACGTCCCGGATGACTTCGAACAGACGCATCATGGCGGGACACCGGCCCAGAATGCGGTCGAATCCGAATTTCTCCTGCATGCGCGAACGAAGGTCGCGGACCTCGCGCTTCAGCCGCGTCGTCTCGAGGGCCTTGCTGACCGTCAGCATCAGCGCTTCCATGTTGAAAGGTTTGCTCACATAGTCGTGGGCCCCCAGCCGCATCGCCTCAACCGCCGTCTCGACGCTGCTGTACGCAGTCATGATCAAGACCACGATGTCCTGATCCTGCTCGCGGATCTGTCTCAGAACGTCCAGGCCGCTCATGTCCGGCAGCTTGTAGTCCAGCATGACCAGATCGAACATGGCGTCACAGAGCTTATCGAGACCGCCGGCTCCGGTCTCGGCCTCGTCGCACTCGTAACCGCCATCGCGGAAACGCTGCTGGAGTGACCAGCGGATCAGCTTCTCGTCCTCGATAATCAGGATGCGCGGTTTGCTCATGTCGATCTCGGAAGGTCTATGATGATTCGGGTTCCCTGCCCCACCGTGCTGTCGATCCGGATCTGACCGCCGTGGGCATCAATGATTCGTTTGCAGATGGGAAGGCCCAGTCCGGTGCCGCGGGCCTTGGTCGTGAAGAACGGCTCGAACGCCCTGTCGAGCACTTCCGAGGGCATCCCGACGCCGTTATCCAGCACCTCAACGCGAACGCCCGCGTCCAACGGCTCGATGCGGCAGACGACCTCACCGCCGTCTTCGCAGGCATGGGCCGCGTTCAACATGAGGTTGGTGATGACCTGCTGAAGCTGATGCTCGTCGGCCAGGATTCGCGTGTCGCCGTCCAATCCCTCGCAGCCGATCTGCACCCGGCGAAAAACCGGCTCGGCACGGAAGAGGATCAACGCCCGCTCCACGATCTCACCCAGCTTCTGCCGGGTCCGGGTCGGCGGCTTCGGACGAGCGTAGATCAGCAGGTCCTTGACCGTCGCGTCGAGGCGGTCGATCTGCCGCAGCGCCTCGCCGATCGCTTCCTTGTGGGGGTGGCCCTCCGGAAGATCGGCGCCCAGAACCTGGATGGCCCCGCTGATGCCCGCCAAGGGGTTTTTGATCTCGTGGGCAAGGGCGGCAGCGAGTTCGCCCACATTGGCCAGGTGTTCCGACTCGCTCAGCCTTCTCTGAAAACGAGCGCGGTCGCTCTCCTGGATCCGCGTCACCCAGTACTCCCGATAGGTCTCCGTCATGATGGCCAGCTCGAGATCGAGGAGTTTGTGGAGCGCCGTGATTTTGGCCCTCAGCCGCGGCGGCTGCAGGGACTCGATCCGGTCCACGAGCGCACCCCGAATGACAGACATGCCGGCGTGAACGTATCGTTGTGGGATCGAGGCACGGACATGGGCACGACCGATTTCACAGCGCTTGCGAAAGTAGGCGGCGTCAAAAGTGCCGACGAAGATCTCTCGCATCCACTGGTAAAGCGTTTTACGTAGCTCCAAAACGCTGATTCTGCTCCTCTGAAGGGCGTACCGAGCGCCCGGATGCGCGAGAAGGCGATCATAGAACACGTCCGCGACCTCAGGAAGCACCGACTCGAGAGGCTCCGCGAGGCTGGCCAGGGCCGCCACATCAGGCTCGCCGAAGCCGACGTATCGTTTCATATCCTCGAAGAATGCAACATCCACGATGCGATTATATCGTGACTTGTGTGCAAAGGGCTGCGACAGAATCGGCGGGCATTTTTCGCTCGTGGGAACGAGAATCCCGTCTCGTTCCCATGCCGACGGGGACCGAGACGAGATTCTCTGTCCAGCACGACCACGGCAAGTCGGATGCCACCCCGCAGAGGCATCCCCAACGATGCACAGTGGGGCCGGCGTCGAAGAATCTCGCCGACCGGTCCGAGATTCTTCTTTGCATATCGAACTCGGCGACTAAGATACACCGGGGAATCCGAAAGCCGCCATCTCCGAACGATGGCAGCTTATCGTCGACAAGTGTGGGGGCCATGTGAGGTACTACCCATGCTGGTTCATGACTACATGACGGCAGATCCGGTGGTCGTCAACTGCAACGAACCCGTCGATCGCATTTCGCTGACCATGCGGCGTCTGGCGATTCATCAGGTCCCGGTTGTGGATGAGTCGGGCCGGCTCGTTGGGATCGTGTCAGATCGGGACATTCGCTCGGCCATCGGCTACGGCGAACGCAACGCCGAATTGAATCTCGTCGCTGAAGACGTCATGGTGCCCGATGTCGTGTCGGTCAGCCCGAGTACGGAGTTGATCCAGGTCGTTCAGATCCTGCGACAACGCCGCTTCGGCGGGGTACCCGTGACGGAAGACGGCGAGGTCGTCGGCATCATCACGAAACACGACCTTCTGCGTCGACTCTACGAAATCCTGCGAAACTGGGGTGACGCCGAGCCTGTGCTTGCCGATCGCACCCCGGTCGTCCAACATTCGTGAGGGCATCATGTCTGTTTCCTTGAAGAGTATCGACGAGCGACTGCGTGCAACGATGTGTCCGATCTGTGTTCGCTACGCGGCCGACGGCAACTGCAGCCTGGCACCGGGTCGCGAGTGTTCGCTGTTTCGAAATCTTCACAAAGTCGTTGCGATCGTCCGGCGTACCCATTCGGATCGGATCGCCGCGTACGAGCCTCCGCTTCGCGCATCGATCTGCGCCGCCTGCCACCATCAGGACGACCATAGATGCTGTCCAAAACGCGACGACTTGGATTGCGCTCTGGACACCTACTTCCCGATGATTGTGGAAGTGATCGAAGACGAACTGGACCGCCAACGCAAAGCTCGGCGGTCGCCGCAGGAAGCCAACCGATCGTTCGCGGTGTGAAGAGCGAGGAGGATTTCGACAGGACCGCGAGGGAGAGAGGGGCGCGTGAGCCGGGGCGTGGCCTGAACGCGTGATGTCGTTCGTACGGAGTTCACGAACGCCAGGGACGCCGAATCCGCGACACTCGCGCCGGCAAGGGAGTGCTCCAATGCAGCCGCGTTTTCATGTCATTGGCCTCGGTTCATGGGGCAACGGCGATGACGCCGCAGGCCTCCTCTCCGCTCTCAAGATACGGGACGAGAACATCCCGGGCGTTTCCGTCACGCTGGACACAGCCGGCGGAGGACGCCTGCTCGACCACATGGATGCACGCGTGCCCGCCATCATCCTCGACGCCGGCCGGGCCAGTGCCGATCTCCCACGCAACCGATGGCGGCGACTCGCCTATCCGCGAGACGCCGATCTTCTGCCGGACAGCCGTTTGTCCCACGTTCGGCATTTCAGCCTGGCAGGGCTGCTCGATCTCGCTCAGCGGCTTGGGCACTTGCCTCATCACACATGGGTCTACGTCATCGCCGTCTCGGAGGCTCGAGAATATCAGGCGGAAAGCCGCGAACTTCTGCGCGCGATCCCGGGCCTGGTGCGCGCGGTCGTGTGCGCCATCAAATCGTCCGGACGCGATGCCGCGACCACCCGCCGGCGACCAACGACCGGGATCGTCCCGCCAAGGCAGGCCCCGGCGGGCATGTCATCCGCGCTCGGCGCGGGTCGGTGGTCGGGGCGGCCGACCCGCCTCTACCCGGCCGCGCCGATGCAGATGAGCGGCGTGCTGGCAGCCGAGGACCCACCACACCATCCACAGCGCCGAACACGATGAAGTCCGGCGCTGACCGGCAGGTCGAAGCGGCACCGGACGCGACTGTTACCTCGCGCGTGCCATTCGAGAGAGATCATGCTACGATGGGCCCCGCGACGGGCGCAACGGGTGCCCCGTTTGGGCAGAGTGCGAGGACGACCATGAAGTGGTACATGCGACGGCGGGCGCTGCTCCTGGCGGCCTTGGTCATGGGAACGACGCTTCAACTCTCCACCTGCGCGGAGCAGGCGAGCCTGTTCGGCCTGCAGGTAGGCGTGTCGTCATTCACCCTGCCCATCAACCGGCTCATCGTCCAGTTCTTCACGGCCATCGCCCAGGCATCACCGTTCGTCCTGACCATCTGAGACGCCCCTTCGCCCGGCGGCCGTGCTGGACCGAGAATCCCTTTCGTGCTGGACCGAGAATCCCTTCTCGGTCCCCTCCGCAGGGGAATCCATTCCCATGTCTTTTTCACCGCGGCGGACCCGGCGAACCGGGTGGTGAAGAGGGCGAGAGTCCTCGCCAAAGATGTGTCAACAAGGGATTCTCGACACAGCCCGCCGATCCTGCGCCCCCGACGCTCGGGCCGGCGGCCTATGGCGCGACGATGCCGACAAAGACCTGAAGATCGAGTCCGGTCGGCGCGCCGCTGCCGTCGAGATCGGCATTCGCAACGTGCGTCGGATCCGTGTCCTGCCCCAGCAAGACGGCGACGAAGATCGAGACATCGGCGCCATCGACGACACAATCCTCGTTGATGTCGCCCGCAGGCACACCGCCGCCGGCGACGGTGAAGGTCTTCGGCAGGCCGGTGCCGGTGTTGCCGGCGTGGTCGGTGGCCGTGACAAAAAACGCGACCGTCCCGCCACAGGGTTGTCCGGGAATCTCGCCGCGATAGATTTGGCCGCCGCTGTATCGCATCGCAACGGTCCGGATCGGGCCGCCGCCCACCGAATAGTTCAACACGACGCCGCCATCGAAGAAGTTCCGGTCGGACGTCATCTGGTCGAGGATGAACGCTCGAACCACGTACGGCCCGGTCATGTCGGTGGTGTTGAAGAGCTTCTCGGTCTTGCCGACGTTGGGGGCAAGCGTGTCCGGAGGACCGGTTACGTTCATGTAGATGCGGTTCTGCAGGTTCCCGGATTCTCCCTGAGCGGTGACGATGTCCAGACGGCCGTCGCCGTTCAAGTCAGCGACGCCGATGTCGAGCGAGGAATCGGTGACGGGCTGGATGACGCCGGAGGTCAGCGTGAAGTTTCCGCTTCCGTCGTTGACATAGATCTTCTCGCCGCCGGCGCCGAGCCTCGCGATGATCAGGTCCAGATCACCGTCGTTGTCGAAGTCGAAGAACTTGCTGTCGTTATCGTCCTCGTTGGGATTGGGCGAGATTTGACTGCTGGCATCGGTGAACGTGCCGGTGCCGGTGTTCACCAGGAGTATCTCGGCAGAGGACCCCGGCAGCCCGTTGGCCCCGAGGAGATCGAGGTCGCCGTCCCCGTCGATGTCGCCGAAGTCGTATGAGTAGCAGGTCGTATCGGCCGGGATCGTCGTCAGAAGCGAGAACACGCCGGCCCCGTCATTGACATAGAGCCGGCTGTTGTTGGTGCCGGTACCGGCGGTCCTGACATCGAGGTCCAGGTCTCTGTCGAAGTCGCCGAAGATGCAATCCATGTTGTTACAAACATTCTCGATCGGATGGCGCGAGGCCGTTTCGTCGATGAAGGTGCCGGTGCCGTCGTTGACATAGACGCGGTACTGCCCGCAGCCGAATCGGTTGGTCGAACCGTTCGTCAGGTAGAGATCAAGGTCGCCGTCGTTGTCGATATCGCCGAACTGGGCGCGCGAACTGCTCAAGGGGATCTGGGGCAGCCGGGCCGTGATGTTGGTGAAGAAGCCGGCGCCGTCGTTCTCAAACAACTGCGGCTGTCGCTGGAAATCCTGCGCCAGGATCAGGTCGAGATCGCCGTCGTTGTCGATATCGCCCAGTTCGACGCCGCGGCACAGGCCCGAAAAACCCAGGCGGGCCACCGATTCATCGGTGAAGAACCCGGCGCCGTCGTTGACATAGACACGCTGAAGCTGCGGCGAGCCGGGCGACGAGAAGTTTCCGCCGTTTGCAAAGAGAATATCCAGATCTCCGTCGCCGTCGATGTCGCCGATCGTGAGCTGGTTGCTCCACTCGGCCGGATTCGGGCTGGGAAACCGGGTCGCGGTCTGTTCCTGAAACTGCTGCCCCACGGCGGAGGCCGTCATGACCAGCAAGGTGGTCGTCCGGATCACCATCGCTCTCGGCGACGTGCAGGGTTCGTGGGCCATAGGTCCCTCATGACGACAGGCGTATGTTCGTTTCGGGCATCCCCCCTCGGGTGTCCGCCCATGCGGGTTTTGGCGCGGGCGCGCCCTGCCGAAGGGGATGCTCCGTCCGGCTCACCTGCTATCGTAGCCGATCCGGACGGGAATGCCAATCCGGCGTGCAGCACGCCCGCCGACGACTGGCGCGCGGTCCGTCTACTCTGAGACGAGGGCGCCTTCGAGAGGCGCCTCTGCGAAACCGGGCATCGCCGATGCGTCCGGCTCTCTCACCCGCGACGGCGTCAACCGGAGCCGCGC
>CAYQDV010000091.1:0-12229 GCA_964416295.1 uncultured Planctomycetaceae bacterium
GGGTGGACGGCATTCTCGGCAGAAGGAAAGGGCTTGGTTTATGACGTCCAACTCTCCAGCGTCGCAGCAGAATCAAAGCGCAGGCCCGCGCCTGTCGAGCGTGCGCTTCCATCATCCAAGCGGCCAAGCGAACGCCACGCCTGCGATCAACGATCTGTTGAGGTCGGCGACCGAGAGTCTCCAGGCCGCGGCCTGCTTCGTGACCCGTCCCGGAGCCCTCGTCCTGGCGGCGCATGCCGAGCGGCTGCGTCTTCCGGACAGCTTCTTCGTCGCCAGCATCGACCCGCCCACCGATCTTGACGCATTGGCTTACCTGCATCAATGCGCGGCGGGCCACGTCTACATCCATTTTGGGGGCAGAACTCCAGAGGAGGTCCGTGTCGGGCGCTCACTGATGCACTCGAAACTGTTGCTGGCCAATGCGCATGATGCCTCACGGTTGTGGGTGGGGTAGCCACAACATGACCGCCAACGCCATCTGCGGCGGGAACTTCGAAGCGGCACTCTTATCGCCGCCTCTCGCGAGCATTCATCGATTCAACATGCTCAACGGCATCTGGAGGCATGTCGGGTCACGGCGGAGCGTTTCAATCCATATGATATGGAGCGATACCGTGAGATTCAGCGGCGAAAAGGCCCCCGGGCCACCTGAGGTCAGCCGGGAGCTCATACTCGTGATCCATGCGGAGGCCTCCGTCCGGCCCCCAGCCGCTCCGTTTTCGGTGCACATCCGTCTCGCGCCGACCAAGCTCGATAAGCTCTTTCGCGTGGACGGAGCGGTCCGCCTCTTCCTGCACCCGCCGGACACGCTCATCCCGGGCCGGAAGATCGATCTGAGCTGCGCTGATCTCTGGCACGGATTCATGACTGCCACCGTCCGAACGGACCGCCACCCGAAAAACAAGGGTGTATCCGCTCGCTTCGATGCCGCAGATTACGAGATTGACCTTCCGGATCTCGTCACGCCTCCCTGTTTCGTCCAGGCGGGTGCATCGACCGTCAGGCCGCTGACGCAGGTCGTGCTGCGTATGGATGAGCGCGGCGAGGTAGGCCGCGAGGAATACTCCGTGGCGTCGACAGCGCCGTATGTCAGCGTCCTCGATTCCGGTGATGCACGGCTCGAGCTGCATTCCGTGGAACGTCAGATGTTGCAGTTCTTCACGCCGGAGTCCTACGATGGCGAAACACTGCTCTTTCGACCGGTGAAAGGCATAAAACAGCAGTTGCGCTTCATCGGGCACGAAGAGTCCGGAAAGTCGGCACAGCCCGAGAAGTGGACGGGCTCACCGAGTGTCTCGCTCATCGAAGCCGCACAGTACGATGTGAAAGCACCAGAACACCCGGTGGAAGCGTTCTTCTTTGGGGCACGCTACGTCTTCCGGCGCGCTGGCGGCGGTGGGGAAGAATAGCATACGCACTGGAGGCTCTTCGCGTTCGTCGAACAGTGGATATCAGAGTTCATGCAGGAAATGCAATGCCCAGAGACGGCCGACGCTCTGAAGACCGCAGCCATGACGGGAAACCTGGGTGAATGGGATTCGCTGCTGACCGCGGCCGTCGTGCGGGCGTGTGCGGCGCTCGGATGGGCTTCGGCGTCCAAGGGACATCCACTTAAGGTGCCGCCTCAGGCCCAGCAGGAGTACCTTGGGATCGACGTCATGGCGTTTCCGCCGGGTGCTGGTGAATGCTGACAGCCCTGGCCCTTCCCGCTCACAGTCTTCGAACTGGAGACCAAGCATGACCGGGCGGTCTACTCGTGGTAGAAGGTCATCTGCGTGCGGGGCGAGAATCCGGCGAAGCCAACAGTGAAGGACACCCGCCCTGTAGCGGACAAGCCGGATGCAAAGCTATGCCTTTTACTTAGCCATTTTGCTGCCGTGGCATGTGACGACACTCACGGACATGAGACGAACGGCTATATTCGGCCGGAAAGCAAGAGTGTAAGGAAACCCCTGAGAAAAAAGGGTAAGGTTGCACCTTGTCGGCGCATGTCGTCAAGTGTTGAAACAGCCGACGGTGGGATTCGAACCCACGACCTCAGCTTTACGAAAGCCGTGCTCTACCACTGAGCTACGTCGGCGTAGCGGCCTGCGTCGCGCACGGAGCCAGCGATGCGGCATGCCGAATCCGGTGCCGGGCATGCCGCGTCACCGGTCGCTCATTCTAGCCTGACTTTGCGCGAGGGCAATCCGCGACGTCCGGAGAGCGACCAAGCGCTGCGGGCGTGCGTAGCGGCCGTGGCGCAGCCCTGACGCGTCGCGCAAGCACACGGTGAACGGCAGATTCGGCGAACGGCAAAGCCAGCGGGCCAGCCAAGCCGCGCAATCGATCCTGTTATTGCTGTGCGATGCCTACGTTGCTTCGCTGGCGTCGCCACCGGCGGCTCCGGCGCCCGCCAGTTCGTTTTCGCTTTTCGCCGTCTCGACGGCCTCGAAGCAGAGCTTCGTGTCGCTGCCTTCGCCGCCGGTCGTCACCAGGAGCTTGTCTTTGCCCTTGAACCCGCCTCGAAGGAGACTCTCGCTGAGCGGGTCTTCGAGGTGCTGTTCGATGGCCCTGCGGAGCGGCCGAGCGCCGAACTTCTCGTCGGTTCCCTTGTCGATCAGGAATTGCTTGGCCTCCTCGGTGACCTCCATGGTCAGGCCGTGCTCCAAGAGGCGGTTCGCGACCTTGCGCAGCTCGAGATCGACGATTTGGGTCAGGTCCGCCTGGCTCAGCTTGTGGAAGACCACGATCTCGTCGACGCGGTTCAGGAACTCGGGGCGGAAGTGGTTTTCCAACTCCTGCTTGAGCATATTGCGCATCTTCTCGTAGGTGACGTTCTCATCGCGTTTCTCGAACCCAAAGGTCGCCTGGTGGGTGATCTTGTCGGCTCCGATGTTGCTGGTCATGATCAGGATGACGTTTCGGAAGTCGACATGACGACCGAACGAGTCGGTCAGGCGTCCTTCCTCCATGATCTGGAGCAACATGTTGAACACGTCGGGATGGGCCTTTTCGATCTCGTCCAACAACACGACCGCGTAGGGCCGGCGGCGGATTTTTTCGGTCAGTTGGCCGCCTTCCTCGTAGCCGACATAGCCGGGCGGCGCGCCGATGAGGCGGCTGACGTTGTGCTTCTCCATGTACTCCGACATGTCGAGCGAGATCAGGGCTTCCTCGTTGCCGAACATGAACGCCGCCAGGCTCTTCGCCAGCAGCGTTTTTCCGACGCCGGACGGCCCGATGAAGATGAAGCTGCCCATGGGGCGATTCGGGTCCTTCAAGCCGCTGCGCGAGCGCCGGACGCTTCGAGAAACGGCGTTGATCGCTTCGGCCTGGCTGATGACGCGGCGTTGCAGTTCGTTTTCCAGCTCGAGCAGGCGTGCGGCCTCCTCTTTCTCGAGGCGCGTCAGCGGAACACCGGTCATCTTGCTGACGACCTCGGCGATGACCTCTTCGTCCACGACGCCCTCGATCTCGTTCCGCTGCTCCTGCCAGGCGCGCTGTACCCGCTCCTTGTCTGCACCGAGCGAAATGGCCTTGTCTCGCAGATCGGCGGCCCGCTCGTAATCGGCGTTCCGGACGGACTCGTCCTTCTCGATGGTCAGGCGCTTGATCTGTTCCTCGAGAGCGGAGAGATCCGGCGGCTTGGTCATGGACTTGAGGCGGACGCGGGCACCGGCTTCGTCGATGACATCGATGGCCTTGTCGGGCAGGACGCGGCCGGGGATGTAGCGCATGGAGAGGTCCACGGCAGCCCGCAGGGCGTCGTCGGAAATCTGCACTCGGTGGTGGGCCTCGTAGCGATCACGCAGGCCTCGAAGGATTTCGTAGGTTTCTTCGCGGGTCGGCGGCTCGACGATGATCTGCTGGAAGCGGCGCTCGAGGGCTCCGTCCTTCTCGACATACTTGCGGTATTCGTCGAGCGTGGTGGCCCCGATGCACTGCATTTCGCCCCGGGAGAGCGCGGGCTTGAGGACGTTGGAGGCATCGATCGCGCCCTCCGCTCCACCGGCCCCGACGAGCGTGTGCAATTCATCGATGAAGAGGATGACATTCTTGGCGCGGCGGACCTCGTTCATGACGGCCTTGATGCGTTCCTCGAACTGGCCGCGATACTTCGTGCCGGCGACCATCATGGCGAGGTCGAGCACGACGATGCGCTTATCGGCCAAGATCTCCGGTACGGCGTTCGAGACGATCTGCTGAGCGAGTCCTTCAACGATGGCCGTCTTTCCGACGCCCGCTTCGCCCAGCAGGACGGGGTTGTTCTTGTACCGCCGACAGAGAACGACGAGCAGTCGTTCGATCTCGTCTTCGCGACCGATGACGGGGTCGAGCTTGCCGTCTCGGGCCATCTCGGTCAGGTCGCGACCGAACGAATCGAGCGCCGGCGTCTTGGACTTGCCCTTGCGCGACGGTTCCGCGCCTCCACCCGCGGTTGCGGTTGCCTCCTCCGCTTCGGTACCGGCCCCGAGCAGATTCAAGACTTCTTCGCGAACCTCCTCCAGCTTGATGCCGAGATTCATAAGGACGTGTGCCGCGACGCCGTCCTGCTCGCGAAGCAGACCGAGTAGCAGGTGCTCGGTGCCGACATAGTTGTGGTTGAGGTTTCGGGCTTCTTCGATGGCGAACTCGATGACCTTCTTCGCACGTGGGGTCTGCGGCAACTTGCCCATGGTGGCCATGTCCGGGCCACTCTTGACGAGTTTTTCCACCTCCAGGCGAACCTTGCGCAGATCGACGTCGAGGTTCTTCAGGACGTTGGCGCCGACGCCGCTTCCCTCCTTCACCAGCCCCAGGAGAATGTGCTCCGTGCCGATGTACTCATGGTTGAAACGCTGCGCCTCTTGGTTCGCCAGGGCCATGACCTTACGTGCTCGATCCGTGAATCTCTCAAACATCGTTATTTGGCCTTTCCTCGATCACTGCACACCAGCGGCCCAGCGCCGCCCCCTCGTCGTACTCCGGCCCCTTTCCGGAGCCACCCTTTCCGAACCTCGAAACTCAGATGGCGACTCCCGCGTGTGATATCCAAGACAATTGGCGACCTTGCCATTCCCGGCGCGGCTTGCCAATCGCCGCGTCGGCGAGCGGATCCTGCGGATGTCGCCGGATTCTAGCTGCGTTTCCCCGCCCCAGCAACGCGAGCGCAATACGACACGATTCGGCACGCCAAAGGCACAGTGCCTGTATCGGTCAGGTCGCGCAAACGATGCAACAGATTCGGGCGCACGGTCCCGTGCCCGGCGACGCGAGCCCGATATGCGCGGTTCCGATCATCGTGAAACGCAACCCGCTGTGTCATTGGGAACGCATATCGGCGCGACTTCTGACGGGGCGGCGAGCGCGCGGCGATCGCCCCAGTGGCCGTGCCGATGGGGGAGCAAGACGCCTTCTTGTGGTAAAGACGGGCGAGCGCGACGTCGACTCGTGATCAGGTTGCTGTCCCGCGAGTGGCGGTGGCATCGGCCTCGGGGCTCTCAGTCGCGGCGACTCGCTCGCGCTCGACGGATTCCAACATGCGAGCCAGGTCCTGCAACTGCACGTTTTCATCGTCCAAGGCCAAGCCGCTCTCCAGCGCCCGCCGCGCGGTCGCGAGGTCGTACGACTGTAATGCCGATCGAGCCTCGCGCAGGAGAATGTCCAGGCCTGCCGCTCGCTGTGTCAGGAACACCTTCTGCCGCCGGTACAGCCACTGCGCCAGGATCCACGCCGAGACCGCCAGCGCCAGTGCCAGACCGGACCACCGGGTTGGAATGGTCTCCGGCGCGATCAGCCAGCCCGCGACGGCCACATGGCCGCACATGCCAAACAGGACGACCAAGCAAAGGCCGAGCCATTCCCGCCGCAAGACAATCAGGCCCGTGCCCGGCAGCAGCATGTTGAGGAAGAAGACCACCACAATCCGGAGAACGATAAGACTCCGGCTCGCTCACGAGACCGGAGGCGACTGAAGAGCAGGCTCAGATCAAGGATTCCTTCAACTCTCGCCAGAGGAGCCAGAGTAAAGGTGAAATCGCCACGACAGCCGCTCCGAGCATCAGACCGAGCCATGATGATCGTTGCCTCGTGTTTCGCTTCTGTCCCAGGCTCGCAAAACCGAGGATGGCCGCGACGCCGCCGACGACCACACAAGATGCCGTCAGGGCGGTCACGACGTAGGGCCGATACTGCCCTCGCGTTCCCTCCTCCGGGTTGTAGGGAATGGCCATCTGCTCGAAGTCAATGCCATGCAGCACGCAAAACGCCAGCAGCGCGAGAAAGCACACGCCCGCGACGCCGGCCATCGCCCCCAGGCTTGCCTGTGTGCTGTAGAGCCTCAGATTCGGTAGCTTCATGATGACTCGATCCTCCAACTGCAAGACACAGAACGCCCGTCACGCTCGACATCACTTGTCTAACCATCGCCATCGTGTTTGTCAATATGGGACTGCGACGCTCTCTGGCTGGCCGCCGCCGCTCCCGCGGGCTGAGGCGTCCGCCGGGATCCGGACGACGGCCTCCAGCATGACGCGTGACCGCGGCGGACAATCGTCGCCTCACGACCGGGTACAAGGGTGCGGCGTGTGGTAGAATCCGAGCGCGCCCGAGAGCGACGGAGGAACGACATGAGCGATTCGACACGACAGAACGACGCTGCGATCCGCGTGATGATGATGCCTCGTGACACGAACGCCCAAGGCACCATCTTCGGCGGCGTCATCCTGAGCTATCTGGACCAAGCCGGAGCGATCGAAGCACGCCGGCAGGGCTGTGACCGCGTTGTCACGGTGGCCTTCGATTCGGTCGAGTTCAAGGAAGCAGTCTTTGTCGGCGACGTTCTGAGCTTTTACGTCGAGACGACCCGGATTGGCCGGACCTCGATCAAGGTTCGGGTATCCGTGTCGGCCGAGCGCTTTGATGAACCCCGCTCCCATGTTCCGGTCACCAGCGCGGAAATCGTCTACGTCGCAGTCGACGCACACCGTCGCCCGACCCCCCTCATCCGCACTGAAACCGAGTGACCCTCAGTCGACCGGCTTGAGGTATCCGGAAGAAGGCCCGTCGCGACGGCCCAACACTCTGCGCCGAGCGGCTTCCTGAGCGCCGTGGGCGTGTCGCGGGTCTTCATGCCGTCACCGTGCGCGCCGCATTCGATGCGGCAGCAGTTGTCAGCGCCCCTTCGGCTGCAGTATACGAGACGCCCGAAGCGGATGGCTCGCGATCCTCTTTTCCAGGAACTCGTCGATCACGGCCCCCTCATATGCCGACGCCCAGATGCCGGCGAGCATCGCTCCGCCTGTCAGCAAGCGATTCTCAATGAAGGTCTTTCCCTCCGCCTTGTCGAGTCGACCGGACTTCTCGAGCGCATACAGCGGTTCCATCTGGTCGTGCGTCTGCTCCAGATACCGGCAGATATCCTCCCAATAATCGCTCGTCGACACGTGCGTTGCCGGACGAGTGCGGCTGAGCAGGGAATCCCGTGTGATGCCGTGATGCCTGAGCACGCCGCCGTCAATGTATTGATGAAACTTGTGGCTCGTCGTGTAGCCGTGCGGGTTCGGCCCGCTCCAGCCATTGTAGTGGACCGTTGTATGGAGCGGCTGGGCGCCGTCCGCGACAAAATGGCTGAGGATGCCCATGTGAAAAATAACATTTTCTCTCGCGTTGCGGAGCATCTCGTCCGTGACGTCCGCGCGATGCTTCTCATAGGTCCTGAGCGTCGACCAGCTTGACGCCGCCTTCCACTGCCACTCGGCGATGGCGTAGGGGAGGAGCCCGGGCACGCGGCGCGTATAATCCGCATCACGCTCGCGCACATACGGCCCGAACTTGTCCGGATGCAGGGCACGCTGGGTGGCAAGGGCGTCCGTGAACTCCCGTCGGAGCGGCGGCAGACTCGCGAAGTCCAAGCCGTATGGCAAGAGCAATTCGCGATCCATGAAGTGGTCGGGCTTGTTGATATGGTTGAGGTGGACGTTGTCTTGTCCGCGCCAGCGGTCCGGCTCGGCGGACAGATAAACGAGGCGTGATTCGACAGAGGCGGACCGCACCCATTCCGGCATCGTGGCGGGCAGTCCTCGCAGCGCCACGCGCGTCACGATGGCGTGCCCTTCCTCGTCCCATCCGAGGGTCGAATCGACGGATGCCCCACCGAGCACGGCCGCCGCCATCAAGGCGGTGAGCGTGCCATTCCCGACCCGGCTCCGAAATCTCCTGTGCCGCATCACGCCGAAGACCTCCCGAATGCTGTGTTTTCGGACTTGCGAAACCACCGATTGTAACCGAAAGCGGCGGCGGCGGCCAAGACGGCCTCCGGGTTCGCCGCCGTCTTCAGGAGACTTGCGTGCCGATGCCGAATCGGCGATAATGAAAGTGCGCTCGTCGCCGCGGGTGCTGCCTGCCGGTGGGGTGGGCCTGGCGGCTACGGCCGGCGCGACCCGCCGAGATTGTTGACAACGCCGCTCATTTGACTAGGCTCCGGTGGACGGCCGACGGGTCTTCACAGCAGCAGGCATTCGAGCGGTGACGAGCGCTCCGGAGCGCCGGGACCACTGGAAGAGGTCGGATTGGTGGACACGATGCGAACCGTTTTTTTCTCGGGGCTTGTGGGATTGCTGGCGACCGTGAGCATCACCCACGCCGACGCTCCGAAGCCGTCTCCCACGCCGGTGTCATGGGAGCTGGAAATCAATGTGTCCTCGCCGTCCCGAATCGTGGTCAACACAGGCCGCGAAGCGCAGGTCTTCTGGTATGTCCTTTATACCATTGTAAATAACACGGGGCACGAAGTGACGTTTCGGCCTGAGATCGTTCGCGTCAACGAGATTGAAAGTGAGGTTCCGGCCGAGCGGGCGAAGGCGGTGCCGAACAAGGCCGCCCGACTCACCGTCGATCCTGCTCTCATTGGTCCCGACCCGCGGGTCTACCGTGCGATCCGGCAGCGCCATGCGAAGACGCACCCATTCCTGGTGACTCCTGTGGACGTGATGGGGCCGTTGCTCCAGGGTCGGGACAACGCCCGCACCAGCGTCGCCATTTTCTCCGACCTCGACCCCCGGGTGAGTAAGTTCACGATCTATTTCAGCGGGCTGTCGGGCGAAACGATCAAGCGGCGCAACCCAGCGTATGACAAGAGCCGCACTCGTTCGGGGGGTGCGGGTGAAGACGACACGGAAAGCCACAAATACTTCGTCCTTCGAAAGACACTGGCGATTCCGTACACTTTGCCGGGCGATGTCCACACGCGAGGACGGGCGACGCCGGTGCTGGGCAAGATGACATGGGTGATGCGATAGCCGGCAGTTGCGCGGCACGCTCGCGAATGCGGAACCCCTCGACCTGTTGAAAGGCTGGACCGATGGCACATAAGAAGGGACAAGGCTCGACGCGAAACGGACGGGACAGCAACCCCCAGTTTCGCGGCGTCAAGCGATATGCCGGCGAAGAGGTTCGGACCGGCACGATCCTGGTGCGGCAGTGCGGAACGCGATTCAAGCCGGGCATCCACGTCGGTCGTGCCCGGGATGACACTCTGTTCGCGCTCAAGGATGGCAAGGTCATTTTCCGGGGTCGGCGCGTCTGTATCGAGACGGCTCCGGTCGGAAGCGACTGAGTCCACATCGAATCGCTGTTCGACAGCCGTGCGCCGGAAACCAAGTCGTGATTTTCGTTGACGAGGTTGAAATCTGCGTCCGCTCCGGTCGCGGGGGGGATGGGTGCGTCAGTTTCCGGCGTGAGAAGTACGTCCCCAAGGGCGGTCCGGACGGCGGAGACGGTGGAGACGGCGGCAGCGTTTTCATCGAGGCCGATCCTCACCTGAGCACGCTCGTCGAACTGAGCGGCCGTCACCACTGGAAGGCTGGTTCGGGCCGGCCCGGGCAGGGCAAGAACCAGACCGGCGGACAGGGTCGGGACGTCGTGATCCAAGTGCCGCCGGGGACGCTCATTCACGACAGGGACACCGGCGTGTTGCTTCGGGATCTGGTGCATCCGGGAGACCGTGTGTGTGTGGTTCGCGGAGGCAAGAGCGGCCGAGGCAACGCCCGGTTCGCCACGCCGACCCACCAGACGCCGCGGGAGTTTGAGCAGGGCGGTCCGGCGGAGCAGCGGTGGCTGCGTGTCGAACTGAAACTGATCGCGGACGTGGGTGTCGTCGGATTGCCCAACGCCGGCAAGAGTACGCTGCTTTCGCGGCTCTCCAAGGCGCGGCCTCGAATCGCAGATTATCCGTTCACGACGCTCACACCCAATCTCGGCATTGTCGATTTACCAGGCTACCGGCGATTCGTCATGGCAGACGTCCCCGGCCTCATTGAAGGCGCGCACGAGGGCGTCGGTCTGGGACAAACGTTCCTCCGGCATATCGAGCGGACGCGCGTGGTTCTCCACCTCGTCGATCTGTATCCGGTCGCGGGACAGGACGCCCCCGCAGCGGACTATCGAACGATCCGCAGCGAGCTGGCTCAGTACAGCCAGGAGCTGGCCGGCAAACCCGAACTGGTGGTCGCCAATAAGCTGGATCTCGCGTCCTGCGAATGCCCCGCAGAGTTGGATGCATTGCAGAAATCGATCGGACGCGAGGTGCTCGCGATTTCCGCCGTCAGCGGTCGCGGCCTGGAGACCCTGGCCAACCGCCTCTGGCAAATGCTCGAGGACGAACGAGCGGTCTCGTGACATCGTTGGGTCTGCCGACCGGACCCAACTGCTTCGGACGCTGTCCGAGCCCCGGCGCGCGTGCTTCTCGGTCCACGGCTGATAAGCTCGTGGCATTTCCGATGAGCCGCAGCCGCGCGCAGCACGTCGCGCCCATCCGCGCAAGCGACGACGCAGCAGGCTCTTACTCACAGCACATCCGATAGCGACTTGCCGCGCTGCCACGTACCGGCACAACCCCGACGATCGTCACAGAACGCAAGCCGCCGCGCGTTGCTCGGTCCGGTGCGGTCGCGGTTGGTTTTACCGGCAGCGAGTGCGCCTTGGCACACTCCTGGCGTCCGGGTCCGCCCGTTGCAATCTGTCCGGCGGGAAAACGGGCCTGATGCCGCTCACGGGCATGAGGCCAGCAATCAGCGCAGGGGCCAAGCTGCTGCGCCGGGGGGGGAGTTCGTATGAGTACGCGCATCAGTCACGTTGTCGTTTCTGCCGTCCTGACGATCGCCAGTGGTGCCGGCGTCGCGAGCGCCCAGGTCGGCGACCCGACAGGTACGTTCGGAATCCGGATCACGCAGGGGAGCACGGTCGTGGTCGACAATCCGGGCGTGACGGTTCCGGCCGACATCTTTCTTCCGATTCGGGACGGCACCCCCGAGGGATTCGTGCAGATCGGCACGATCGGACCGCTCAATTCGCCGATTATCTTGAAGATGGTCAGCGATCCTGACCCGGACTTCCGCATCGTCCACTGGTACGTCGACGTCCCGCTGAGCGTCGGCAACATCGATCTCCCCGGTCCGACGTCGCTCTTCGATCCGAGCAACCCGGCGTCGATTGACGTGGAGATCACCGGGCTGGACTTTGACAACGGCGCCAGCGTGGTTCCGCTGTTGGTGAACAACGACACGTACCTGACGGCGTTCATGCGAGACCTGGGCGGCGTCTTCTACAACTTGCCGAGCGGCAAGACGCTCAACTTTCCGGGGCCGGCAACGGAGGTCCAGGTCGCGGCTCGTCAGTTCTGCGACGGCAACGCCGGCCAGTATGGTTTTGACGGCTGGTGCATGTTCGGCAGCGATCCGTTCCCGGGGTTCCAGTCCGGTGGGGCGGACTTCGCGTGGCGGAACATCCCGAACCCCGGCGCCACGACGACGACGAATAACGGATTCAATCCGAACAAGCCGAGCTTTGGCAGCGGCTATGTGTTCGAACTGGGCCTGAGCGTGGCGTTCCTCGGGATTCCCGAGCCGGGGACCATCGGCCTGCTTGCCGTCGGCGTGATTCCGGTGCTGTTCCGGCGGCGGCGGCGCTGAAGCCACGTGTGCGGCGCCGGCCGGTCAAACACGGCGATCATGGGGCGCCGTCAGCCGATTTCCAGCCGGGTTGCCAGATGGTGACATCGGAGTGAATGGCAACCCGGGTATCGAAGTAGCGGTACTCGGCGTGCCCATCGGCAAACCCCATGCCCCACTTGGAAAACTCGCGGTGCCAGCCGAGCCTTTGCGGCTCGGCGAGCGACTCCTGGAGTGTCGGGCCGGCCCCGTAGGTGGCGCTGTAGAGGCCCCGGTTGTCTCACCTGACACATCTTTGCGCATTGCCCGCGGCGATTGCC
>CAYQDV010000092.1:0-12149 GCA_964416295.1 uncultured Planctomycetaceae bacterium
GAGCACCCATCGTGCGAGACGACGCACGTATTCCTCGGCCGGAACCCGCCGAACGCGAAAAATCGGTGTTACACCCAGCAGCCGCGGGTGCTGATGGGGACGCACGGCGGGGACGAGCCACAGACCGGCGAACTGCCGCAGTTGCCGTATTATCACGAACGCTACATGCAACGGCCGGTGGAGATTCATGACGCTTCGGGGCAGGTCGTGGCGTCGTCGCGGTGTTGGTCCATGCCGGTGCTGGAGCAGTGGCAGATGCCGATCGAGTTGAACGAGCCGGATTCGAACCTTCAGTCGGCGTGGCCCATGCGGATAGAAATAGACGGCTATCTGCCATACGCGGAGCTTCGCTCGAGGCCGGTGCCGGGGGGGAGCGGGGTCAACCCGATTATCAAGGTGGGCCTGACGGGGCCGAGCAGCGCCGATGAGAACTGGATTCTGGCGATGTTTGCGCGTGGCTCGATGCTCGAGCTGGCGGACGGCACGGCGGCGGAGTTTCGCTGGTTGGATGACGACACGGAGATCGACGACCGGTGGACCGGTCCGCTTGAGGGCCGGCACGTGCTGGACGTTTTCGTGAAGGACAAAGGCGTTCACCAGCAGTACGACGTGGACGTGGGCAGCGTCGTGCGGGTTGCGGGGACGGACTATACGCTGAAGGTCGAGCAACTCCGCCCGAGCTGGCCTCTGATGACGGCGGGATTCGAGCAGGCGCGGACGCCGATCGCGCTGGTGTGGGTGGAGTCTCCGACGCGTTCCTTCCAGCGTTCGGTGCTGCAGCGTTACCCGCAGCTTGACCAGGATCGGGATCGGGCGGGAAAGAAGATCCTCGATGCCGGTGGGCTGGTCGACGAGAATCTTGAACTTCGTTATTTTGATGCGTCGCGGGACCATTTCATGCTGTTTGCCGGGAACGATCTGGCGCCGACCGTGATTCACACCGCCCCGGGGGGCAAGCGGACGGTGCGGACGCTGCAACGCGGCGAGACGTTTGCGCCCTACGCCGACGCCTCGCTCACGCTTGAGGCGTTCATCGTCCGGCCGACGACCGTGACGGAGCCGGTGGTCATCCCGCTGGAGCGGCGGCGACCGTTGAGCGACGTTCGGCGGACACAGTCGCTGGTGCGCGTTCACGTCCAATCGACGATACGGGACTGGGAGACGCGGGTCTGGGTTCCGTTCAGCCAATACAACCTGACGGATCCGATGACACAGCCGACGCGGGTCGACCATATCCCGGAGCTTGGGACGATCCGGCTGGTTTACGGCCGCGCCGTGCGTCGCCTGCCGACGCGAATGGTCCTGGAGCGGCTGAAGACGGACTATTATCCGGGTCGTGAGCAAGCGAGCGGCTGGGCGAGCACGATCCGCTATGAGGACCCGGAGAGCGGTCAGACGCTGCGGGGCAAGGTGTGGCTCAACAACACGGCGACGATCGGGCGGTGGACTTTCTATCAGGCGAACGCCGCGTCGGACGGCGTTTCGTTCACGGGCCTGGGTGTGGGCAATCGAGACGGCGTGCTGACGATGCTGGGAGGCTGCGCGCTGATTGCTCTCGGGATGGTCTATGCGTTTTGTGCGAAACCGTTGCTGATCCGGCGTCGAAATCGGAGGCTGGCGGAGACGGCCGCGGCGAAACGGCAGCTTGCCCACGGGGCGAGCGCGTCGGTCGAGCCTCACGGCACGAGGAGAGAACTGGTGACCAAAGGTGTGTTGCTGTTCGCGTGTCTGGTCGGCTCGGTCGCCTCTCGTGCGACGGCGGAGGAGCCGGCGGCCGGTGGCGGGGACCTTGCCGCGATTCAGGGGAAGATCGACCTCGACACGCTGGGGATGCTGGTCTTGCAGCACCACTGGCGGTATTCGACGATCGAGTCGTGGGCGCGTGATTCCATGAAAGCGGTTCACGGATCGAAGCCGTGGGACGGTCTGGAACCGGTCGTGGCTGCGATGGAACTGGTGCTGAATCGAGAGGCGCACGATGACGAGCCGGTGATCTACATCAAGGACCGGCCGCTGCGGAAGCAGCTTACCGCCCATCCGATTCGCGTGTCCGAGGCAGAGCGTAAGCGGATTCTGAAGACGGGGATGGTCGGGCGGAGTTTTTTACGGAAGCCGGCGGTGGCCGCTCGTCTTCGCGAGCTGAGCGCGGACATGACGAAGAGCACGGCGATGGGACGGCTTTTCCGGGCTATCAACAGTTATGAGGATATGGGCAGCCAACTGACGATGGTGCCCGCGCCGCAGGCGGCTGCGGACACGCCGTGGTTGCCGGTGACCGTGCTGAGTGACGCGGCGGCCGTCGCGCACCTTCCCGGCGTGGAGGGGTCTCGGGCGGAGGCGCTGGTGGCGTTGTTCGGCGCGTGGCGGATCGGGTGGCAGCAGCGGGACGCGGCGGCGATCAATACCGCCGTCAAGAAAATGGCGGAGGTCCTGCCCGCGCTCGCGCCGGCGGGCGTTTATCCGACGGAGGACCAGCGGCGAGCGGAGGTGTTTTATCGCCGGGCGGACCTGATGTGGTGGGCGTGGGTCTGTTACATCTTCAGCTTCTTCATTTCGATCTTCGCCGTTGCGGCGCAGTATCGCTGGGCGCGCTATGCCGGGCTGTTTTTTCTGCTGGGGGCGGTGGGTCTGCACGGGTACGACCTGGCGGTTCGGTGGCAGGTCATCGGCCGGATCCCGGTGGCGAACATGTACGAGGCGGTGGTATCGTCGACATGGGTGGGCGTCGTTTTTGCCCTGGTGCTGGAGCTTTTGACAAAGAAGCGTGTCTATTTACTCGGCGCGGGCCTGCTGGGGTTCTTCGCGCTGTCGCTGCCCGAACTCCTGCCCGACCGGATTGACAATTCGTTGGCGAACATGATGCCGATCCTGGATGACATCATGCTGCGGATCCACACGGTGCTGATCATATCGAGCTACGCGGTGATTACGCTGGCGTTCGCGGTGGCCAACTGCTACCTCGTCGTGTCGGCGTTTCGCAAGCGTGTGCGGCTGGCCCAAGGGGCGCTCGGGGCGCAGCTCGGGCTTGCCGGCGGCCTGATCGCCGCGAAGCTGGGCGCCCTCAACGGGCTGAACGGCACGACCACGGTGCTGACCCTCATCGGCGGCACGCTGCTGGGTATCGTGGCGGCGTTGTTCGTGTGCGAGTTCGTCCTGGGGTTGCGGGCGCCGGCGGGCGGTTTCGATTCGAGCGATTTTCCGGTCCAGCGCGACGTGCTGAAAGAGTTCGACCTGTCTCACCGCGTGTTGCTGTACACGGCGATGGTGGCCCTGTTCGTCGGTCTGGTTCTCGGGGCCGTCTGGGCGGACTACTCGTGGGGCAGGCCGTGGGGATGGGACCCGAAGGAAGTCTTTGCCCTGAATACGTGGCTGATCTACGTCATCCTGATCCACGCCCGGTTCGTGACCAAGCGGCGTGAACTGTGGACGGCGGTTCTCAGCGTGTTCGGGTTTGTCGCCATGCAGTTCAACTGGTGGGTTGTCAATTTCTATATTGTCGGCCTGCACAGCTATGCGTGATGTGGCCGGTCGATCCGGAGGCTACAGCAGATACGCCATCACGTCATAAAAGACATGACAGCCGACGGCGAGTCCGAAGCCGCGGAGGACGAAGACGGCCGCGAGATAGGCTCCCGCCGCGGCCCGGAAGGCAAAGGTGCTGCTGGACCAGGCATCGGCGCCAATCGGCTGGTAGTGATGGGCCGCGAACAGCAGGGACGAGACGATGACGGCGATGGCAACCGCCCAGACCTGCTTGAGTCGTGCGACGTCGCCCAGCAGCATCGTGAGAAGCGTGATCACGATGAGCCGAAACAGCAGTTCCTCATAGATTCCCGCGCCGACGCTCAAGAGCAACGGGTCAACCATCGATATCTCCGGGGCCGAGGCGGTGAGGTTGGGAGTGGCGGGAATCCAGTTGTTCAGGAGCAGCAGGGGAATGGCGAGGAGGAGGCTCTCGGCATACATGGCACCGAGCGGGCGCGGCGCGATCCGCCAAGGGAAGCGGCTGGCCACATGCCACGCCAGCAGGACGACGACGAGCAGCAGGCCGGGAAGGTATAACCCCTGCACGCCGAAGAGACTGAAGAACCAATAGAGGAGTTGCTTGGCGGCGAGGCTCGGTCCTTCGCCGAAAGACGTCCGGTGATGGATGGCGGCCATTCCCACTTCGTAGAGCAGGACGAGGGGCAGCAGAAAGACGAGGCACTGCAAGGGGCGGTGCGTCGTGTCCCAATAGCTGCTGGGCAGCGGTTCGCGTTTCTTCCGGGTTCGCCGGGTCTGGGTTTTCGGCGGTTTTCGTCTGGCGTTCCGCTTGCTCATGCCGCTATCCTACCGCAAGTGTCGTCGGAAACAGGCAAGACCCTTCTGGAAATCTATGAGGCCCTGCGGGCTTCGTACGGCCCGCAGCATTGGTGGCCGGGCGAGAGCCGTACGGAAGTCGCGATCGGGGCGATTCTCACGCAGAACACGAATTGGCGCAATGTCGAAAAGGCCATCTCGGCGCTGCGCACGGCCGGCTGTCTGGACTGGGAAGCGCTTCGTGCCATCGAATTGCCTCGGCTCGCAGAGTTGATCCGGCCGGCGGGCTATTACAACATCAAGGCGAAGCGGCTAAAGAACTTCGTGGACTGGCTGTGGCGGGAGCACGACGGGGATTTCGAAGGACTTGCCGCGTGGTCGGCTGGGGAGCTTCGGGCGGAGCTTCTCGGCATCAACGGCATCGGTCCGGAGACGGCTGACTCGATTTTGCTGTACGCGCTGGATCAGCCGGTGTTTGTCGTGGACGCCTATGCGGCACGGATGGCGCGGCGGCATGGCTTGATCGACGAAGAGGCCGGCTACTACGAGCTTCAGGCGCTCTTCGAGGAGAACCTGCCGGCTGATCTGGCGATGTTCAACGAATATCACGCGCTGATCGTCGCGGTTGGCAAGGCCCATTGCCGCCCGCGGGCGCGGTGTGAAGGATGTCCATTGGAGGGCATTGATCACGACGTCGACACGGACGCGTCGATCGATTCGGAGGGTGGGTGTGCGTGACCATGCCGTCGGGGTGTGTTGATCACGCCGCGGCCTGAGTTCGAGCGCCAAGTGCCACTGGCGGCTTGTCCGCCAGTGCCCCAGTCAGTGCTCCGGCCACGTCTCGTTGGCTGCTGGGGAGCATCGGCGCCTCGCCGGTGTGGCTCCTCTGAAAACGCCTGGGCGACCTTGCCCACACCTCCCGTCCATGCAAGCATGAGGCTGCACCGTATCGGGGCCACTCGCACAGCGCGGTGCGAACGATGTACGCCGCGACCGAAGCGATCAATCCGTGATCGTGGCGGCCGGTTTCATGTGACGCGCGTCTTGAGTCGGTTGCGTGCCGGACACCGCGGCACGGACCCGCTGATTACGTCTGCTTGTTGCGATACATCTTGAATCCGATGAGCAAGATGGGCAGCAATATCAAGGCTGTCCAACTGTACCACGTCATCTCCATGATCAGTACTCCTGTTGTCGCGTCCCGGCGCAGACCCCGGTTGGTCCCGTCGGGGGGATCAGATTGTAGGAAGCCGACCGGCATCTTGCTGGGGCGCCGGCTCCCGCCTGGCCGATTCATTCGCCTCGGTTTCTACCCTCGGGCGAAGGCGTTGTCAACGGCGGGCGGCGGCCGGTGCGTGACAGAATCGGCGGGCCGGCCTAGCCCGGGCACCCGCGGACAAGTTGGTGGGCCATGCCCACCCTACTCCGCTTCGGTGTGACCGGCCGCCTCCGGTTCAGGGCAGGGGCGACCGCAGGTCGTAGAGGGTGAACACGTCGTTGGAGGCGACGGCCTTGAACGCGAGTGGTCGGTCGTGCTCGACGACGGCGAGCTGGACGCCGAACTGGTCGCGGAGTCTGGCGAAGTCGGATGGCCGGCGGCTGCGGTAGCCGTCCTGGAGGTGTGGCAGGATGGGCTTGCTCGTAGGACAGCCCTGGACGGGATCGTCGATGTACCACTGCATCCGCGAGATGATGTCCTGGGAGAGCCAGGGGGCGTAGGCGTAGGCGGTCAGTTGCTGGCGGCAGAGGAACGACCCGCGGTTGGCCCACGCGCCGGGGTTGCGAATGTCGGGCGGGGCGATGACGAGGTCGCCGGGACGAGAGGCTCGTTCGATGGCGGGCACCAGGTCGAGGATGGCCTTGGCTCGGCGGCGGGCGCGGGGCAGGAAGGGCCGTCCGACATCGAGTTGGGCGAGCCAGACGGCCGGTGCGACCAGACCGGCAAGTGCCACGATCTGGCGTGGCCGGGACCACCGGCGGGCTGACCAGACGAAGATCGCGGTGAGCAGGATTGTGATGAGAGGCCAGCGCCAAACGAGGTGTGGGCCGATGTGGCTGAAGCAAGTGGCATCGTAATAGAGGACGCCGCACAGGGCGGCGAGCAGCGCTGCGGAAACCATGCGGTCGAGTCCGGTCGCGCGAGTCGCGGCGATCGCCAACAGGCCGGCGAGACCGAGGTGCCCGATCCAGGCCAGTTCCGGATAGAGGGGTGTGATGAAGGCCGTGATCGTCATGGCGGCGGCAATGGCCTGAAAGCGGCCGGGGCGCATGCAGGAGAGCAGGTGGGCCAAGCCGAATGCGAGCAGGACGTGGACGAGAAACTGCGTGCCTCTCCAGAGGGTCAATTGGGCGATGGGCCGGACTGGGATCCATTCAACGAAGACATAGCCGGTGGCCAGCAGGAGGGCCGAGCCGGCGATCCAGCCGACCAGGACGGCGGATCGGGGGCGCCATGTCCGCGGGCGTGCCGCCATGCCGAGGATGCCGGGGAGGATGAACACGAACAGCATGATCCAGAGCCGGACGGGGGTGGACGAGGCGAAAATGTGCTTGACATAGATCCATCGCGGAAACCGGAGCCACTCGGTGGTCGAGATGGCGGCTGCCGGGGGCGGGTTGGAGGCGACCCACATGAGCGTTGGGGCGGCCGCGGCGAGACATACGAGCGCCGGTCGGAGGATGGCGCGGAGCCCCTGTCGGCGGAGGTCGATCCAGGCGGCAGCGAGCACCATGGTCGACACAAAGATGGAGGCGGACCCGTGGAGGTTGAAGGCCAACCCTGCGACGAGTGCGGCCGTGGTGTGGCGCCGCCGCCAGGACAGGGCGAGTGCCAGCAGGCCCATGGCGATGGCGGGGTGCTGGGCTGCGCAGATGCCGGCGATCCCGTGGGAGCCGCCCGGGGCGACCGAGATCCCGTTGTGCCAGATGACCACGGTGACCGCGAGCCATGCGGCCCAGCGATTGCGCGTGAGCGTCAGGGCCAGGAAATAGACGGATGCAGCAATCGCCATGATCTCGGCCACGTAGGCCGCCCGGAGCAGATTCGCTCGATCGACGAGATGCGCCAACCCACCGAGGCCGAGGTAATAGAAGCTGTAGAGGTGGCGGTTTAACTCCGGATTGAGGCTCTTGCCCAGCGTCTGGGGCGACACGGACCACGCGAGATACTCGGGAATCTGCCCGTCGATCTGAAAGTTGACGGTGAGGTCGGGCAGGCGGAACGCCACGAACGATGCCCCAAGCAAGAGCGCGACGACCCATCCCCACGCCCGGCGGTGATGGGCGTGGGGCCTGAAGCGTGGCTCGGACGGTCGGGATGAGACTTCGCTCGACACCGGCTGCTCCTGCGCTGTGTGACTGTCCCGGCGGCGGGGCCGGCCGACGCTTGTGCTCCGGGGCTTCGGGCGTGGCAGTGCCGCACCCGCAGCGCCGAGGAGGCGACTGTTCCGGCGGTCTCCGCGTAGGTGTCCTGTTGCCCGAATCGGGCGTGTCGGGACCGTTCAGTCTTATCGTCGGAGCCGGGCCGCTGGCTCCGCGCATTTCCTGCGGGGGGAGCTGTGAGGAGCGGTTCGGCGGTCCGGCGCATGGAAAACGGCAGGGAGAGATGGCTGCAATGGTACGGCCGTCGGTGGTTGAAACGCCGTGAACGGAAGCCTCGACCATGGCCTCTTCCGACGTCCGACTCATGCGGTCTTCGGCGCAAAGTCGATATTTCACCCGATGCCCAAGGCGATTGCTCAGAACCTCACGATGTCTTCTCGATCCGGCTCCCCGTCCTGCCAAGGTCAGCCGTCTGCGCCACCCTGCGACGTACCGGCGACTGTCGCAAGACGCGCCTCTTCACACCTCGCCGCTCGCTGGCTTACCCCCAACCACGCCGAGTCGTGGGATCAGTCGCTGGGCGGATCTCCTCAAGCCTGCCCGTTCCTCCGGGCCGACTGGCTCGCAGTGCTGGCCGACATGCTCGAGTGCGAGATCGTTCTCGCGGGTGTCATGGAAAACGACTACCTCGTCGCCGGCCTGGTCGGCAGTCGAGAAGGTCCGCCGGATCGTCCCGTGCTCCAGCGCGTTCCACTCGTTCCCTACAACGGTGTCTGGATCGCGAAGTCGGCGGCTCACCTCGCTCATCGCGCCCAACGACGAACGGCCCGGCTATACGGCTGTCTGGCGAAAGAGATCGCCGGCCGTTTTCAGGCGGCCACCATCGAGACTCACCCCGAGAACCGTGATCTCCGCCTCTTCACGTGGAACGGCTGGCGGGCCGAAGTCCGCTACAGCTTTGTCACCGATCTGACCTGTGATCCGCTTGCCACCTGCGACTCGGATGTCCGCCGCCGCGCCCGCAAGGCTGAAACCCAAGGTGTCCGATTTGTCCGCGACGTGCAGCCGCAAGAGTTTGAACGCCTGTGGCTCTTCACACACGAGCGGCAGGGCCTCGCGCCGGAGGTGCCTTCGGGTGCCCTGGCTCCGCTGCTCCGGCGTTTGTCCAAGATATGCGACACGCAAATCCATGGAGCGCGCCTCGCCGACGGCCGCCTGGCTGCGGCCAATGTCGTTCTGTATCAAGCCTCCTCTGCCTACTACTGGATGGCAGCCTTTGACCCGCAGTCGGCCTACACGGGAGCCAACCAGTTCTGCACCCTGCAGACGCTCCGCGAGGCGTGTCAACACGTCCGACGCTTCGACTGGATCGGCGCCAACACGCCGGGCGTGGCGGACTACAAACAGTCATTCGGCCCTGCCCTCGTGCCGTATGCCCGCCTCTCTTGGCGCGCCGCGCCCGCTGTAGACGGTCGCGGTCCGGTCCGGCGCGCCATGGTGAGGTGTTCCCAATGGGCACACCGGAGAAACTCTGATGAGCCTGGCTGAGGCACGGCCCCTTCCCGCCCACACCCGCAAGGTTCGGGCGGCTTATGACGCCCTTCATCCGCACTTCGCGCGGTGGACGCCATCGGCGAGCTTCCGATCCGTCTTTGCGAGGGCCGTCTTGGACGAAATCCACCGCATCCTCGCCCGCGCGGCGCACGTGCGCATCCTGGAGGTGGGCTGCGGTCACGGCACTTGGGCCGAGGAGATATACCACGAGATCGAGCGATCCGAGAAGCGCATCGACTATCTCGGCCTTGATCTGTCTCCCGCGCGAATTGCAGACGCGCAACAGCGCCTGGCCGCCTATCCCGGCGCCCAGGTGTTCGTCACGAACTCCGAGACGTTTCAACCGCCCGGTCCGGTCGATCTGATACTGGCGATCGAAGTGCTCGAACACGTTCCGCGTCGGCGCTACGCGGCGTGGCTTGCGCAATGGCGGCGATGGCTGGTTCCCGGCGGGGCGTTCATCGTCATCGACAAGGAACGCTTCAGCAGACATACGCTGCGAGTCCACATGGAGCAGATTCAGCGGCGTTTCTGCCCGTGGCTGGCGCGGCGATCACGCGGCTACTTTCCGCAGGAATACCAGCAGCTTGTCAGCACTCTGGCGTATCCCGGATTCGCGCGCTTGTCCCGCCTCGCTCGCCGCACCGGGTTCCTCCCTTTGCCCGTGGTGCGCCATGACATTTTCCATGCCCTGATCGCCCGCCGGCCTGCCTGAACCACGAAAGCCGAAAGTCGAAAGCTGAAACGCCGAAAGGGTGGTGAGGGCGTTGCGATTGCCGCACCGGCGGCTTATGCTGAGATTGGCGGTGGTTGGTGATCATGTTTTTTTTGAAGACAGAGGTATTTCGTGATGACTCGATGGGGTTCGCTTGGTTTGGTGGTGGCGACAGTCTGGGCGTTGGTGCTGCCGGCGACGGCGTCGACGCTGGAGGCGGTGAAGAAAGAAATCCACGACAAAGTGTCAAAATACCGATCGATCCGGTACACGCTGAAGTCGCGGTCGGAACTTGAAGCGATTCAGATCACGTCGAACAGCGAGGTCGAGGTCAAGTCGGAGTATCTTCGTAAAGGGGACAAGGTGCTCTCTCGCGTGGAGACACACAGCAAGGGACACCAGAAGATCGGCGCCGAGGAGAAGGACGCCGAGATGACCATTGTCACGATCGACGACGGCCGATTCAACTATACGGTGACCGAAACGAAGACGGAGCGCCATGCTGTCAAGACGCTTTCGGGCGTGGGAGTCGGCGCAAGCCCGATGAATCCGATGGCCGTTTTCAAACAGGCCGAGAGGATATTTGATACGAAGCTGCTGCCTGACGAAACGGTCGATGGCAAGCCGGTGTACGTGATTGAGATGACGCCGAAAACGGACGCACTGAAAAGGCGTGTGGGCCGGACCCTATCTTATTATGACAAGAAAACCGGTCTTAGTATCAAGACTTTGGTATACAATGGGCTCGGGACGGTGATGACGACGACGATCATGACCGACATCCGGATCAACGGGGATCTCAGCCCCGATCGTTTCGTTTTCAAGCCGCCGGCCGGCGTCACGGTCGTGGATGCGACGAGCCGGTCGAACGCCGGCGGACGGAGGCCGGGGAACTGATCAGCAGGATGGCTGCCGGAAGTCGCTCTCTACGGGTCAGGACGGCGTGACCGACCGATCGGACTATCCGATGCGGCCGCGTTTCCGGGGGCCCGACGACTTCGGCAGGTCGAGCTGGTAGTCGCCGATGTAGCCTTTGTTCTGAAAGTGCTTGAAGAGGTCCTCGACACATGGAAAGACGCGCGTCGCGGTCTCCGTGATGAAGGGTGAGGGAGGCTTCTTCGGGCGCCAGATGACGTACACTTCCTTGGTGCCTTCGAAGGCGTGTTGCAACTCGCGCTCGACGCCGCTGGACAGGCCCGGAAGGCCGCCGCGAAGCTCGGGCACGAAGCTCACGATCATATCGGACTGGTCGATCAGCTTGAAATCGCGGGCATAGATCTGCCCGTCGATGTCGCGCGCGACGGACGTGACCTCGCGGACGTCGAAAACGACGTCGCGGCCGTTGACGGCCAGGGTGATCGTCGGTGCGCCCGCCTCGGTTGCCTTGTCCGCCTCGAACAGGAGACGTTTTTCGTCGAGGTCGCCGGGGTCGAAACAGATGAAGTGCTCGGCGAGGGCGCCGCGGAAGGCGTCGATTTCGGCGAGCACGTCGGGCATGTCCATGACGTGCGACATGGGGAAGCTCGGGTAGATCCTCTTGCGGTGGGACTCAAACATGAGGCGGACGAGCGATTCGGCCGTGTCGCCCTCGTGGCCGCGGGCGAGGACGCAGAACCGCCCGTGACCGCCGATGGCGTGGGCCAGGATCTCGGTGGCGAGGATCTCCTCTTCGCGCCAGACCATAATGTCCTTGAGGGTGTGAACGATGTCGTGCTCGCGGAGGAGGCGCTCGTGGATGGCGTCGACGTTGTCGACCAGCGTGACGTAGAGATCGGCGTTGAAGGTGGTCATGTGGTCGAAGTCGAACGCCTCGAAGAGGCCGTGCTTCCAACGGAAGGTTGCGTGGGTGTTGATGATGAGATTCTGGGTCTGGTCGGCGGTGGTGAGGATGTCCTTGAAAACGGCGCGGCGCAGGGTGTTGAGGCGAGTCCGCGGGAGGTCGAGGATGCGGCCGGACACGATGTCGGGGGCCTCGGCATACATCCTGTCGCCGACGTGACAGAGCGTGAGGGCGTGGCCGCGCTGGCGCGCGAGACGGGCGACGTTTTCGAGGAAGGGCTTCTTGTCGACACCGACCTGTCCGGTGACGACGACGCGGCAGCCGCCCCGGCGCGACCGGCCGAAGAGCGTATCAGCAGATTGAGACATCAGCGTTTCTCCATGAGATCATTGTAACGGGCCGGCGGGCCGGCGCACAGCCGCGCCCGCACGTTCGGCGCGTGGCACCGCCACCGCCGCGTGGCCGGGCGACCGGCGCGGG
>CAYQDV010000093.1:0-12006 GCA_964416295.1 uncultured Planctomycetaceae bacterium
CCGGCGCCGGGTTCGTCACAGCCGAGTAGGGTGGGCACTGCCCACCGAGAGGCCGAGCACCGTGAATGAAGAGGTGGTGGGCAGCCGAGTAGGGTGGGCATTGCCCACCCAGAGGCCGGGCGCCGTGAATGAAGAAGTGGTGGGCCGTGCCCACCCTACAGGAGCTTGGAACATTGCTCAAGTGCCTTCACACCCTTGTACCGGACGCAAAGGCCGCCTCAGTTAAGCGTTTTGCACGAGAGGCCGTGAACGGTTATCATAAATGCAACCCCGCTCAAGAGCCTGTTACGGCCTATCGACACCGCGAAAAATACTTCGATTCCGCGCAGGTGCGCAACTTGGGCTAACGGCGAGATCGTCGTCCGTTGAGCCTCCGCGCCGCGCTCCGTCCGAGGATCAGGTCGCAAGAGCATCCAGCAGGGCACCCCACCCCCGTTTTCGCTACTATTGACAAGAGGGTATGAAAACCTGTATATTGGCCGTAGTTGACCGGCAGGTTTATATTTCCCCTCGGGGCGAGGGCCAGGCGGGGGCGTTGGCGGCGCAGGAGGCGGCTGACGAAAGGGAGGGAAATCGCGGTGTTGCTGCACGCACGCGCGGAGCAGAAACGTCAGGATCGGCTGCGCAGCATTCGCGGTGCGACGGCCGCCCAAGACTCTCCTGTCAACCACAACCGAACGGACGGCCTGCTCGTCGCGCCGACTGGCCGCGTCGATGCCGGGGCGCCGCAGCGTTGTGCACAGTGGGTCGCCGCGTCTGGACAGTTGACCGCGGGCCATCGCCGGCCCGCCGGCGCTCCACCGGCCTGCATCCGACCCATCACGAAAACCGAGCGCCTGGCACAGCCATCCCTTGACCTGCCGGAGGAACCGCGCCCCGGCCACCTCGAGTTGGGCGATGCGCTGATCCTTCCGGGCATCTCTGACAAGTCCGGCCGGCCGCGTGGGCCGGTCAGCCCGCTGACCCCTGACTCGCGTCCGCGATCCTGGAGAAAAGACAATGACCAGTAGGAGGAGTGTGCTCAAGGCCGGGCTGCTCGCCAATGGTGCGGCCCTTGCCAAGATTCTGACAGCCAAGGCCGGAATTCGCGGCGAGCCACAGGTCGGGGTTGGAGCGCCGAACCCCGACATGCCACCCGACACACTGTTCATGCCGGACGGCGTCCCGATGGATCTGGAGGTGCATCCGAGCCCTCCCACCTCGCCGTTCACCATGGACCTTCCGATCCCTCCGATTGCCCGGCCCGTGCGTGGGAATGATGGTGAGCTGGCGAGCGGCCACGAAAACCTGACGGACGCCGCGGGCAACCCACATCCCAAGAACATGGCCACCCCGAGCCCGGAGTGGGGCGAAGGCAGGCCGGACGGCAGGCCGCACCAGCGGTGGGACGAGTTCCTGCCGCAAAAGTATTACCAGGTCAACATCCGCCTCATGTATCAAAACTACCATGACGACCTCACGGCCCTGTCGCCCGGCGGGCAGGGGACTCTCAGTTTCGGCTATCACGGTATCATTCCCGGGCCCTCGATCATCGCGTTCTACGGCGAACCCATCCTGGTACGCATGGCCAACGGGCTTCCGGAATGTAACTCGGTGGACGATTTTCCGCCGTTCGGGATACAGTCGACCACAACGCACCTGCACAACGCCCATACTGCATCAGAGAGTGACGGCTTCCCCATGGGCTTCATCGACCCCGGGCAATGGCACGACCACCACTATGTGCAATTCGCAGCCGGCGATGACTGGCGCGAACGCCTGAGCTTCCTCTGGTACCACGACCACCGCATGGACTTTACCGCGCCGAATGTCTACGCGGGCCTGTCGGGGTTCTACTTCTGCTTTGACAAGTCGGACGACCCCGGCATTCCCGACGAGTACAAGGACACGGGGGATGAGCGGGACGACGGCACGCTCCGACTTCCCGGGCAGTTCGTGTATGCCAAGAACGGCGACATCATCGACCGCAAGTACGACATCCCCTTTATGATCCACGACGTGCTGTTCGACCACCAGGGCCAGGCGGTCTTTGATGTCTTCAACACGGACGGCATCCTCGGCGACAAGTGGACCATCAACCGCGTCGTCCAGCCGAAGCTGACGGTCGAGCGCCGGCGCTATCGCTTTCGTATCGTAAACGGAGGGCCGTCGCGTTTCTACAAGCTGTTCCTGACGGATGAGAACGGCGACCTGATTCCCGGTCTGAAGATGTGGGTCGTCTCGAGCGAGGGCAATATTCTACACAAGCCACTCGCGGAGGACAGCCTTGAAATGTCGGTCGCCCAGCGGCACGACGTGATCGTCGACTTCGCCCAGGTGCCGGACCACGTCGAGCATGTCTACCTGTATAACGCGCTGGAGCAGATCCACGGTCGAGGCCCCACCGGCCGCAACCTCAGGGACCTGGACCCAAACGTAACCCGCGACGGCATGATGCGGTTCGACCTCGTCCCTGCCCAAGGAGAGGACCACAGCAGAGACCCAGCGCAGATCGACAGGCTCCGCGAGTTCCCCGACGACTACGAGGACCTGATGCGGTTGCGTTACCTCGTCACGACGGCAACACCCAGTGACTATACGATCGAGGAAATCCCGGTCCCCGGGCTTCATGGCACTACGATCCACGTGCGCAAGTACCTCCATTGGATCGACGGGGCCGGCGTACGCCGAAATGTTTACGTCCGCGATTTCCATTTTGACTATGACGGAGGTCTGTTTACGGTCAACAATCTGGTGGCCGACATGACCGAGATCCCCGTGGTGATCGAGAAGGGAGCCTACGAAGTCTGGCGGATCAAGAACGACGGTGGCGACTGGTCGCACCCGGTCCATATCCACTTCGAAGAGTTCCGTCTCATCGACTTCAACGGCAGACCCGTATCACGCGATGACCCGCGTTTCGGGCGCAAGGACGTCCTGACGATTCTGCCCAACGACGTGGGGCTGTGCTTCTTCCGTTTCCGCGACTTCGAAGGCCACTACATCATGCACTGTCACAACGTGGTCCACGAAGATCACGCGATGATGATTCGGTACAACATCGGTCTTTCCTTGGATGTGGGGCACCATACGGATCCCGAGGCTGCCAGATTCTGCAATGGCGTCTTCATCCCACAGCCCGAACCGGAGCCTCGCGAGTGCCAGTAACAGAGGAAACCGGAGTCCACCGAATCAGGAGAGGAAAACCGACAAGATTGGAGCGAGCCAATGACGACCAATAAGATTACACGAAGGGCAGTACTCACAGCGGGTATCGCGGGCACTGCCGGTGCCGTCGCGATCCCGGGGTTGGCGCTCTGGAAACGGGGCCTGCAGGTCACGGCGATGAACAAAGAGTCTCTCCCGGAGATCGCTGCACCCAGTAAGCCGGGGGCTTCCGCCCATCTCATCCCCAACGTGAAAGTGAAAACGCACGACGGCAAGACGTGCATGTTCTACGACGATCTGATCCGCGATCGGATTGTCACGATCAACTTCATGTCGGTGCGCGGCGATTCGGTCTACCCGGTGGTCGACAACCTTGTGAAGGTGCAGCGACTGCTCGGAAATCGTGTCGGCCGTGACATCTTCATGTATTCAGTCACGACGGACCCGGCGCACGACACGCCGGACGTCCTCAAGGATTTCGCGGCGAAGAAGGGTCTTGCCCCCGGATGGACGTTGGTAACGGGCGGCAAGCGCGAGGTCGATTTCCTGCGCAACTTCCTGTTCATTCGACGGCTCTTCGGCCCAACGAGAGCCCCCAGCCAGGGCCATCATGGAGCGTGCTGCTCGGTCGGGTTGGTGCGCTATGGCAACGAGCGACTATGCCGCTGGGCGTCGTTCCCGGCCAAGGTCACGCCTGAGTTTATCGCCACGAGGTTTCAATGGCTCGGGTTCAGAAGAGGTGATGCGCCGACGTACGGCTGATCACCACAGATTCAAATTGACAGGTACCCATGTCCGACACAAACGCTCTCCCAAACACGAGGAGGGAATTGGGATCATGAAGCTTTCCGTCCAAAGAGGTATTGTCGTTATCGGCTCGATCACCGGTCTCGTGAGCCTGCTGGTGGCTGCGGGCAACGCCGCGGGGCCCCTACCCTACGGTTTCGCAGGGCCGCCTGGAGGTTCGTCTCCGCAGTTCGGGTACCAGCAGACCACGCTCAGGCAAAACCACCACCGCTTTGATCAGACCGAAGTCTGGACCCACGGCACGCGCTTCGCGCCGGGGTTTCCCCTGATCGACCCGACGGGCCTCTGCCTCGGAAATGGAGCCACGAATCTCCTTCCAACGGTCGAACTGAACATGCTCGACATCCTGATGAGGGAGATGCCCAATACCCTGCCGTCCCGCGCAGGCGACCCGTATAACCTCCACGAGAAGCGTGGCGACCCGGGTGAGGACGCATTCGGGGTCATCGAGACCCCGATCGACGGCACTTCCCCCACGACCGACCTCATCCGGATCTTCCGGAAGGCCCGGCACGCGGCGATGAGCCGGCAAGGGGTCGACACCGCTCTGATCAAGGTCGGCGTCAACATCCTCGAGGGTGTGGACCTCCTCACCGGTCTGTCCCCGAGCGAGGTCACGCGAGCCAATGCCGAGATCGAGTTCCTTGATGGGACCGGAAGTGTCACACGCCGGTACCAGGGCTTCCCGCTGCTCCATTACCGAAATGGGAGCGATTCAAAGACCAAGGTCCTGACTCGGAATGCTGCGGGACAATGGGAAGTGACCGTCCGCCAGATCTGGTACGACAGCCACATCGAGTCGGACACCGCCTTCCTGGACGTGTCTCCCGCCCTGAACGAGCCGTGGATCATCAACTATGTCATCTATGTGCTGGATGACGGCGAAGACGACTTTTCTCCCTTCGTCATGTATTTCAGCCGTGGCACCGACGCTGTGGAGGCGGCAGCGCCAAACAACATACCGCCCGAAACGCTTGCGGCCGCCCCGCGAGCCCCCCATGTGGCCATGGACGCGACCTTCTACCCCATGAAGCCTGGGAATGCCTACCGGTTTCGCATTCTGCACGCCCCGGGCAAGTACTACAACCTGACCTATCATTGGGGCTGGCGGGTCCATCCGCCCCGTGTGCAGGCACTGGAGAACGCTGCGAAGACCTGGTCCGGCCCGCGGCTGGTCCACAACAACTCCGATGAATTCGAAGTCGACGCCAAGGGAAACCTGGTCCTCGATACGAAGCCTCTCCGTCAATGGGAACTCGATGTCTTCGGCGATCCCGGACAGCCCGACTACGACCGGAAGGCAGTCATTGAAGCCATGATCGGCGATCTCGCCCCGTCAAAACGTATGTGGAAAGCCCTGCTCGGCAGTCTGGATGGGGATGATAATGACGATGAAGAGGACGACGATGACGACGAACCACGCAATCGGAGGGACGCCGAGAAGGTCGTGAGGAACTTGGAAAAAGCCGAAATGGCGCTACTGGACTGGCGCGATCGCACAAAGCTACCTGCGGAGGTGCAGCCCGACCCCGACAGCAACTTCACCATGATCTACCTCAACAACACGCTCTATGGTCAGTGGCGGGACGGACGCCGGCTGCAGCGTTGGATGGCTTACCAGACCAGAGCGGGAAATGAGAGAAAGCAAACGCCCGACAGCCTCGAAGTCAAACAGAACAGCAACATCAAGATTACCCTGCTTAACGGAGACCGCTACGTCCACGGTTACCTGAACGTGGACTTTGGCGGCGCCCGCGGCTGGGAGAATACGTTCGGCCCGACCATCGATGTCGGCGGAGGCGGGGCCTGGTTCAGCTTCGGCCGAGTGCGTTGGTGGATCAACGCCGGCGCGGGACCGCAAGTGGACCCGAATACCGGGGAGCAGAGTCTCAAGAGCCCGATCTTCGTACGGCCGGTGCGCCGGAACCACCACGGGCGGGAAGGCAAGCCCGGAAAGCATGTCATCACGCTCCACTTCAACTACGACCCTGCTCGCAGGCTGCGCATGTACCAGTTTGACCCATTGCACCACGACGTTGCGATATACTCGCTGCATTAGCCTCGAGACAAGCGTATAATGGGCGCATTGGGGCTGCTGCTTGAAAGCCGGTGCCTGCGCGGGGAGTCAGTCGCGCAGGCTCCGCTACACGGCTGTAAGCGGCAATCCGTCCCCCGCCCCCGGAGGGGACGGGGCACCCATGCGAGTCCGGTCCGCACAGCGGACCCTGCACATCTCGATGATCGTGGTCAGGGGCAGGCGTCGCCGTTCAGCAGGGCGGCCACGAAGGGCGGAATGTCTGCGAAGTCGATCACGCAGTCGCGGGTGAAATCACCGAGGACGATCTGAGCGGGGTCGGCGCCGTTCAACAGGACCGCGGCGAAGCCGGGGATGTCCGCCCCGTTGACGATGCAATTCTGGTCCATGTCGCCGAGCGGCGTCGTGGGCAAGGAAAACGGGTGGAGGTCGATATCCACCGAAACGGGCACGCTTCCCACGTTGACGATCACCTGTCGTGTAACAAAACCGGGCCGGGAGGCCCGGACGGTGTAACCGGCGTTCGCGGGGACGATGTAGCTCCAGCGACCGAACGGCAGCGTCGTCTGGCGTGGCAGCTCGCCCGTGTCGTAGACGAAGTCGGTCAACTCGACCGTGGCGATCGTCGGGGCGCACTGGGCGGTCACATGGACGTCGATCCGCGCCTGACCGAGCCGCTGATACATATACTGCCAGCCGGCCCGGTTCCGGTTGACGATGCCGGCTACCTCGCTGAACGGCGGCTCAAAGCTCGTGCCGACTTCGATGATGAACGGGTAGGCCCCCATGTCGGCGTAGTACCAACTCGTGTCGTCACCGTTGACGCCGCCGGCGGGGACGGGCGAAAAGACGGTATAGCGCGGGACGCCGTCGACGGCGTCGATCGCGTCGGCCACGCCGTTCATCATCTCGTCAATAACGGCGTGCTCGGGCATCTGTCCGGCGGGCGAGCCGTCGCTGCACGCATAGGGGTAATCGATGAATCGCCCAAACGCGTGATACGACGTGGCCATCGTGAAGTCGTACGTCTGCGCCAGACCGACCAGGGCCTGCGTCTCGAGTTCGGAGGCGACGGACGGTCCGCGATAGATGTTGCTCGAACACACACCGCTCGATCCGCAACCCGGCCCCCACAGGTAGGGATAGTTTCGGTTCAGGTCTACGCCGATGCAGTTGGGCGGATAAGTCTGCCGATTTTTCCGCCACAGGCTGTTGAAGTTGAACACATAGTCCACGCCGTCGGGGTTGACCATCGGCACGCAGACGGTCTTGTAGGCATTGACCCATGCGGTGATCTGCGGATCGACGCCATACCCGTTGGTGAGCGTCGTGACGACATCCATCACGACGTGACTGGTGGCGACCTCGCGGGCGTGGTGCTGGCCGTTGAACTGGATGGCCGGCTCGTCCTCGTCCACGCGGGGATGATCGGATATCTCGATCGCCCAGATCGGCCGTCCCTCGTGGGTCGTCCCGACCGCGAATCGCGCGGCGATGGCGGGGTGATCGGTGGCGACCTGAAGCAGCATCGCGCCAATTTCGGCGGGCGTGAAATATTGGGGGTCGGTCAGGGCGGCGCCGCGGAGCGGAGCGGGCGTCCATTCGCGGAGAACGACGAAACCCGCGTCCGTCAGACGCTGGAGGTCGGCCGCATCGTCGACGTCGACGACCAGACTGCCCCCGGCCGGGCTCACGCCGCAACGGTCGACCTCGTAGCCCTGCCGGATCAGCCAGCCGCGCCCACGGCGAAGGGCGTCTACAGCGGGTTTTCCGTCGACGGTCACACCCGGCACGCGGACCTCAACCGTGCGCGCCGTCGAGGCATCGCCGGCACGGGGAACGTCGCCCCGGCCTGTCGCTGCCGCCGCACCGACCAGGATGATGACGATGAAAACCACACAAACGGTCCGCATGATCGCTACTCCACCTCCGGCCCGGCCTGATCTCGAACAAGAGGCCGATCGCTTCAGTATAACCGATCGCACCCAGGCCCATCAAAGACGTCCTCCGAAGCGCAGGGGCTGGGGGCCGTGACAGTCGTGGCTGCCCCGATGGGTGCCACTGGCGGCTTGTCCGCCAGTGGATCGGACGCAGCCGGCACGGGCCACGTCGGCCACGGGGGCGGCCCCGCTATCACGGCCACGGGTTCGGCGAGTGAGCATCGCGGCCCTTGCCGAATGAGGCGGACCGGCCCAGACTGTCCACCCGTCGGTCGTTTGAGAGAGCGGAGCCGCCGGCGTGCCGAACGAAACGATGGGCGAACCGCAACCCGACCCGCGTGAACAAAGACCCGCCCGGACGGCCGTACAGCGGGTGGGGCTGGTGCTCGGCCTGGCGGGTCTGCTGTTGCTGCTGGCCCTGCCGACGTTCGACGCGTTTTCGCACCACGCGGCCGCGCGGCTCGGTCTGCCGGTCGATCATCCCGACACGCTCGAACTCGCCCGCGGCCTCCAATCGACGCTCGCCATTCTCGCGCTCATGGTCCTCTGGTGGGTGACCGAAGCCGTGCCCATCCCGGTGACCGCCCTGACCCCCGGCCTGCTGCTTCCATTGCTGCATGTCACGGGCAGCATCGGCGGGCACCTCCACCGCTACGACGCGAAGGCCGCATTCGCCCCGTTCGCCAGCCCGGTCATCTACCTGTTCCTGGCCGGCTTCCTGTTGGCGGGCGCGATGCGAAAGTCCGGTCTCGACCGCCGTATTACACTGGGCATCCTCTGCCGCCGATCGGTGATGCGCGGCCCCGGCCGTATCCTGCTCGTCGTGATGAGCGTGACCGCCTTCCTGTCGATGTGGATTTCCAACACGGCGACGACCGCGATGATGCTGCCGATCGCCCTGACGATCCTGGAGCAACTGGGCGAGGCGCCGGGGCGGTCGCGCTTCGGGGTCGCGTTGATGCTCGGCGTCGCGTGGTCGGCCTCCATCGGCGGACTGGGCACGATCATCGGCTCGCCGCCGAACGGAATCGTCGTCGGCATCTTTCAGTCGCAGGGAATCGGCAACATCCATTTCCTCCAATGGATGAAGATCGGCCTGCCCGTGGCGCTGGTCGGGCTGGTGACGGCATGGGGGCTGCTCATGCTCCTCCACCACCCGCGGATCGGCGACACGACCGCCGGTCTGGCGGCGATCCGCAAGGCCCGGTCCGCCCTCGGACCGCGAACCGTGGACGAGACCGTCACGCTGCTGACGTTTGCGCTGGTCGCCGCGTTGTGGATCACGCACCCGTTCTGGAAGGACGTGCTGCCCGAATCGGCCTACCGGCGAATCGAACGATTCAACATCTATGAAATCGGCCTGTTCGGGGCCTTGCTGTTGTTCGTGGTTCCGGTCGACCTGCGACGGTGGCGATCGGTCCTGGTCTGGCGCGACACGCGATACGTTGATTGGGGCACGCTGGTCCTCTTCGGCGGCGGGATCGCCCTGTCGGACGCCATGTTCAAGACGGGCCTGACCGACTGGCTGGCGGAAGGTTTCGTGGCGCAGATCGGGCGGCCCGGACCCTGGGTGTGTCTGATCCTGATCGTCCTGATGGTCGACTTCATGACCGAGATCACGAGCAACACGGCCGTGACGTCGATGATTACGCCCGTCCTGATCGGCGTGGCGCCGCAGCTTGGGTTGGAACCGATCACCCTGTGCGTCGCCGCGGCGATGGCCTCGTCGATGGCGTTCATGCTGCCGGTGGCGACGCCGCCGAACGCCCTGGTCTATGGCACGGGATATTTCCGCATCGGCCAGATGGTCCGGTCCGGATTCGCCATGAACCTGGCCGGTTGCGCCGTCCTGGTCGTGTGCCTGTACTACATCGCCGGGCGGCTGTTCGGGGCGATTCCGATCGGCTGATGTCGCGGCGGCCTGATCAGGCCAACGCCGCCAGCCGGAGGGCCAGGTCGCAGACGCGATTCGAGAAGCCCCACTCGTTGTCGTACCAGCTCACGAGCTTGAGCAGGCGGCCCTTGCCCTTTGGCGTCGTCATGGTCCGCGTCGCGTCAAAGACGCTGCTGTGGGGATTGCCGATGATATCGCTGCTGACCAGCGGCTCGGTGTTGTAGAAGAGGATGCCCTTAAACCGATCGCTCGCGGCCGCCTTGCGGAACACGTCGTTGACCTGGTCGACCTCAACGTCCTTCTCAAGCATCAGCGACAGATCCACGACGCTGCCATCCATGACCGGCACGCGGAACGCGAAACCGTCCAGCCGGATGTCGTCGCTGGGCACGACCAGGCTGATCGCGCGGGCCGCCCCGGTGGTGGACGGGATGATGTTCATCGCGGCCGTCCGGGCGCGGAGCAGGTCGTCTCCGTGAACCTGATCGAGGATCCGCTGGTCGTTGGTGTAGGCGTGGATCGTGGTCATCATGCCGTCGACCTTTCGGCCAAAGACCGCCGGGTTGTCGGCAACGACCTTGATGAGCGGCGCCAGGCAGTTCGTCGTGCAGCTCCCGTTGCTGACGAAGGTGTGCTCGGACTTCAGCGTTTCGTCATTGACGCCGAGCACAACGGTGGCGTCGATCTGATCCTTGGCGGGCGCCGACAGGATGACCTTCTTGGCGCCGGCCTTGATGTGGTCGTCGTAACCGGCCTTCTTGCCGTCGTTGCGCTTGGTGAAGACGCCGGTAGATTCTATGACGACCGTCGCTCCAAGGTCGCCCCACGGCAGCCTGGCCGGATCACGCTCGGCCAGAACGCGCACCCGGTCGCCATTGATCACCAGGGCGGTCTCGTCGTGCTCGACCGTCCCGTTGAATTGCCGGTGGGCCGTGTCATACTTGAACAGATGCGCATGGATCCGCGGGGGAGAGCCGACGTCGTTGATCGCCACAATGTCGAATTCGCCCCGGCGCTGCACCATCGCCCGCGCCACCATTCGCCCGATCCGACCAAACCCGTTGATTCCGACCTTGACTGCCATCTTGACCATCTCCCCGGCGCATCCCGGCGTGGCGCCGTCGCCGACTGTAACCGTCCCGCGGGCTGGTGCCGGTCGGCCAGACCGCCGCTTGACGAACCGCAAAATAGAGCCGGGACCCTGGGGCGTCAAGGGTCGCCGGAGCACCAGGACGGCCCAGCCGGATGTCCGCTTTCCACGGACCGCGACGCCTCGTAGAATACCCGTGACATCCGTGGCCCGTTTCGAGGAATGCCGCTTCCGAAGGGCATCGCCGCCGGCTCCCCACATAAGGAGGACCCCTCCCATGACGCAATTCGACGAGGCCCCCATGGTCCCGCTGCCCGGCGGTGGCCTGCCCGAGATCCCCGGAACCAGCAAGGCCGCCGTTGCCTCGCTGGTGCTCGCGCTCTGCGCCGTTCTCGTCTGCATCCCGTTTCTGACGCCGCTGGCCGGATTGATCTTCGGAATCGTCGCGTTGGTCGGCATCTCGCGCTCCGGCGGGCGACGGAAGGGAAGGGGCCTGGCCCTGGCGGGCGTCGTGATCTCCAGCCTGGCCGTGCTCATGCACATCGGTCTGACCGTGATGGTCGTCGGCGTCGTCAAGGTGGCCAACGTCCCGCCAAAGATCGTGGCGTCCTTCATCGAGGAGGTCGAGCACGGCGACTGGACCGCAGCCCGGACGCACTTGTCACCCGACACGGCCGAGGCCGTCACCGATGAACAACTCGCGGACCTGCGCGACGAACTCTCCGAAACGTACGGGTCGATTCACGCCGTCACCTGGGACTGGACCGCCCGGGCACTCCAATCCGGCCGCGTCGGATCGCAGCAGCCTTGGTTCGGCCCGCAGGTCTATGGCGGTAATTGGAAGGCGGGCGGCCAGGCCACCTCGGCCGGCCCGATCCCGATACGATTGGACTTCTCCGGCGGCCCGGCTTATGGCGTCATGACGATGTACATCGATCCGAACAGCCGGGTCACGCCACCGCTGTTTCTCGAGTCGTTCAAGATTATGGAGGACGATGGCCTGTGGACGTTTCCGCCGCAACCGACCACGACGACTGCAACCTCCGATGACGCCACCTGACCCCCACGCTGGCGAGCTGAAACGTGTCAGGAA
>CAYQDV010000094.1:0-6699 GCA_964416295.1 uncultured Planctomycetaceae bacterium
CGGCCGGACGGCGATGGGGATTGTTGGAGTCGAACAACGCGCGATACGCCTCGGCGGCCAGCGCCTGTATCCGCGCCGCGTTATTGAGACGACCGTCTGCAAACAGAAGGGCCGCTTCCAGTCGCAACACTTCCGGCGCCAAGGGGTTCTGCCAGTCCTGCTCAGGGCGTTCGGCGAGATCGCGCGTGGCGCCGGCGACACGATCGGACCACCAGGAAGCGAACTCCGCCACAGTGAGCCTCTCCGACGCCAGTCGTAGCGTCGATGCCGTCATCGGGCCGTCCCGCAGGGCGTGTTCCAAGCGCTCGATCCGCGCGACCGGATCGTCTTCAAATTCGCGGGCGTAGAGGAGATTGGCCTGCGCATCGTAGGGATCCATCTCGCGCAGCCAGGACTCCAATTCGACCCGAGCCTCTTTTGCGCGGCCCGCATCGAGAAGGGCCTCCGCCAGTTGCCCGCCCGCTTCCGGATAACCGCGACACCGTGCGACCAATCTCCGCCATGTGGCCACCGCTAGCTTTGCAGCGGTGGCGCGATCCGCGTCGGGCGGCGGCGCCTGCGAGGCGTGTGCGACGTTGGACGCGGCCCTCGCGAGGTCGTGTTGCACGGAGAGCCAATGCTCGGCTCCGAATCGAGTGCCGGCCAGTTGGAGCAGGCCGACCGCCCGCCGGTCATTCCGCCCGATCATCCGCGCGGCCCGCGATTGGGCGACGCCCAAATTGATGTCGTCGTAGGTCGTAAGCAGCAAGGCCGCTGCCAGTGCCCCAGCGGCGAAGCGAACGACGATCCGTCGAGGCGCCCAGTTCGGCAGTCGCCACGGGCCGGAGCGCGGCGGGCGCGACACCGCGCCGGCCAGTCCGATCAGCGTCCAATACCACGCGGGCAGGATCGGATTGCGGAGATTGATGCTGACGGACTCCATGATGACGATAGCGGCGAGCGCGGCGGCGATGGCCGCGGCCTGCGTCCGGCGTTCCCGGCTCGGGTCACGAAACCAGGTTCGTGCGGCGAGGAGAATCGCCGCCATGGGGATGGCCAGATAGAACAGGCCGCCGGGGATGCCCAGTTCGAACGCGGCCTGGAGCCACTCGTTGTGGGCTGCCAGCACGATCTCGCCGTGCAGGACCTGGGGTGTCTCGGCCTTGAGGGGCGCCATGACGGTCGTCATCTCGCACACATACTGGTCCGGCCCGAATCCGAGCAGCGGCCGGTCCGCCAGCCGTTCGACCGTGTGTGTCCAGCGTGTCAGCCGGAGGGCGACCGAACCTCCGATCTCGCGCCTCGGGTCCCGCACCTGTCCCCACGCCCAGACGGAGGCCAGCGACACAACTCCCACGACTCCCGCCGCCACCGCGATGCGAACAACCTTGCGTCGATAACGCCGGAACACGCCGAGGACCGCGATCAGGACGACCGCACCAGCCAGCCCGAGCCAGCCCGCACGTCGGCCGGACACATAGACGAGCGCGACAGCGAGCAGCAGGGCGATGGCGGTTAGCAGCGTCCGGCGGTCCGGCGGACGTCGCCTCGTCGTCGTGCTTGGTCGCCACACATGCCGGCCGAGCATGGCGACTGCTGCGGTGGCCCAGATCGCTCCCATCGCCGCCGTGATCGTGATGGGTCCGACCGGCCATCGAACGCCGCGGATGCCCATCACCTGGCGATGCAGAAGGCTCAGCACCGTGGCGATTACCGCGATGAGGCACATGCCGGTGAGCATCCGCCGGACCGCGATCCGCGACGCGAGGCGGGCGACCAGAAAGGCCCACCCCAACGCGACGGCCAAGTGAAAGACCCATCCTCGGGAGAGTTCCCAGGTTCCGTTGGCGAACGCCGAGCCCAACGCGATCGCGAGGACGGCGGCTCCGAGCCACTCGGGGGCGCACGCGATTCGGTTCCGCCCGTTGCCAGCCGGAGCAGGGCCTTGCGGCGGTTTCAACATGAACAGCCGGGGTGCCGCCGCCGCGATCAGCACGAGAAAGCCGGCCAGTCCGACGGGCAGGGCATAGGCTCGCAGGTCTGCCGGATGGGGCATGACGACCGGAACCGTCAGGACGGGCGCGATATAAGACAAGGGCGGGCGTTGCAGTACGGAGCGTCCTCCGCCCGGCGCGGCGCAAAGCAGCATCGTCGCGGCGGCGAGCACGAGGCACGTCCAGATCGCTACCAGCCACGCCATGCGATGGGACATGTTGCTCCACGTGCCGGCAGCGGGCACGCGCTCTCGGCGATCACCGGAATCCTACTTGAAACCGGCGTCGAGCGCGGTGTCCATCGTCTCGCGGATCGCCCGGGCCTCGGCCCGCAGCTGGTCCGCGGCGGACCTCAGCTCGCTTCGTCGGGTTTCATCCGCAATGTCGGGGAGGTTGATCATCACGTTGAGACGGGCGCCTTCGAGGGCGGCGTGGGCGAGGATGGCCGCGACGCCCGCGTCCGAGGCACAGTTCTTTTTCGATTTCTCGAGAGCCGCTTGGGCCAGCTTCATGACTTTGTAGGCCGTCGTCATCGTTTCGAGCGGCGCCTCCGCCGCGCCGATCTGCGCCGCCTGCTTGATGCGATCCTTGTCGGGATCGTCGTCCGACAGCCTCCAGGCCTTGACGACGGCGTCAAACGCCGCCGCGTCTTCGGTGACGAGACTGCTCAGCCGGCCCACCAGGGCGTCGGCCGGCTCGATCGAGTCGTGGAGCTTGCCCGGCGTCCCGTCCTTTTTGTCGTTCAATCGTCCGACCATCGCGACCAAGGCCGCGCCCAACGCCCCGGCATGGGCGCTGGCGCTCCCTCCGCCGGGTGTGGGGCGCCGCGACGAGAGCGTCTCCAGGAAGCCCGCCGTCGTTTCCGCCTCGAGCAGCGCGGTCTCGATGATCTGTGAGGCGTCCCAGTTCTCGATCTGCAAGTAGAACTCCGCCGCGTCGCTGATGGCGAACAGCGGCGCCAGCCCCACGACTTCGCTGCTCGTCACGTTTACGCCGTAACGCGCCGCTTCGCGCTTGACCGTTTCGAAGACGCGGTAAGGCGGCGTCTTGGCCGGGTTCGTCAGGTTCATCGACACTTGGACGCACTTCCGCTCCTTGATCTCGAACCCCGCCGCCTTGCAGAAGGCATAGCCGCCGCTCGAGAGCCGGATGCTCTTGGCGATGGCCTTGGCGACGTCGTTGTTGTCGGTGTCGAGGTAGATGTTGTACGCGATCAGAAAGTCCCGCGCTCCGACCGCGGTGCAGCCGGCCGTGGGATGGACCTGTTTCGGCCCGAAATCCGGTGTCTTGACCGGCGCCGTGCCGATCTCGTCGCGCATCTGCTCGAAGCCCTTGCCGCGAATCTTCGACAGGTTCTGCCGCGCCGGGTCGGTTGCCGCGTGCTCGTACAGAAACGTCGGGATGTTCAACCGCCGGCTGATCTCCTGTGCGACGCGATTCGCGAGCGCGACACACGCCTCCATCGTCACGCCCTGTACCGGCACGAACGGGATGACGTCCGTCGCGCCCATCCGCTTGTGTTCGCCTTCGTGGTGGTTCAGATCGATCAGTTCGGCCGCCTTGGTGCACGCGGCCACGGCCGCCTTGGCGCACGCGGCCGGAGAGCCGATGAACGTCACGACCGCCCGGTTGTGGTCGGCGTCCATCTCCTTGCTGAGCAGTCTGACGCCCGGCACGGCGGTGATTTTCGCACAGATTTGATCCACGACTTCGGGCCGCCGGCCCTCGCTGAAGTTTGGAACACACTCCACAATAGACGCCATCGTTCGCCGTCTCCTCGCCACTGACTGCCGAACCGCCGCATTCGTGCCGGGCGGCCCATGTGGTTGACCCTTTGCACGATCGTCGATGATACTCGCTTCGGAAGCCGAGTGCAGCCGATGAGCCGGCAGGCCATGGACGTCAACAACACGCCAACCGAAACATCCGTCGAGTGCGGTCCGCCGCCGTCGTGGCCGGCCGTGTTGCTCGCACCGTGGATCGGCATCTTCAATCCGACCCGGACCGCGTCGACTCTGATGGCGGCCCGGTGGCGGGCCTTCTGGGTATGTTACGGCGTTGGGGCGACCGTGCTGGCGGCCGTCATTCTCGTTCTGGCGATGTGGGATGCCTCGATCCAACGCGACTGGAGCGCGCCAGCTCACGGCGTCATCCACCGATCGTTCATCGAGGTCTGGGCGCGATGGCATCTCTACCACACCATCGGCCCAGCGGAAGGGATTCTCCTGTCGGTCCTGTTCATCCTGCCCGCGGTCATGGCCGTCGGCGCGTGGCTGTTCCTGCCGACCGTCCATCGCGGCGGCTCCGCGCGGGCTTCGTTTGCACGATCGTTTCGCGCGATGACGGCCGGCCTTGGCATTTTTGATCTGCTCGTGCTGATCCTCTACGGCAGCGGCGTGGTGGTCTCGAATCTGGAAGCCGTTTACGGGCCACTGAGGTTTGCACTGCATGGCCTAGTCGTGATCTATTTCGTCGCTATACTGGGGGGCGCGTGTGTGTTCCTCCTGTGGTTGACTCGGGCCGCGGCGGCCGTGGCCGGCAAAGTGTGTAGCGCCGCTCCGGCCCCTCGCTGTGAAGGTTGTGGCTATGACCTGACGCACCGCCCTGCAAACGACCGCTGCCCGGAGTGCGGGCTTGCGATCGACGCGTCGCTGACGCCGGAGCTGCGACGTCCGGGCGCGGCGTGGGAGACCCGCCCCGATGCGCTCGCATGGCTCAGGACCTCCCTCGCCGTGATCCGAGCCCCGACCCGCTTCTACGGGCGATTGAAGGTCCGTACGTCGAGCGAACTGTCGCGACGCTTCGCCGGCTTTCACTTTCTGGTCATCGGTTTGATTGCGGCCGTGTGGACGGTTCTGTTGCTGTTGCAGCAGGTCAATGAGCTCGAACTCTTGTGCGGTGTCCCGTTTCTGATGGGCCTCGGCATTCCCCTCGTCGCGTGGTTCGTGCATCGGTTCGTCGCTGCCGTAGCCGTCTCGTGGTGGGTCACCGTCGGCACGTTGCCGGACTCGGCCCCGGCGGCCAAGATCGTGCATTACGAGGCCGCATGGCTGTGGGTGCTGTGTCTCTACGACGGCGTGCTGGTCTCGACGTTCATCAAGGACGAGAACTGGATATCCGATCTGCTCGGTGGCTGGATTGATGTTGGGCTCGTCCGCATGCCGGCCGAGCCGGCCGCGGTCCTGTTCGGCTCGGCCGCGATCTGCCTCTACTGGCTTCGACGCTATCACCTGGCCGTCATGGCCGTTCGCTGGGGCAACTTCTGACGTCCTGTCACGCTTGGAGCGGCCGCACGGTGTGGGCGAGATCGCTCACGCACTTTCAGAGGAAACACACCGGCGGGACCCCGATGCTCCCCATCTATTGGGTCGTGTCGATTCAGAGCCACGCTCGTCGAGGAGCCGTTGCTTCTCGCAGGATCCCCGCTCCCTCACGGTTGCGGTTCTGCGCAGGTCGCGGCTGTCATCGGGATGCTTGCCATCGCGGGGGCTCGTCGACATAATGAAGGAGAGAAGGCGCTGCCCCGTGGGGGGTGCGCTTGGGGAGCACGCCGATGAGCCTGGCATTTGGAGCACACTGCGACGACTTTCACGTGGCCGCGCGCCTCTTCCTCAAGCTCGATCTGGCGACGCAGCGTGAGACCGTCTTGCACTTTTTTGACAGTGTGAAACGCGAGTTTCCCGGCATGAGGCGGCTCCGCCGGCGCGACGACGGCACCCTCATCCTGGAGGAGAACGCAACCGATGGCGGGACGCGCCGATGGCTTCGCCTCGACGACGCCGCGGTTCGGCTGGGCTATCACAATCCACCGTCACCGGACGATGCCCGGCGTTTCGGACGGGTGGTCCTCAAGATGGCCCCTTTCCACCTGACCCTCGGCGAACTCGACTACGACCATCTTGAGGTCGTCTACGAATTCGATCTGGAATATCGCGGCAACCATGACCAGTTGGTCGCGGACGCCCTCTATGGTGACGGGCCGCTGGCAAGCCTCTTTTCCTGCGAGTCCGTCCACCACACCATCGACGTGCAGCCGTTCCTCGGGATGTCGGTCAGCGAACACTGTGACATGCAGGTGTACATCGAAGTCAAGAGCCGGACGTCCACGTTCGAGGTTCGCACGCAGCAGTTTGAAACGCAGCCGCTTAGCGTCTTCCTGACTGTCCGCCGCTACTGGGGCTTTACCGAGACCGGCTCGCTCGAGGAGGCGCACACGGACATGACCGAGTGTGCCGATGAGTGGGCGGCCGATCGAGTCGTTCCCCTCGTGGTCAACCCGCTGGCTCAGGCCATCGCATCACGGCCCTGACCCACACCTGAATGCTCGAATGCCCAGCGCACCGCGGCAACCCCGACCGTCCCACGCCACCGATTCTCGATTGTCCGGCCACCTCGCCGCCGCCGTCGTGCTGGTCGCGGTCGTTGTCTCCACCGCCATCTCGCTTCATGCCGCCCGGCACCTTGAGATGGTCTGGGACGAGCCGGTCGACCATGACATCGCCGTCGGCCTCCAGCACCATCCCCTCAGCGGTGAACACCCGCCCCTTGACTGCTCGCAGATGCGCCTGCCCATGTACGTCAATGCGGCCGTCTTCGCTCTGACCGGCCGTGACGATCTGGTCGTCATGCGGGCCGTGAGCGTGGCCGTCGCCGCCCTGACGATCCTGGCCACGTTCGCGCTGGCCCGATTGCTCTTCGGCTCGATGGTCGGCGTCCTCGCCGCCGT
>CAYQDV010000094.1:6799-11978 GCA_964416295.1 uncultured Planctomycetaceae bacterium
CGTTCGCGCTGGCCCGATTGCTCTTCGGCTCGATGGTCGGCGTCCTCGCCGCCGTTCTGTTGGCGTTCTCGCCATACTTCCTCAGCTTTGCCCGGATCGCGATGACCGAGGGCGATGTCTTCGTCGCCTGTTTCATGACGCTGGCGCTCTGGGCGTTTGTCGCGCTTGGCCGCAGGCCGTCGTCCGTTCGTTGGCTTGCGTGCGCGGTGTTCACGGCCCTGGCCGTCGGGGCCAAACTCCACGCCGTCAGCTTCGTGCTCATCTATGGGGTCCTGTCGCGGTCATTCCCCACGCGGCCGACCGTTGACAGAGCGATGCCAAAGACGCACCGTCTGGTTCGCCACCTGCTCATCGCCGGCGTTGGCTTGATCCTCCTTGCGGCGCTTCCGGGAGCGATGGCCGCCGGGAAGCTCGTCCTGACGCCGGAGACGGCCCGGCGGGTCGCCACCGCCGGCTGGGCCGCGCTGCTCGCCGTCTGGATAGTTATTGTTGTCTTGATTCTGCGGAAGCGGCTCTGGCCCGCGCGCGGCTGGGGGGCCTGCGTCGTGACGATCGCGCTCGCGGCCGTCACCTTCTTCGTCTTGATGCCCGTGCACCTGATCCGCCCCGAGATCGCGCGTGAAGTCCTTCGTCGCGGCCTCCGCTGGGACGGTGCCGTCCCGATGGCCCACCTTGCTGATCATCTTCGCCTCTATTCGGGCATCGTCCTGATCAAGCTGACCGTGCCCCTCGGAATCGTGACGGCCGCCGCGCTCCTGTTCGCCATCTTTCGTGCGCCCCAGGACCCGCGCTGGCGTCTCCCGGTCGTGGCGGTTGTCGTTCACGTCGCGGGCCTGTGCCTCCTGCCGCTGCGGCAGACGTTCTATCTCATGGCCGTCTATCCCCTCATCATGGCGATCACCGCCGCCTTCGTCGTTCACGCCGGGCGGTGGCTGCGGGCGTGGGACCGAAGGGCCGCGGCGGCGTGGAGCGTTCTCGTCGGGGTCATGCTCCTCCATTTGTTCGTGGCCGCCGGACGGATCCACCCGGATTACCATCTCTACGGCTATGCGGAGGTCGGCGACCGCTGGCTCGGCGCCGAGTCCCGCGGCTATCGCAACCTCATCCAGACGCCCAGCGACGGCGTCGAGTCGCTGATCCGGTGGTGCAACCGGCATGTCCGGACCGGCGACCGCGTGGTCAGCTTTCTCTGGGAAGATCACATCATCGACCGGCTGCTGCCCACAAATCCGCCCTACGTTTTCATCCGTCGGGGGCTTTCGACGGACACCGACCGGATTCCTCCGCCTCCGTCCATTCGCGGCGCCGATTATGTCCTCGTTCACATCAACAATCGCCTCGGTTATGGCGACCGCGCCCCGGACGCTCCGCCGGACGATCTGCTTGCTTCGTCGTTCAAGCCCGTCTACACGTTTCGGCGGGCCGACCTCGATATCGCGTGGGTATACGGCCGTCGAGACTAATGCCGGGGCGTGTGGTCCTTGCGCACGGGCCGTTCCATGGCGGTAGAATCGCACGGATGAACTCCGCCCGCCTGCTGATAGATCCCGCCCTGACCGGTCCGGAGAACATGGCCCGGGACGAGGCTCTTCTTCGGGCCTGCCTTGGGCCGGAGGTCAAGCCGGTCGTTCGCCTCTATGCGTGGTCTCCTCCGACGATCTCGCTGGGCTATTTTCAGGCTTTCTCGGAGTATGAGAATCTACTGTCACCGGCCGGCGAGCTGCCGGTGGTTCGGCGAACGACGGGAGGCGGAGCGATCCTCCATGATCTGGAAGTGACGTATTCGATCGTTTTGCCGACGCGCCATCCGTTGGTGTGCGGGCGGCCGGTCGATCTCTATCGGCGGGTACACCGGGCGATCATCCGGGCTGTCGGCCACGGGGCGCGGCTGGTGGGAGAGGCGGATGCCGAGCGCGGCCTGTCGTCGCATCGCGGTCCGTTCTTTTGCTTCGACCGGCGTCACGCGCTGGACGTCTGCGTCGACGACACAGACGATCCGTCACGCGTGGCCAAGATCGCGGGGTCGGCGCAGCGGCGGACGCAGACCGCCATTCTCCAGCACGGCTCGATCATGCTGGCCAGCCGTTTCCAACAGCAGGGCTGCGCGACCTGGTCGCGGCTGGACGCTTCGATCGATTTCGCCGAGGCGGTCGCGCGGCTGGTGCCGGCGCTCGAGCGGCAGTTGGGATGGCTGCTCGATCCGGCTGAATGGCCGGCCGAGACGGCCGCGTCGGCGCGGCGCCTGGTCACCCGGTACGAGTCGGACATGTGGACCATCGAGCGGAGACGCGACGTCGAAGTTACGGAGCCGGAGTGAAGCAAGCTCCCCGGCTTGGCGCGGAGGGTCCGCATTGTATGGTGTCAATGTGGGGTCCGGCACGGTCCGTGACGGCGACGTGGGCGGCGAGAGTGACGTTATGAAGATCTTGGTGGTGGGCGGTGGGGGGCGCGAGCATGTGCTGTGCTGGAAGCTGGCAAGGGCCGCGCGGGTTTGGTGCGCGCCTGGCAACGCCGGCACGGCGACCGTGGCGAAAAATGTCCGCGTAGCCGCAAACGACATCGACGGCCTTCTGGATTTTGCGAAGCGGGAGCGCATGGACCTGACGGTTGTCGGGCCGGAGGAACCGTTGTGCGACGGGATCGTCGATCGCTTCGAGGAGGCGGGCTTGCGTATCTTCGGGCCTACAGCGGCGGCGGCCCGGCTCGAGGGCGACAAGGCGTTTGCCAAGAAGCTGATGCGCGAATGCGGCGTGCCGACGGCCGAGGCCCGGGTGTTCGGTCCGACGGAACAGGAGCTGGCCCATCGCCGGCAGGCGGGTGAGGGACGTGACGAGGCCGTTCCGCGGGACATGAAACGCGGCTACGACCTGGCGCGGGAATACGTGCTGACGCGCGAAACCGGCCTGGTGGTCAAGGCGGCCGGATTGGCGAAGGGCAAGGGGGCGTTCGTGCATGACGATCCGCATGACGCCGTCGCCACGTTGGAAGCCCTGATGGTTCGGCATACGCTCGGCGCGGCGGGCGAGCGCGTCCTCATCGAGGAGCGGCTGACCGGCCCGGAAGTCAGCGTGATGGCCCTCGTGGACGGGCGCAACATCTACATGCTCGAAACCGCTTCGGATCACAAGCGGATCGGCGAGGGGGACACGGGTGCAAACACCGGCGGCATGGGGGCGTACAGCCCGTCGGACGCGCTGAGTGACGACGATCTGTCGATGATCGAACGCCAGGTTTTCGTTCGGATCGTCGACGGGTTGAAGCGTGAGGGCGTGACCTACCGGGGGGTACTGTACGCGGGTCTGATGGTGACGAGCGGCGGGCCGCGCGTGCTGGAGTTTAACTGCCGTTTCGGTGATCCCGAGGCTCAGGTGGTGCTGATGCGACTGAAGAGTGACCTGTCGTCGGCACTCAACGCGACAGTCGACGGGTGTCTGGATCGGATCCGGCTGGATTGGGAGGCCGGTGCGTCGGTGTGCGTGGTGGCGGCGTCGGAGGGATATCCGGCGGCGTACGAATGCGGCAAGGTGATCGACGGGTTGGACACGGCGGCGGCGGTGGACGGGGTCGCGGTGTTTCATGCGGGCACGGCGCGGCACGCGGGGGAGGTCGTGACGGCCGGAGGACGCGTGCTCGGAGTGACGGCGCGCGGCGCGTCCCCGGAGGCCGCGCGGGAGCGGGCGTACCAGGCCATGGGGCAAATCGGATTCGATGGCATGCAGTTCCGCCGTGACATAGGTCTGCGGACGGAACGGGCGTAGGGCGGCAAGACATGTCGGAATCCTCAGCGAGGGCGGTCGCGTCTTTTAGAGACAAGCGTGTGCTCGTGATGGGACTGGGGCGGTTCGGCGGCGGCGTCGGCGTCACGCGCTGGTTGTGCAAACAGGAGGCTCATGTGCGAGTGACGGACCGGGCGTCCGAACGGGATTTGAGCGAGAGCGTGGCCGCGTTGCGCGGGTTGGACGTCACGTTCCGACTGTGTGGCCACGATGAGGCCGATCTGCGGGACTGCGATCTGCTCGTGGTCAATCCGGCCGTGAACAAGGCCGCGTCTGCATTCTTCCGGGCGGCCGTGCGACGCGGAATCCCGTGGACGAGCGAGATGAATCTGTTTCTGGAGCGGTGTCCGGCGAGGATGGTGGGGATCACGGGCACCGTGGGCAAGAGCACGACCACGGCGATGCTGGGGGCGATTCTGGAAGCGGCGGCAGACGCACCGGAGCGATCCTTCGGTCGCGTCTGGCTCGGGGGGAACATCGGTCGGTCCCTGCTGCTCGATCTGGATACGATGCGGCGGAATGATGTGGTCGTGCTGGAGCTGTCGAGTTTCCAGTTGGAAGATGCCGCGGCCATTCGGCGCAGTCCGGACATCGGTCTGATCACGAACCTTGGCGACAACCATCTCGATCGGCACGGGACGATGCGGGCCTACGCGGCCGCCAAGGCGAACATCTATCGGTTTCAGCGTCCGGGAGACGCCGTCGCCGTGCCGCTCGATCCAAGCCTGCCGCCGGAGCTGGACGATGTGAACGAGCGGCGTCCGATTCATCGCTTCGGCATCGCTCCGGCGGGGCGGACCGTGCGCATCGAGTCGACCGTGGTGGCGGAGACGCCGGACGTGCGTGCGTACGACGACGTTGCGCTGACGGTGCCCGGACGGCACAATCTGCTGAACGCCGCCGCGGCGCTGACGCTGTCCAAGATCTTGGGCGTGCCAGATGCGGTGGCGCTCGATTCCTTGGCGGCCTTTCGCGGCCTGCCCCATCGACTTCAGTTCGTGGCCGAGCATGAGGGTGTGGCCTACTACAACGACTCGAAGGCCACGACTCCCGCGGCGGCCGTGACGGCGCTGGCGGCCTTTGACCGACCGGTGGTGATGATCGTGGGTGGATCGGACAAGGGCGTGTCGTTCCGGACGCTGGCCGAAAGGCTCGTGAACGAAGCAAAGGCGGTTGTCTGTCTGGGGGCGACGCGGGACCGAATCGGGGCAGCGCTGCGAGCCGCGGCGGACCGTCGCGGTTCGACGGACACGCCGGAAACAACCTATGTCGATGACTTCGCCGCCGCTGTGGAAGCGGCCCGCCGACTGGCCCGTCCGGGGGGTGTCGTGCCCTTGAGTCCCGCCCGCGCGAGCTTCGATATGTTCAGAAACTATGAAGAGCGGGGGGGTAGTGTTCCGTTC
>CAYQDV010000095.1:0-11959 GCA_964416295.1 uncultured Planctomycetaceae bacterium
GTGCGGCATCGCACGGCCGGCACGGGATCTCATAGGCGCTACCCGTCGCGAGGATCACCTCCAGGCCCGATCGCCCCGCCGCCTGAGCCACGGCCAGCGTCGCCGCGATGTTGTCCGACGGATGGGCCGGCTCATTCGACAGATAGGTGTCGTTAAAGTCCAGATAGCGAATATGGGCGCCGTTCACGAACGCCGCCATGTCCGGCGTCGTTCGCTGACCGGTGCCGACGATCACGGCCCCGCCGCGGGCGACCGGCAGGGCCAGGGCGGTCTGCCGCGTGATCGTGGCCGGTTTGGACCCGTAGGCTCCGAGGGCCGTCCCGAGCGAGTCGATGAAACGACGCTTGGTTTCGTGGATTGCGTCTTGCGTCAGGTCACGCGTCTTCAGCCGGTGGGTCCAGTTCGCGAGTTTCTCTGCCAGCAGCATGGTGGCTCCTCCGAAGATCGAAACGCCGAAACCGAATCGCCGGCGTGGGGCGTGATTATATCGATCGGGCGGGCACACGGAAGCGGCGCGTCCCCGCTGCGAGGCGTTGCGGGTTTGCCCGGCCGCCGGTCGGCCGGTATAAAATGTTGCCACAGGGAGACTCGCTATTCACCGCGCGCCTGTCGCGCGCGGTCATACGAACGGACATCGGGTGACGACGACAACAATCGGATCAGGACCGACCTCGCAGCCGCGCCGTATCCATGTCGGCGATCTGACCATCACGCTCTTCGACGGCGGCGAGCTGTGGCTCGACGGCGGGGCGATGTTCGGGATCATACCGAAACCGCTGTGGTCCAAACGGGTCGAGGTCGACGAGGCCAACCGCATTCCCTTGGCCATGACCTGCTTTCTGGTCGAATCGGGCGACCGGCGTATTCTGGTCGAAACCGGCTCCGGTGTGATCGACAAATACGACGACCGTGAGCGCGCGTTCTTCCGACTGGGTGATTACTGGATTCTGGATTCGCTTCAGGCCGCGGGCGTCGAGCGCGAGTCCATCGACACCGTGATCCTGACCCACCTGCACTTTGATCACGCCGGCGGCGGAACGCTGCCGGACGGCCGCGGCGGCTGCGTCCCCACCTTTCCGAATGCCCGGTATGTGGTACAGCGCGGCGAATGGGACGACGCCGTCAACGGACACTTTGTGATGAACGGGACGTATCGGAGCGAAAACCTCGCTCCGCTGGAACGGGCCGAGGTCTTGTCGTGGGTGGACGGCGAGACGGAGATCGTGCCCGGTGTGTCCGTGACGCCGATGCCGGGACACACGCGACATCAACAGGGCGTCGTCTTCACGAGCGGTGACTGCCGCGCAATCCTGCCGGCGGATCTGATGCCGACCGCGGCGCATGTCGGCCTGCGGTACAACATGGCCTACGACCTGCTACCGTACAAAAACATGGAGAACAAGAAGCGGCTCTTGGATGAAGCGATGAAAAAACGTTTTACCCTCCTGCTAGGGCAGGATCCCGGCCGGACCGCCTGGACGGTCGGGCACGATGCTCGCGGCCGCTTCTCGCTGGAGCCCGCAGACTGATCGTGCCCGTCGGTCTGCCGTCATGCGGCGGATGACGCGATCGGCGCGCGGCGGTATAATGCCGCCCCTAACGTAATCGGCTTGCCGAGCATGACGGGCCGCGGCGGTCGTCTCCTTGTACTGAGTCGCCAGAGTCGTTTTTCGCGAGAGCAGAGCACCAATGCAGTTTCAGCTATCTGAGGACATGGTCGCGTTCCGGGATGTCACCCGGGCATTCGCCGCCGACAAGATCCGCCCGAACGCCAGACAGTGGGATGCCGACAAGTGGATTCCCGACGAGATCTTCCGAGAAGCCGGCCGGATCGGTCTGATGGGCGTCACCACGCCGGAGGCCTGCGGCGGTGCCGGTCAGGGCCTGCTGGCGATGACCGTTGTCATCGAGGAGCTTGCTCGCCAATGTGGCGCCACCGCCCTGTCGATCGCGGCCCACAACGGTTTGTGCTGCGGGCACCTCAACATCGCCGCCGGCGACGCGCAGAAAAAGAGATTCCTCCCCAAGCTCGCCCGCGGCGAGATGCTCGGCTCTTGGTGTCTCAGCGAGCCGCACTGCGGCAGCGACGCCGCCGCCCTCACGACGCGCGCCGAAAAGTCCTCCGCGGGCTGGGTCCTGAATGGCCAGAAGTTCTGGGTGACCAATGGCAAACGCGCCGGGGTCTTCGTCGTGCTGGCGAAAACAAAGCCCGAACCGGGCACGCGGACCATCTCGGCCTTCATCGTCGAGGGCGGGACCCCCGGAATGGAGATCGGCGAGCCGGAAGACAAGATGGGCATGCGCGGCAGCGATACCGTGCCGGTCAGTTTCGAAAACTGTGAGATTCCCGCCGACCATCTCGTCGGCGAATTGCATCAAGGATACGTGGACGCCCTGAAAGTGCTCGACCGCGGTCGCGTATCCGTAGGCTCACTGTCCGTCGGCCTGGCCCGCGGCTGCCTGGAAGAGGCTGTGCGATACGCCGGCCAACGTCAGACCTTCGGCGCGCCGCTGCACGATCACCAGGCGATTCGGATGAAGCTGGCGGACATGGAGACACAGATCGAAACGGCGCGCCTGCTCGTGCGGCAGGCGGCGTCGACTTATGAAGCCGGTCGTCCGGACAAGCGGCTGAGTTCGATCGCCAAACTGTTCGCCACGGAAATGGCCGGCCGTGTGGGATGGGACGCGATTCAGATATTCGGCGGCGCAGGCTATACCAAGGACGTGTGCGTCGAGCGCCTGCTGCGCGACGCCAAGCTCTGCGAAATCGGCGAAGGTTCCAGCGAAGTACAGCGAATCCTGATCGCCCGCGCCGAGTACCAGCGGCGCAGCGCGTGACCGATGACCGGGAGGCGGCGGAGGGTCACGGAGGCTCCGATCTGTCTCGCCCGTTTCGCAGGGCCGCGGGGCGCACACGAAAGTTGAAAGCATGCCGGATATAGACACAGAGACATCTTCCACGATCCCCTTCGGATATGAACTCGACGAAGATCACGCAACGCTGCGCGACAGCATACGCGACTTTGCGCGAAACGTGGTCGCTCCGGGCGCCATGGAACGCGACCTCAAAGGCGAGTTTCCCGCGGACATCATCAGGCAGCTTGCGGAAATGGGCTACCAGGCGATCTGCGTGCCCGAGGAGTATGGCGGCTCGGCCTTCGATACCCTGGCTTCGGCCATCGTCGTCGAGGAACTGTCCTATGCAGATGCCTCAGTCGGCGTCATCAACAGCGTCCAGAACTCGCTCGTAATCGACCCCATCGTTCGACATGCGTCCGAAGAGCAGAAACGCGCATGGTTGCCGCGGATGGCGTCGGGCGAGTGGCTCAATTGTTTCAGCCTGAGCGAGGCCGGTTCGGGGTCGGACGCGGGAGCGATGCAGTGTCGCGCCGACCTTAAGGGACAGGAATGGGTCATCAACGGCACCAAGATGTGGGTGACCAACGGGGCCGAGGCGGATGTCATCCTGCTATTTGTGCGCACCGAAAACACCGATCAGCGCAACGCCAGCGCGCTGTTCGTGCCGAAGGACACACCGGGCCTGACGGTGGGCAAGCATGAAGACAAACTCGGCATCCGCGCAACCAGCACCGTCGAATTGATCTTCGAGGACTGCCGCATTCCTGCCGGGAACCTGATCGGCGAGCGAGGCCATGGCCTTCGGCTGGCCTTGACGGCCATCAATGGCGGCCGGCTGGGCATCGCCGCCCAGGCCATAGGCATCGCGCAAGCCGCGCTCGACAAGGCCGCCGACTATGCCCTCCAGCGCAAGCAGTTCGGCCGGCCGATCGCCGATTACCAGGCCGTCCAGTGGAAGATCGCCGACATGGCCACGCGGATCGCCGCTTCGCGCGCACTGCTGTACAAGGGGTGCTGGGAAAAAGACCGGGGCATTCGGTCGCTGCATATTCCCGCAATGGCCAAGGTCTACGCGTCAGAGACCGCTTCCTATTGTGCAAACCAGACGATTCAGATATTCGCGGGCATGGGCTACTGCCGCGAGAGCGAGGTCGAGCGGTTGCTCCGTGACGCGAAGATCACGGAGATCTATGAAGGCACCAGTGAAATGCAGCGCCTCACGATCGGTGGGACGCTCATCAATAGCCCCGACCGGCTGCAGGACGTTTAGGACAAATGGAAGCGTTCGATCGCCGGCTTGACAATCCTCGTTGCGCGAAGCCCCGCATCGGGGAAGTGAGGTCTGCGCCATTCGGATCCGCGCAGGAATAAAACGATCGATCGGGTGGCTCGGCTGGCCCACGGACTTGGCCGTTTGGCGGGTCTGCCATTCGCCTTGTTCTTGCGCGACGCCTTAGCGTGTAACGGAGATCGAGATCATGCCTCAACACAGCGTTATTGTCGGTGTCAAGCGAAGCCCCATGGGCAGATTTCTGGGGACCCTGGCCTCACGGACCGCGCCGCAGATGGGTGCCGCGGTCGCCCGCAAGCTGCTGGAGGCCATCGGGTGTCCGCCGGACGCGGTGGACATGGCGATCATCGCCGAGGTGCTTCAGGCCGGTGTGGGCCAGAACCCCGCTCGTCAGGTCGCGCTCGGGGCCGGCTTGCCGGACACGGTCACGGCCGTCACCGTGAACCAGGTCTGCGGCTCGGGGATGCGGGCGGTGATGGATGCGGACAACAACCTGCGCCTGGGCCAGGCGAGCGTGGTGCTCGCCGGCGGCATCGAGAGCATGTCCAACGCCCCCCACTACGTCTACGGCCTGCGGACGGGTGCCGTGAAGTTCGGTGACGCGACGCTGGTCGACGGCATGCTCCACGACGGCTTGACCTGTGCGTTTGAAGGCTGGGCGATGGGCTGCGCCGCAGACTATGTGGCGAAAGAGTATGACGTGAGCCGGCAGGACCAGGACGCATTCGCCGTCGAGAGTCACCGGCGAGCGGCGGCCGCGCGAAGCGCCGGCGTCTTCAAGGACGCCATCGTCCCGATCGACGTCCGGCGTAAGAAAGAGACTATCGCATTCGATGAAGACGAGACGATCCGCGGCGATGCGACGATCGAAGGGCTGGCGAAGTTGCGGCCGGCGTTTGGCAAAAGCGGCACGGTCACGGCGGGCAACGCCTCGCAACTGGCCGACGGCGCCGCGATGGCCCTGCTGACCTCCGAGGAGGCGGCCGCCCGACGAGGCTGGAAGCCGCGGGCAAGGATTCTGGCGCATACGACCTTCGGCGTGGCGCCGAAGGAACTGTTCATGGCGCCGGTCGGAGCCGTTCGTCAGGTGGTCGAAAAAGCGGGGCTGAAGCTGGGCGACATTGACCTGTTTGAGATCAACGAGGCCTTCGCCGCACAAGCGGTGGCCTGCATCAGGGCGTTGGAAATCGACGCGGACCGCGTCAACGTCTTCGGCGGCGGGATCGCCCTCGGTCATCCACTTGGCGCAAGCGGGGCGCGCATTCTGGGCACGCTGATCAACGCCCTCGAACAGCGCGACGCGAAGCGCGGCGTCGCCTCGCTGTGCCTCGGTGGCGGCAATGCCGTAGCGATGGTGATCGAGCGGGCGTAGGACGGCGACTCGCGCCGGCACGCTCGCCGTTGGCTTGCGGCTGAACGGGACACTGCGAACGCCATGGTTCTTGGCTACCATGTGATCATTGGCGCGTATGGGTTTTGGCTCCCGAACGACCCGCGCGGTTCATGGTCCAACTTCGTCGGCTCGCGCCGGATTGCCCGATTCGGCCGGGCGACAAAGGTGGACACCCACTGCTCGCTGGCTGCGAAACCGCATGATCGCGATGCCCGGCTCGCTGCGAAACAGGCCTTGAAATACCCGACGGTCCGGTTCGACGGCGTGCAGGCCCGTGCGGTCGGACGGGGTTTCGCGGAGTTGGTGGAGAAGAGCACGTTGACCGTTTGGGCATTGTCGATCCTTCCGCGGCATGTTCATCTGGTCGTCGCTCGCCATCGATACCGGATCGAGCAGCTTGTCAACCTGTTGAAGGGGGCTGCCACCCGCCAACTGATCCGAGAGGGGATCCATCCATCGGGGCGATTCGCCAGCGGTTCCGGTCGTCCACCCAAGGCTTGGGCCCGGAATGGCTGGCATGTGTTTCTGGACACCGAAGAGGACATCCGCCGCTCGATTCGCTACGTTGAACAGAATCCGCTCAAGGAGGACAAACCCCGGCGGCATTGGTGGTTCGTGACGCCGTTCGGCGGCGGCAGCCCCGTTCAGCCGCGACCCGAATCCGTTGAGCCACGACGCGCGGGCGTTCAGCCGCGACCCGAATCCGTTGAGCCACGACGCGCGGGCGTTCAGCCGCGACCCGAAGGGGAGCGGGCCTAGCGCCAACCCACACCAAGGAGACACCATGCCAACTCAATCAGCGGTAATCATCGGTTCCGGAACCATGGGACGCGGAATCGCCCAGACGGCGGCCGCGGCCGGGCTGGTGACATGGGTATACGACAAAGACGCCGCCCAGTTGGAGCGGGCCTCGGCAGCCATCGACAAGAGCCTCAACAAGCTGGTCGAAAAGGGCAAGCTCCAGGCCGACAGCGCCGCGGCGGCAACATCGAATCTCAAGATGCAAAGTTCGCTCGACACAATCGATTGGCCGGAGGTCGGCATCGTCATCGAAGCGATCTATGAGAACTTCGAGGCCAAGACCGCGCTCTATCGAGAGATCCAACCGAACTTGAAGCCCGACGCGATCCTGGCCAGCAACACCAGCAGCATCAGCATCACCAAGCTCGCTGCCGCCACCGACCGGCCCGCGCGGTTCATCGGCATGCACTTTTTCAACCCCGTGCCGCTCATGTCGCTCGTCGAGGTCATCCGGGGCATTCAGACCGACGACGCCACGGTTGAGGTCGTCGAGGCCCTGGCCCGGCAAATGGGCAAGAACCCGCTGCGCTGCAAGGACATGCCCGGGTTTGTCAGCAACCGGGTCCTCATGCCGTTGATCAACGAGGCCGCGTTCACCCTGATGGAAGGCGTGGCCGACGCACCGACGATCGACGAGATCATGAAGCAGGGCTGTAACTTTCCGATGGGCCCGCTGACGCTGGCGGATTTTATCGGCGTCGATGTGTGCCTTCACATCATGGAGGTGTTGCAGCGTGACCTGGGTGACCCAAAGTTCCGCCCCTGCCCGCTGATCCGGAAGCTGGTGGACGCCGGTCGTCTCGGTCGCAAGGCGGGCCGGGGTTTTCACGACTATCGCTAGGCCATATCATGGCGGTGTGGCGGAACCAGGCGTGAAACCGGCAAAGACCAGGACGAACCATCCGAAGGACATCGGCCCCCACACCACGATTTCCGGTCGGCGGTTGCAGACGTTCTACGGCCCCGCCGACGTGGCCGAGGTCGACTATGGCGACTTCCTCAACAACCCCGGCGCCTATCCCTTTACGCGCGGCGTCCATCCGGACATGTACCGTGCCCGGCTGTGGACGATGCGGCAGTTCGCCGGGTTCGGCTCGGCCCGCGACACCAACGAGCGGTTCAAGTTCCTGCTGTCGCGCGGGCAGACGGGCCTGAGCACGGCGTTTGACCTGCCCACGCTGATGGGCCGCGACGCGGACGATCCGCTCGCCATGGGCGAAGTGGGCCGGTGCGGCGTGGCGATCTCCTCGCTGGCGGACTACGAGACGCTGTTCGACGGAATCAACCTCGGTGACGTGAGCGTGTCGATGACGATCAATGCGCCGGCGGCCATCCTGCTGGCGTTTTACATCGCGACGGCCGACAAACAGGGCGTGCCGCGGCCCAATCTCCGTGGCACCTGCCAGAACGACATCCTCAAAGAGTTTCACGCCCAGAACGAGTTCGTCTTTCCGCCGGCGGAGAGCGTGCGGCTGGTCATCGACACGATCGAGTTCTGCCAAAAGGAACTGCCTCAATACAATCCCGTCAGCATCAGCGGTTATCACATCCGCGAGAAAGGCTCGACGGCCGGTCAGGAACTGGCCTTTACCCTTGGAGACGGCGTGGCCTACGTGCAGGCGTGCCTGGACCGCGGCATGGATGTGGACGAGTTTGCGCCGCGACTGTCGTTCTTCTTCAACAGCCACAACGACTTCTTCGAGGAGATCGCCAAGTTCCGGGCCGCCCGGCGCCTGTGGGCCTGGTACATGAAGGAGCGCTTCGGCGCCAGGAACGAGCGCTCCATGTGGCTGCGGTTCCACGCCCAGACGGCCGGGTGCAGCCTGTATTCAAAACAGCCGCACGTCAATCTGATGCGCGTGGCCTATCAAGCGATGGCGGCCGTGCTGGGCGGGTGCCAGTCGCTGCACACCAACAGCATGGACGAAACGATCTGCCTGCCGACCGAGCACGCCGTGACGCTGGCCCTGCGGACGCAACAGGTCCTTGCCCATGAGACCGGCGTGGCGAACATCGTCGATCCGCTCGGAGGCAGCTACGCGGTGGAGGCCCTGACGAACGAACTCGAGGCCGAGGCCCGCGAGTATATCGAGCACATCGACGACCTCGGCGGCATGATCCAGGCCGTCCACAGCGGGTACGTTCGTCGCGAGATCGAAGACGCCGCCAGCCGTTACGCCGCGGCGGTCGAGCGCGGAGACAAGAAGCTCGTCGGCGTCACCGACTACACTGACGACGACGGCCCCCGCATCGAGCCGCTCAAGATCGGCAACGAGGTCGAGACCGACGTGATCGAAACCCACAAGAAGGTGATGGCCCGCAGGGACGACGCGGCGGTCCGGTCCGCCCTGTCGCGGATCACGACCGATGCCGCCGGCGAACGCAACGTCATGCCCGCTCTGATCGAAGGCGCCAAGGCCTACGCCACCGTCGGCGAGATGATGCAGGCCCTGGAAAAGGCCTTGGGGCGGTTCGACAGCGGGCAACTATACTAATTGCGAATTTCGAATGGTGAATGGCGAAAGGCGAACGCCCTTGTGAGAGCGGCGGGTTCCTGACCGTGTTGCGACTCATCGAAACACATCGTGCCGAGATACTGGGCCTGTGCCGGCAGCATTATGTCCGCCGGCTGGAGGTTTTCGGTTCCGCCGCCTGCGGCGATTTCGACGACGCCTCGAGCGACCTGGATTTCCTCGTCGAGTTCGGGGACGTGCCGGCCGGCGGTCGGTTCGACAACTATTTCGCACTCCAGCGCGCCCTGTCGGCGATGTTCGACCGGAACGTCGATCTCGTCGAGCCGGGCGGCATCCGCAACCCTTACTTCCTGAGACGGGTCAACGAAAGCCGGGAACTCGTCTATGCCGCATGACCCGGAGAAGTATCTCCACGACATGCTGAGTTCCTGCGAGTTCCTGCTGGAGTTCACCGCCGGTCGGACCGTGCAGGACTACGCTGGCGACCGGGCCTTCCGATCCGCGGTGGAACGTGAGCTTCAGATCATCGGGGAAGCCCTCGTGCAGCTCGACCGGATCGCCCCGAACATCGCGAGCCGGATTCCGGAGCATCGCAACATTATAGGGTTTCGGCACGTCCTGGTGCATGCCTACGGCAGCCTTGACCCCGCCACGGTTTGGAACGCCATCGACGTCAAGCTCCCAACATTGACTCGGGTCGTCAGGGAACTGTTGGATGAGACCGGGTAAGACACCGTGTTCTGTTTCTGCGCGTCTCGATTCGGTGTTGGGAAAGATCCCTGCTGTCCTGCCGGAAAAGTTCGCCGCGATACGATGCGAGTCGGCTCGTGCCGGCTGTTCAAGCACTGGAGGCCGCATGCTTGCGCGACGAACACCCTTGGCGCTTCATGGAAAGTCTGTCATAGTGGATTGCACCTGAAGGCGCGCCGGGCGGCGGCAGGAGGCCGGTCCTCCGGGGCGTGGGACACACATGGAAATGACACCGACTCGAATCGTATTGGCCAAGGTCGGCCTGGACGGCCACGACCGCGGCGTGAAGGTTCTCGTCCGGGCGTTCCGCGACGCCGGCATGGAGGTCATCTACACCGGGCTGTGGCAGACACCGGCCGCGGCCGCCAAGGCGGCGGTCGAAGAAGATGCCGATGTTCTCGGTCTGAGCTTCCACAGCGCCGCACATCTCACGCTCGCCCCGATCGTCATCGAGGAACTGCGCAAGCTCGGCCGCGGGGATCTCCCCATCGCCCTCGGCGGCATCATCCCGGCCGAAGACGTCGCGGCGATGAAAGATGCCGGCGTAACCGCCATCTTCGAACCGGAAGCGTCTCTCGAGCGCATCATCGCCGAGATGAAGCGTCTCGGCGGCGAGGCCCATGATCGCCGCCGCACCGAAGTCGCCGAAGGCAGTCTCGATAAATGGACGACCACCGGCCGCGACGCTGATCGCGCGGCCCTCGCTCGCGTGCTCACCTGGATAGAAAGCGGAGCCGGCGCCGACGAGGTCGCCCGGCGGATTCCTGCCGCCGACGGCGGAACGGTCGTCGTCGGCATCACCGGCGCGCCCGGTGTCGGCAAAAGCACACTCATCGGACGCCTGCTCGGCGAGCTTCGCGGGCGCGACAAGCGGGTGGGCGTCATCGCCGTCGATCCGGCCAGTCCCATCACGGGCGGCGCCCTGTTGGGGGACCGCGCCCGAATGACCCTCTCGGCCGAAGACCCCGGGGTCTTCGTCCGCAGCGCCGCCAGCCGCGGCGCGCTGGGTGGCTTGGCACCTTCGACCGGTCCAATGGTCCGCGCCATGAGCGGTGCGGGCTTGGATGTGCTGATCGTCGAGACGGTCGGCGCCGGCCAGAATGAGATCGCGATCCGCGACTGGGCCTCGCCGCTGGTGCTGCTGCTCATGCCCGGCGCCGGCGACGACTTGCAACTCGCCAAGGCCGGCATCACCGAGGTCGCCGACGTCTTCGTGATCAACAAGGCCGACCTGCCCGGAGCAGACCGTCTCGAGGCCCAAATCTGCGACACGCTCGGCCGCGAGCGGGCGGTGGTCCAGACCGTGGCGTCGAAGGGGCGGGGAATAGCGGAACTGACGGACGCCATCCTCAGCTTTGCGAGCGGCATTACACAACACCAAACTGGCTCGCGCGACTGACACTGTTTCTGAAAGGCAACCCATGAAAATCCTCGTCCTCGTCAAGCATGTTCCCGAATCCACGGCGGCCATCAAGATCAAACCCGACGGCTCCGGCATCGAAACGCACGGCATCAAGTTCGTCATGAACCCTTTCTGCGAGTTCGCCGTCGAGGCCGCCTTGCAGATCCGCGAGAAGCAGCCGAACGCCAAGGCGGACGTGACCGTCCTGACCGTCGGCCCGCCGACTTGCGTCGAGCCGCTCCGGACGGCCTTTGCCATGGGCGTCGATCACGCCATCCACCTGTGCGACGACCGCTTCACCGGCCTCACCGAGCTGATGACCGCCCGCGTGATCGCCGCGGCGATCAAGGACGCCGGCTTTGACCTGATCCTCGGCGGAAAGGTGGCCATCGATTACGACAGTGGTCAGGTCGGCCCCGCCCTCGCCGAGATTCTCGACCTGCCGCACGTCGGGGCGGTGACCGCGATCGACTGGGCCGACGACGGTCGGTCGGCCACGGTCCGCCGCCGCATCGAGGGCGCCGACGAGGTCATCGACATTCGTCTGCCATGCCTGCTGACCATCGACAAGGGCCTGTGCGAAGCGCGCTATCCCTCGCTGCCGGGCCTGATGAGAGCCAGGAAGAAGCCGATCGACACCCGCGACGCGGCCGCCCTCGGCTTCAGTGCCGAAGATCTGTCACGTGAAGCCGCCGGCACCTGGATGGGCGAGTTCAGCCCCCCCCCGCCGCGTCCCTCGGGCCGCTTGTTGGAGGGCGAACCGGCCGCAATGGCCAAGGAACTCGCGCACCTTCTGCACGAGCAGGACAAGCTCATCTGACGCGATTTCGGGCCGTGTCGAGAATCGTGCTCTGTCGAGAATCCCTTCTCGACACATCTTCGGAGACGATCCCCATCCTCTCCAGCACCCGGTGAGCCGGGTCCGCCGCGTGGAAAAAGACATGGGAAGGGATTCCCATACGCAGGGGACCGAGAAGGGATTCTCG
>CAYQDV010000096.1:0-11779 GCA_964416295.1 uncultured Planctomycetaceae bacterium
ATGCGTTTGTGGACAAAGAAGACGGTGATCGGCGCGCCGCGGGCGGCCGCGTGAATCGTTTCCGACATGCCGATCGATGCCAGGTCGCCGTCACCCTGATAGGTGAACACGAACCGGTCCGGCAGCGGCCGCTTGACGCCGGTCGCCACCGCGGGTGCCCGGCCGTGGCTCGCCTGTATCTGATCGCACTCGAAGTATCGATAGGCAAACGCCGCGCACCCCACCGGACAGACCATGATCGCCCGGTCCGTCAGGTCAAACTCATCGAGCAACTCGCCCACGAGTCGATGAAAGACGCCGTGTGAACATCCCGGACAATAGTGCGTGACGCGGTCCGTCATGCTGTTCGGACGGGAGAACACGCACTCCATGTCAGTCGGACAGACGACGGAACCCGGTTCACGCATGACACGGCTCCATCATCTGATCGATGCGATCGCACAATTCGGTGGGCGCGGGCACGACACCGCCCATGCGGCCGAAAAACTCCACCGGGCATCGGCCTTCAACCGCCAAACGAACGTCTTCGACCATCTGTCCGCCGCTGAGCTCGAACACGAGAATCCGCCGGACGCGCTCGGCGAGGGCGCGAACGCGCTCGGATGGAAACGGCCACAGGGTGATCGGCCGGAGCAGCCCCACGCGTCGCCCGCCGGCCCGCGCCATCTTGACCGCGCTAGCGGCCACGCGCGCCGCGATGCCATAGGCCACGACGACGACATCCGCATCGTCGACGAATCGTTCGTCCGAGCGGACTTCGCGGTCGGCCTCGGCATAGGTGGAAAACAGGTCTTCACAATGCGCCCGGAGGGCCTCGGGCTGGAGATAGATCGAGTTGATCAGGTTGCGTTCGGGTCGCCCGAATCGCCCGCGTGAGGCCCACGGTTTCGGCGGCGGGGCGACGGGACGTCCAAAGTCCGCATCACCCTCGTCGATGACGATCGCCGGCTCGAGCATGGCGCCGAGAACGCCGTCGGCCAGAAGGATGACGGTCATGCGATAGCGGTCGGCGAGGTCGAACGCGATCCGCGGGAGGTCGAACATCTCCTGCACATTCCACGGAGCCAGCACGATGCAGCGATAGTCCCCATGTCCGCCGCCTTTGACGGCCTGGAAATAGTCGCCCTGGGCCGGTGCAACGTTGGCCAGACCGGGTCCCCCGCGCATGACATCGACGACGAGGCAGGGTAACTGAGCGCCGGCCAGATAGCTGAGGCCTTCCATCATCAGGCTGAAGCCCGGACCGGAGCTGGACGTCATCGCCCGCAGGCCGGCGCCCGCGGCTCCATAGACCATGTTGATGCCGGCCACTTCGCTCTCGGCCTGGAGGAACGTGCGGCCGAGCCGGGGCATCAATACCGAAAAGTGTTCGGGGATCTCATTCTGCGGGGTGATCGGATAGCCAAAGAAACAGTCCACGCCGCCGGCGATAGCCCCAAGCACCACGGCGTGGTTGCCCTTGACCAGCCGCCGTCCGCCGCTGTGGTTGCTCCGCTTCATGCACTCGCTCGCACCTTTCGAAAGACGCGGATCGCCGTGTCGGGGCAGACCTGGGCACACAGCGCGCATCCGTTGCATGCTTCCGGGTCCTGCAGGACGACCGGGTAGTACCCGAGGCGGTTCAGCGTCGAACCGGTGGCCAGACAGTGTTTCGGGCAGACGTCGATGCAGAGATCACACCCCTTGCATCGATTCGCGTCGATCCGACAACACGCCATGTCCGACCTCCAAGCCGCGCTCGGGCGCACCAGCGGGCGCGCGAGCCGGCGTCTCGTAAGGCTACCCGCAATCCGGATGCCAGAATCGGCCGGTACGAGCGGTGTGCGGAACGTCCGTGGTCTCGTTGCCCTTCCGCGCCTGCCAACGACCGTGCCGTTGTGGATATTTCCTCAGCGCGTCGTGAGAATGCGCAGTGGCGGGTGTGTGGGCGATCACGCGGTGTCGCGGATCGCGTCATTGACCGTGGGCGGAGGCGTCCGATATGCGGACTCCGCGCATAGGGGGAACACCTGGCAGCGTCCAGGAAGGAGGCCATACGTGTCAGGCAACTCAGACGCACCGAGCAGCCGGGAACAGAAAGCGCATCCCCGCACGCGGATGATCCACGGCGCGTTCCGCAGCCGTCACTGGGACTATCGCCATCACGTCGTGCCGCCGATCACGAGTTCGGCGACCTTTCGACTGGACTCGGTGGCGCGGGGCGCCCGCGGTTTCGCGGACTTCGCGCAGGACACGCCCGGGGCCGATGATCCGATCTTCATTTACGATCGACTGGACGAGCCGACGCGCGGCATGTTGGAGGAAAACCTCGCCCAAGCCGAGGGCGGCGACGTCGCGTTGTGTTTCGCATCGGGCATGGCGGCGATATCGGCGGCGGTCTGCACGCTCGTCGCCGCCGGCGATCACGTCGTGACCCACGACGTGCTCTACGGCTGCACCTACTCGCTGTTCACCAACGGCCTGCCGCGCTTCGGCGTCGACTTCAGCTTTGTGGACATGACGGAGCCGGACCAGGTCCGTCGCGCCATCACACCGAAGACGCGCATCGTCTACTTCGAAACGCCGGTCAATCCCGACCTGACGCTGATCGACATTCAGGCCGTGCACGACGTCGTGGCGGAATTCAACCGCCGCCGCACGCCCGAAGACTGCATCCGCATCATCGTGGACAACACCTTTGCCACGCCCTACGGCCAGCGGCCGTTCGAGTTCGGCGCCGACATCGTGTGTCATTCGTTGACCAAGGGCATCGGCGGATTCGGCACCGACATCGGCGGAGCCGTAATCGCGCCGCGTGAACTTCACGGACGCCTTCTGGTCTATCGCAAAGACTTCGGCGGCATCCTCTCGCCCAAGGCCGCCTGGGCCACGCTGGTCTATGGCCTGCCCTCGCTCGGGGCGCGGATGGCGAACTACCAGAAGACGGCCCTGCACGTGGCGAAGTTCCTCGCGCGGCACCCCAAGGTCGAGCGGGTCCTGTACCCGGGTCTCGAATCTTTCCCCCAGCACGACCTCGCCCGCCGGCAGATGCGCGACACCAAGGGCCGCTTCTGTCCGGGCAGCATGATCTACTTTGTCTTGAAAGAGGCGGCCGATCGCCACGAGCGTGTGGGTCGCTTTGTCGACCACATTGCCGGCCACGCCTATGCCATCAGCCTGGCGGTGAGCCTGGGCCAGATCAAAACGCTGATAGAGTGCCCCTTCAGCATGACCCACGCCGCGCTGCCCGCCGAGGAAAAGGAGCGCCGCGGCGTCGTCCCCGGCGGGCTGCGGCTCAGTTGCGGCCTCGAAGACCGCGACGACATCGTCGCCGACCTTCGCGAGGCGCTGGCGCAATTCTGATCGGCCGGGGTTCGATGGCACGCGCCGGGGTCGCCGATCACCCGCCCGACAAGAGGATATCGACAAACACCTGAATGTCGGCGCCGTCGGGGGCGCCGTCGCCGTTGAGGTCGGCCGTTCCAATGTGGCAGTCGGGATGGGCGAGGGCGTAGCCCGCCGGATCGGCCAGGGCGAGCACGAAGGCCGCGATGTCGGTCTCATCCACGATGAGGTCGCAGTTGACGTCGCCGGCGATGTTGCAGTCGATGATCAGGAGTCCGTCGCCCGTGCTCTGGCCGAACCCGCCGACGCGGATGAGATAGGTCTGGCCCGTTGTGACGTCAAAGCTCAGGCTCGCGCCGAAGTCGCTGCAACCGGCCGCGTCGTCACTGCACGCGAGCAGATCGGCGTTCGACGCCGGGCAACCGCAGCCGACATAGGCGGCCAGGCGGACGTCGTAGTTGACGGCGCCGCAGGTCGTGACCGTGATCGTCGCAGTGCAGGGCGCGGTGTAGCAGAACCACGCATCATGCTCGAAGCTCAGCCCGAACCCCTCGTCGCAGGTGGCGGGCAGCGCCGGCCCGTCGGTGGCGGTCCCGATCGTGCTGAACGGTGTGACAACGCCGGTGATCGGCAGAGCGTCGGCACAGTCGTCCGCGGCGCAGGCTCGTCCGCCGAGCAAGGCGTCGACGAACGGCACGAGATCGCTTCCATCCACGGTCAGGTCGGCGTTGACGTCCTGTCGACACAGCGCGACCGACCCGCAGGCCGGTTGCGTGACCAGGGCGGCGAGGAACGCCTGGATGTCCCGACCATCCATGCGGCCGTCTCCATTGGCATCGCCCCGGCAGCACGCCGTCGCGGGGATGCAGCCGCTGGTCAGGTCGAGCGTGAAGACCCCGGCGTCAAACCCGGCGGGATTGCCGGCGTTGGCGACCTGGATATAGTAGGTGGTGTTCACAATCAGACCGTCGTAGTCGATTCGGGAGAGCAGCGAGCCGCTGTGCGGGGCGTCCTCGCCGCAGGCCAGCTCGACGAGCGTATTACACGCATCACCGGGGGCCGCCTGGTAGAGCGCGACGGTCGAATCGGCGTCGCCCGCGTCCGGGCCGGTGGCACAAAGATCGATGAGGATCTGCGGCGTTGTGGCCACGAACTTGTACCACAGCGTGTTTTCGCCCGGTGCCGGCGGCGGGGCGGTCCAGTGACAACTGAACACGGGGTCCGTGGGGGCGGAGGTCGCTGGACGGGTGTCGGCCACGACGATCGTGTCGGTCCACACCAGTTCCGCCATCGCGCAATCGTCGTTGCAGGCGGCGTCGGCGCAGGTCATCGCGGCGGGCCGTGGCGTGCCGCCGAGCGTCAGGCAGTCCGGCTGCGGCAGGATCGTGCAGAATCCAATCGACAGGCAGCAGGGCGCCGGGCCGGCCGGGCATGGACTGGAGTCGCACGACACCGAATCTCCCTGATAGATCCCGCCGAAGCTCTGGCAGTCCGCCGCGGTCATCTCGGCGCACGTGCCGAAGTCGAAGCAGCATGCCCCGCACGCCACGGTGGCGCAGGCGAACGGCGCGCACGGGCCGGTACCGACCGCGCCGGCGGCGGCCGCGCAGTCCTGCGGGTTCAACTCGACGCAGACGCCGCAACTGCCTCCCGGCAGGCAGCAGGCGACCGGCACGCACGACCCGGCCACATCGAGTGCAATATCGAGACAGAAGGCCGCGTCGGCGGCGATGAGGTCGCCGGGGTCGTAGCCATCCAACGGTTCGCCGTCCTGAACGGCCCGCTGGTTCACGGCCGGCCCAGGCTGGACGGCGAAGCTCCAGAACCAGTTCCGACTGCCGTCGTTGGCGTTGGTGATTTCGATCCAGTAACACTGGCCGGCCGCGACCGGCACGGCGGCGTGTGTCGCGGAGTATTCGTACTCCGGAAGCCGGCCGATGCGGCGGGGCGTGGCGACCGGTTCGGTCACGGTGAGTGAGCCGTTGGTCTGGGAGAACGCGTCGAGGATCGTGCCGGGGAATCCGGCATTGTCGTCGTAGTAGGTTACGACGAAGGCGTCGGCGGGCAACACGAGGTCGTCGTAGGTGCCCCACCAGCAGACGCTGGTAACGACCCCGTCTGCGGCGGGTCGGAAATCATCGGCAACGGCGAACCGCGTCCCACCGCTGTCGTGGGCGTTGGCGGTCTGAGGCTCCTGACAGAAGGAGGCCGGCTGACCGCACGGGCCGCCGCCCCGCGGCGCCGGCTCGGCGGCGGGACTCACCGGAGCCGGTTCGACTGCGGAGGCGCCCTGGGGTGCAGGGCCTTCGGGCCGCAGCCGCGGCTGCGGGGTCGTGGAGGGTTGCTGCGCCCAAACGTTCACGGACGCGGCGACCCAGCCAATCGCGACAACAATGGATGTCTGTTTCAGATGCATGAGGGCTGCTCCAGCCGAAAGGCTCTGCGTCGTCGTGGGCCTGCCTCGAAACCCTGCTCCGTGCCGCCCGCACGTCTTACGGATCACCGATGGAGTGTTCTTCGATGAAGGGGGCGGGAAAACAGTCGATCCGCCAACCGGGGCCGCGGGCCATGACAGACCGATTGGGATAAACAACCGGATCGAAACTGCTGATCGGAAACAGATCGCCCTGGCTCCGCACCTTGACCATGTGGGCGTTCAGGTCGGCAAAGAGCACACAGAACTTGCTCTTGTCGCCATACCAACCGGGAACGTCCACCGCGGTACCGCCGAACGCGCCGCCGTCGATGAACTCCTGAGACGAGATGAAGGCCTGCCCGAATCGCGACTCGTAGAACAACGTCGTTTCCGAAGGCACCGGCATCAGGTCGCGGGGCCGCATGAAGGTGCCGAAGCGCAGGCCCACCCCGCCTGCGTTGAACCAGATGAAATCGCCCTGATAGCTTGTGCCCTTGGACAGGGCCATCGACGTGGTGCTGTCGACCCACGGGTCCCAGTAGTTGGGATTGGGGGTCTGCCCGACGTCGGCCGGGGCGTGAAAGGCAGAGAAGTCGGAAAACATCAGCGTGCGGCCGGAGGTGCACAGCTTGCTGAGCGGGCGTGTCTGGGCGCCGAAATTGGGCGGAATATTGCCGACGTAAAACGGATCAGTTCCATCCGAACCGCCCCAGTCAAATGCCCCAAGGCCGCGCCAATTGGTCTCACCCGAACTGGACTGCGGATGGATGATCCCATCCGCCCGGCCCTCACTCCAGGTGAACGAGCATTGGCCGATGCGTTTCAGGTTATCGAGGCTCCGCAGCCGCCGTGACTCGGAGGCCGTCAGGGTCATCGCCGGCACGATCAGGGCCACCATCAGCCCAAGGGTCGCGACGACGACGAGCAACTCGATCAGCGTGAACCCGATTCGGTAGACTCGACGGATGGACATGGAAATCTCCCTCATGGCAGCGCGTGGCAGACGGTACACCTCCCCCTCTGATATATACCCCCGCCGAATCGATTCGCTCGCCTTGGCTCGAAGAAAAAACGCCCACCCGCGGCGCCCTCTTGCGGAAAAGTCCGCCGTGAAGCGAAGTTCGGCGGCTCAGCAGTCCCTCGTGGCGGCGGCCGCGCGGCCGTGCAAACCTGAGCTTGTTTGTATTGTCTCTGTGGCCAATTGTCCGACAACCGAGGGATTCCACAGCGCCTGCGGAGGGCCGAGTGGACGGCCGCGCGGCTCTCGCGTTTCGGCAGCCTCACCGGGCGGTCCCGCCCGATGCGTCCGCGTATGCGTTCGACAACCGCACCGCGGGCGAGCACAAACGACCCCAACGGCCCGCACCCGACCCCGGAGGCCGGTGCGGATTCATCCGGGCAGACAGATTCCGAGAATCCTCCGGAGGAATCCCCTGCGGATGCGCCCTCCATAACACTGTTTATCACGGCACGTCGGCGAGTCGATGAACCAGACGAACCACGCTCCGGATTCGAGACGCGGGCCGGGCTGCACCCCAAGCAGTCGGAGAAGCCACGATGCGCCACACGGACACAACGCGAGAACCCCGGCAGCAATCAGCCGCGGATCGGAAGCCGCTGGCGACGCACCACGCCTCGCCCGAGCGGAAGAAGGCCACCGAACTGTTTCCGCTGGCGACCGCGCTGGCGCGCGACTCGATCGTCAAGGCGCTGTTGGAGGCGTTTCCTGACATCGCCGTCGTCCTGAATGAATATCGACAGATCGTCGCCTGCAACCATGTCCTGCTCGGCGCCCTCGGGATCGAGGATCCGGTCACGGTCATCGGGCAACGGATGGGCGAGGCGCTCTCGTGCATCCATTCGCACGAGATGTCCGGCGGCTGTGGCACATCGGAAGCCTGTCGGGAGTGCGGCGCCGTCGGGGCGATGTTGGAGTGTCAGCGGAGCGGTACTCAGGCTCGGGGGGAATGCCGCATCTCGACCCGCACATCGGAAGGCCTCGGCGCCCTGGAGCTGGACGTCGTCGCCACACCCCTGGAGATCGACGGCGAAAAGCTGATGGTCTTTTCGGCCCGGAACATCGCCGCCGAGAAACGACGCTCGGCCCTGGAGCGAACGTTCTTTCACGACTCGCTCAACGTGGCCGGCGGCATCCAGGGAATGATCGAATACGACAGCGACAGCGGCGACATCGACTCCGAGGCGCGTCTCGATCGCATTCAGGTCATGACGCACCAGTTGATCGAGCAGATTCGCAGCCAGCGCGATCTCGCCGCGGCCGAGCGCGGAGAGCTGCAACCCAGACGACAGCCTGTCTCCGTCACCGAGATGTTCGAGCAGTTGCGGGCGACCTATGAATGCCACACCGTCGCGAAGGACCGGAGCATGGTGTTCGTCCCACCGGAGCCGTCAGACCTGGCCCTGACCAGCGACGCGGTGTTGTTGCAACGCGTGCTCGGAAACCTGATCAAGAACGCGCTCGAAGCCAGCGAAGCGGGCCAATGTGTCACCACACGCTGCGATGTGGTCGACGGCGATCGTGTCCGCTTTTCCGTCCACAACCAGACCGTCATGCCGCGGTCCGTGCAGCTTCAGGTGTTTCAGCGGTCGTTCTCGACCAAGGGCGGAACCGGGCGGGGCCTTGGCACGTTCAGCATCAAGCTGCTCACCGAACGATACCTCGGCGGCCGCGTGACGTTCACGTCTGCCGAACCCGAAGGTACGACCTTTCTCGTAACGCTGCCGCGCGGACGTCCCGGCCAAGCGCCCGCGACTGCCTCCGATCCGTCCGATGATGCCCGGCCGGTCCGACTCGACGGCGTCCGGATCCTTGTCGCCGAAGACGGGCCGGACAATCAGCGCCTGATCTCCGCAGTCCTGAAGAAGGCGGGCGCCGACGCGTTCATGGTGGACAACGGCCGGGAAGCCGTCGAAGCCGCTCGTGTGGCACGCGGAGCCGGCCGATCCTTCGACATCATCCTGACCGACATGGACATGCCCGTCATGGACGGCCGCGAAGCGACGCGTGTCCTGCGGCAGGAAGGCTTCGACGGTCCGATCCTGGCGCTCACGGCGCTGTCCGCCGGCGAGGCCCAGGAGGACTGTCGTCAGGCCGGCTGCGACGGCTTCCTGGAGAAACCGATCCGCCGCGGCGCGCTGCTGTCGGCGATCCGAACGCGCGTCGCCCCCCAGCAACGCGATTAGACGGCCTGCGGCCGCGAGGGCACGTTCTCCGCTGAGGCGAAACGCGCGGATCTCAATCGCTCGCCGGAGGACAGGTGCATCGTACGCATCGCGGCTTACTCCGACTCTGAGGCGGTTGTCTCCGGCATGTCCGCAGACGTGTCGACGATCTCATAGGCAAGGTCCACGTCGTCCTTCACGCCGTCATCCCAGAACACGCGTAGGAAGAGGCGTTGCCGCGAGCCGACGCGCGGGGCAACGTCGCGCCGCGGCGGACCCGAAAACAGGTTGAAGTTCACCTTTATGAGGGATCGCTGGAGAATCGAGATTCGTGCAAAGCTGCCGGGGGGCAGCACGCGATCGAAGAGCGCGAGATTGAACGCCCCGCGCTCGGGGTCCGCCAGACAACTCCGTGTCGAGTCGATGTGGCCCATGACGGACCGCTTGTTTTCGATGTCCAACACCGCGATGAGCGGCCGAATCGGCTGAGGCGCCCCGGCATCTTCCTCCGGCGTCCGCAGGCGAACCCGGAGGTGCTCGTCTTCATACCGGGTTCGACCCGCGACCGATTCAGGTTCGACAAACCGCACCGCCCGCCCTTCCCACGCCGACCGGCGTGATTGCGCGGTGCTTCAGTTTCCCGACATCATGCAGCCGGACATGTTGATCAAACAACCGGTCGAAAAGAAAACAATCAGTGTAAAGCGCATTGCAGGACTCCTCAGAAAGATTGTAAGACACTTGTCTCCTTAAACGTGCGTGAACACACGATCGCCCGGTCAGAGCCGTCCTTGACACCTCGTGTCAAAGATGAGCGAGCGGGTGTCGTAGCCAAACGCAGCCCGCTCTCTCACGGTGGCTGCTCCGCGGACATCCCCTCAGGCATCACGGCCTCCAGGAACCTGACCGTATCACTCGCCAGGCGCGACAGCGCGCTCGAAAACGCCTCGTCTCTTGCATTCCAGATCGTCTCCTCAAAGGTCAGCTCGGCCTTGGACTTCTTCGCCAGCGCGTCGCCGGAGGCGGTCGCCGTAAAGGGCACGGTGCCGGTCCGGACATCCAGCAGGACGGCCTCGATGCGGCACAGGACCTTGGCCTCGTCCGCGCCGAAGACCCGCTCCTTCGCAAAGACCGTCCACGCGGGGCGATACAGCAACAACAACCGGGCCTGATACCGCGCCGCCGCCTCACGCAAAAAAGGCACGGTCTGTTTCTCCGGAACCAATAACGACGGCAGCACCGAGGCGTCACTCAGTCGGTCGCAACCACGCAGGGTTTCGATGAAGCCGACCACCGCACGCTGATGTGGGATCGGCGTCTGCCAATACCATCCGAAGTTGGAATCCTGACTGAGCCGCAGAACCGCAAGGCGAAGATGCGCCGGCAAGACGATCCTTGATGTGAGCAGCTTCTCGATCGCCTTGTCACCCAGAACCGCCTCATCTCCGGGAAACAAGGACCCCGTCAGAGCGGGCCGGGCACGATACGAGTCCGACGTCATGTATGCCGCGGCGTCGGGCCGGGAATGGGCACACCCCGCCAATACCATCAGCGCCGACACCGCAAGACAACGTCTTCGCATGGCGACCTCCGGCCGGTTCGGCCTCACTCCCCCACCGTCGTTTCGTACATCACACCGACCGGCACGGGAACGGGCACGGCGACGGTCGTGCCGTGCGTGCCGGGATGTACGGCTCGCCGTCACAGAGCCATCATCGTGTGGCAAGCAACCGAGCGAGGCGTTCCGCGAGGCGAGACCGGTCGCGGGTCTGACATTCCCACACGACCACCACGCGCCACCCAGCGCGGCGTAACGCGCCAACGGTTCGGCGGTCGCGAGCCGTGTTGCGAGCGATCTTTGCGAGCCAATACCGCGCGTTGGTGGTGGGCCTGCGGCGGCCTCGGGCGCATGTATGGCCATGCCAAAAACAGCCGTGGACGAGCACGATGCACCGCCGCGCCGGCATCACGATGTCCGGCTTTCCCGGCAGGTCTGCGCGGTGGAGGGCGAACCGGCACCCCAGCCGGTGCAGCACGGACCGGACTACCCGCTCGGGCGTCGTGTCTCGGGCCTTCACGGCCTGCATGCACGCGCGACGTTGAGCGGGCGTCAGGCTGTCCGGCATGGTCTACGCCGTGATCTTCTCTGAGGGCTTCCCGTTCCGCCCCACAGGCGCGGCGGAGGCCATCTCATCTTCGTACACCGGCGTGAGCACGTTCTGGTCTACCCAGCGGATGACCGGGACACACACGCCGTCCCCGAAGCCGAAAAGGGACTGGATAGTGTTGTAGGCAAGCGTGAAATCGGGCGCGCCCTGGAGCCGGGCGTACTCGCGCAGCGACATCCAGCGCAAGCGCATGTTGCCGTTGTCGATCAGCCCCACCATCTGCCGCGCGCTCCCGCCCGGGGCCGGATTGTCGAAGCGCCCCCCCAACTCGGCCCGCATCTGTGTCGTTTTCGGCTGTGGCGTTGCTTCTTCTCGCCCCAACGGGGCGACGGCCTGTAGCCACGGGTGGAGCGGCGGCGCGGCGCAGCCCGCCGACGCGAAACCCGTGGAAGGGAGCACGTTTTCATGATCCCGCCCCGGAGGGGCGGAGGAGTCGCACGTTCACCGGGCGCACCCTACTCGACGGAGAATGAAGGGTGCCGGGAGGAAGGGGCTTTCCCTTCCTGCCGGTATCAGCGGCGCGATCAACACGCCCGGTCAGTCGAACACGTAACGCTCGTCAAACTCGATCTCGTGTGCTCGCAGCAGCCGGAGCAGTTCGGACTTGAAGTCCTTCTTCTTGTGATGCTCCGGCTGACGGGCGATGTACTTCTTGACGGCTTCCTCCTGCGACTTGCTGACGGAGAAG
>CAYQDV010000097.1:0-6090 GCA_964416295.1 uncultured Planctomycetaceae bacterium
CGGCTGGGCTGCGGCGCGGCCGGGTGAGGGTGTCGGAGGGGGGACGCGCGGGGGCCCGCCGGCGGCCGCGCGACGAGGCGGGAATAAATCCGCCGGGGCGAGCGTTGTAGTGGATAGCACCGGCCGATTCGCTCTCTGTCGAGCCTGCCGGTGCGCAGCGTGCATTCGGTCGGATCACGCGGTTGCCGGTTGTCTGGGTTTTCGTAACAGAGATCGAAAAAAGGGAGACAGTATGAAGCTTCGCGTCCATGGAATCGCTATGATGATCGTATCGTGCCTCATCGCGTGTGCTGCGCCGGTCGCCTCCGCTGCCGGCGCGGACACGTTTGATGTGGACAAGATGCACTCGACCGTGACGTTCCGCATCAAGCACTTGAATGTCTCGTATTTTCACGGCCGCTTCAACGATATTTCGGGCAGTTTCACGTTCGACGATGACGACATCTCGAAGAGTTCATTAAACATCAGGGTCAAGACGCGGAGCGTCGACACCCACGACCGCAAGCGGGACAAACACCTGCGCAGTCCGGACTTCTTTGGCGCCAAGCAGTTTCCGTCCATCAAGTTCAAGGGCAAGCAATTCAGCCTCGGTGAGGACGGCCGGATCGCGGTGACGGGCGACCTGACGCTGCACGGCGTCACGAAGTCGATCACCGTCGAGATCGAGCGCGTCGGTTCGGGAAAGGGGATGCGCCCGGGCGAGGTGCGGTCGGGATTTGAGACGACGTTCACGATCAAGCGGACGGATTTTGGCATGACGAAGTACGTGCCGAACGCCTTGGGCGACGAGGTCCGGCTGACGGTCGCGATTGAAGGCATTCGCAAGAAATAGGCACAGCGCCGGGAACGGCCTCTCCGCGCACAGGGGCGTGGTCCCGACTCGATGGACATGATCAAACTGGCATTGCTGGCGGTGTTGGTACCGGCGGCGCTGAGCGCGGCGATCCTGCTGGCGGCGTGGCGTCCGTGGAAGCGACGCGGGCGGCTGCCGGACGGCCGTTGGAGCGGTGGGATCGCGCTGGCGGCGGCGTATGCGGCCGGGCACGCGGTCATCGCGGGGGTTCCACCCTTTCCGCCGGTCGACGTGACGAACTGGCCATTTTACTTCGGGATCGGGGCCGCGGCGTTGGGGGTCGCCGGGGCGTGGCGGCGCGGGGGGGTGGCTCGACAGGGCGTGCGCGGAGCGGCGGCGTTGCTGGTCGCGTGGCTCCTGTTGCGGCCGCTGGCGGCGGGCGGCTGGCCGGCGGCCGAAACGCTGCTGTGGATTTCGGGGATCGCCGGCGTGTTGCTGGGCGTGTGGGCGTCGACGGCCGCGCTCGCGGAGCGGAGCAGCGGCTCAGGCGTTGGGCTGGCGCTGTTCATCGTCGCCGCCGGCACCGGCGCCGTGCTCTACTTCTCCGGGACGGCCTCCCTGGCCCAGGACGCCGGCGCGCTGGCGTCGGGCCTGTTCGTGTGTTTCCTGATCGGCCTGGGGTGTCCGCGATTCTCGTTGGCGCGGGGTGGAGCAGCGGTCGCCGCGGTCCTGCTGGTCAGCCTGTGGACATGCGGCTATTTTTACACGGAAGACATGCCGGCGGCGAGCGCGGCGGGGCTGGCGGCGGCGGTGATCGTGGCGTGGATCGGCCGGTGGCCGGCTCTGCGCAGGCGGTCGAAGCGCGGAGCGGTGGTCGTGCAGCAGTTGGCGGTCGTCGCGGCGGTGGCGGTGGCGGTGTGGATGGCCTGTCGGAACAACGCCACCGGTGAGTCGGATTCGTACTCGGGATGGGAAGCCCGTGGCCTGTCACGCTTGGATTGGCTGGAGGTGGACGCCTCGGCTTCGTTGTAACAAACCGTAGCGTCGGGGCTTGTCCCCGACGCGGCACAGCGCAGCGCTGGGCGTCGTCGCCCACAAGGGGCGGCGCTACGGGATGTTGGCGGCACAATATCAACCGCAGCAGGCCATGCCGGCCAGTGCCCTGGGTTGGCTCTCAGGATGTCGCGGCAAGTTCGTGCGGGACGGCGCCTGGGGGTTGGACGGTGTCGCGGGCCGCGCGTCCCGGCCGGCGGCGTCCCGCCACTTGCATCGCGCCGGGTCCCAGCACTCGTTCGATGTCGCGTTCGAACGCGGCGTCGGGGCGAACGGCCAACGCGTCGCCACTGCGGATGACGCTGGTCAGGGCGTCCGGCGTATGGATGCGGAGCAGGAGGGGGCGATCGCCGTGATGGGCCTGACAGACATCCCGCAGTTTCGTGAGCGTGGCGGATTCCAGCCCGAGGGTGTTGAGGTCGATGATGACGGCCTCGGCCAGGCGGGCGGCGGCGTCATCGAACGCGATGATCTCGGAGACGCGGAGGGAAGGGTCTTCGCGGCGGCGGTCGACCCGGCCCTTGAGAAAGACGAGCTTGTCGGGGCCGATCAGGTCGCGGTGGCGTTCGAGATCTTCGCTGAAGACAACGGCCTCGATGCTGCCGCTCAGGTCCTCGAACGTGAGCACGGCCATCTTGGCGCCCGGGTTTCGGCCGGCCTTGGTGATGACGGTCCGCACGCGGCTGATCATTCCGCCGAGGATGATTTCCGCGCCGTCGTCGATTTGTTTCAGGTCGGTGCAATCGGCAGACGCGAAACGCTCGATGGTGTCGGCGTGGCTGGCGAGGGGGTGTCGCGTGACATAGAAGCCGAGCACCGATTTTTCGTGGGCGAGCATTTCCGCTTCGGTCCACTGGTCGTCCGGGATGGCCGGCGGCGGTGCGGCGTCGTGGCCGAAGGCTCCGAACATGTTGGCCTGACCGATCTGCCGGTCGCGCTGGGCCTCGGCGCCGACGCGTAGGGCTTTGTCGACGACGTGGATCAGGGCCTTTCGCATGGCGCCGGTGGAGTCGAACGCACCGGCCTTGATCATCGCCTCGATAACGCCGCGGTTCACGGCGGTCGGGTCGACGCGTTCGCAGAAGTCATAGAGGGTTTCAAATGGCCCGCCCTCGCGCCGCCCGTCGGCGATGCACTGGACGGCCTTTGGACCGACGCCCTTGATGGCGGCGAGGCCGAACCGCAGGCAGCCGGGCGTGTCGGCGTCCGGTGGAACGATCGTGAAGTCGGCATCGCTGGCGTTGATGTCGGGGGGGCGGACGTCGATGCCGAGCCGTTTGCACTCCCCGATGTACTCGACGACCTTGTCGGCGTCCTGCATCTCGTAGGTCAACAGCGCCGCCATGAACTCGAGGGGATAATGGGCTTTCAGGTAGGCGGTCTGAAACGCCACGAGGGCGTAGCCGGTGGAATGGGCCTTGTTGAAGGCGTAGGCCCCGAATGGCGGAATCTGGTTGAAGATCTCTTCGGCGGTGGCCTTGTTCAGTCCGTTGCGGATGGCCCCCTCGATGAAGGGCTCGCGCTCCGCCTCGATCATCTCTGTTTTTTTCTTGCTGATTGCCTTGGCGAGCCGGAAGGCGCGTTTGCGTTCGATCCCGCCGAGTTGATTGACGAGTCGGGCGACCTGCTCCTGGTAGACGATGATGCCGTAGGTTTCGGCGAGCACGTCGTCCATGATGGCGTGGGGCGTCTTCCACGGTTCGCCGTGCTTTCGGGTGATGTAGGCGTCGATGTTGACCATCGGTCCGGGGCGGTAGAGGGCGTTGGCGGCGATGAGGTCCTCGATGCGGTTGGGGCGCATCTTCATCAGGACGTCGCGCATGCCGCCGGATTCGAACTGGAAGACGCCGGCGGTCTGGCCGGTCTCGAAGAGGCGATACACCTTCGGGTCGGCGAGGTCGAGGTGATCGAGATCGACGTCCCGGCCGTGGTGGCGTTTGATGAGTTCGCAGGCCCGCGCGACGACGCTGAGCGTCCGGAGGCCGAGGAAGTCCATCTTCAGCAGGCCGACGCGTTCGACGGTGGTTCCCTCGAACTGGGTCATGACCTGGTCGGAGTTCGCGGGCTTGTAGAGCGGGAGGAGTTCGTCGAGCGGGCGGTCGGCGATGACGACGCCCGCCGCGTGGACGCTGGCGTTGCGGGCCAGTCCCTCGATTTTGCGACTGATGTCGATGACCGCGCGGATCTCGTCGTCTTCGTCGTAGAGGCGTTTCAGCTCCGGCTCCTGGGCCAGGGCACGGTCGAGGGTCATTTTAAGCTCGTCCGGAACGAGCTTGGCGACCTGGTCGGCCCGGGCGAGCGGGACGCCCTGCACGCGGCAGACGTCGCGGATGGCGGCCCGCGCCTTGAGGGCGGTAAAGGTGATGATCTGGGCGACGTGGCCGTACTTGTCGCGGACGTAGCGGATGACTTCGTCGCGTCCGTCCTGACATATGTCAATATCGATGTCGGGCAGTTCGTCGCGGTCGGGGTCCATGAAGCGTTCGAAGTAGAGGCCGTATCGAAGCGGGTCCGGCTGTGAGAGATGGAGGCAGTAGGCGACGACGGAGGAGCAGCCGCTGCCCCGGGCGCCGCAGGGGATGCCGCGGCTGCGGGCGTGGTGGACGAAGTCCCAGCAGATGAGGAAATAGCTGGAAAACCCGCGGCTTCCGATCACCTCGAGTTCGTAATCGATCCGCTCGCGGATTTCGTCGGTGACCGCTTCGTAGCGTTCGGCTGCCCCCCGGTAGACCTGTTCGCGCAGGTAGTCGGCGGCGGTGGCGCCGCCGGGCGGATGAAAGACGGGGGTGTGTCGGGTGTTGAGGTCGAGTTCGACGTTGCACCTGGCGGCGATGGCGACCGTGTTGTCGATCGCCTCGGTGTGATCCGCGAACAGGACGGCCATCTCCGCCGGCGTCTTGAGGTAGAACTGGTCGCTGGGAAATCGAAAGCGGTCTTCGTCGGTGCGGCGTGCGCGCGTGGCGATGCAGCAGAGGACGTCGTGGGCCTCGACGTGGTCGTGGGTGAGGTAGTGGACGTCGTTCGTGGCGACGAGGCCGACGCCCTTGCGCCGGGCGATGTCCACCAGCTCGGGATTGATCATGGCCTGTTCATCGATGCCGTGGTCCTGCAGCTCGATGAAGAATCGCTGATCGCCGAAGACCGACAGATACCACGATGCTGCGTCCTCGGCGGCGGCCCGATCGTTCTTGATCAGGGCCTGCGGGATTTCCGCGCCGAGGCAGGTGCTGGTGCAGATGAGGCCGTCGTGGTGTGCGGCAAGGACCTCGCGGTCGATGCGCGGGCGGTAGTAGAAGCCTTCGAGGTAAGCGATCGACGTCAGCTTGAGGAGGTTGTGATAGCCCGTCTGGTCCATCGCCAGAAGGAGCAGATGATAGCTGGCCTCCTTCATGCCGCGGGCGTCGCGGCTGCGGCGGTTTCCGGGGGCGATGTAGGCCTCCATGCCGATGATCGGCTTGATGCCGGCGGCAAGGGCCGCGCGATAGAACTCGACCGCGCCGAACATATTGCCGTGGTCGGTGATTGCGATGGCTGGCATGCCCATCTGTTTGGCTGTCTGCACCAGCTCATCGATGCGGTTGGCGCCGTCCAGCAGGCTGTAGTGGGTGTGGCAGTGCAGATGGACGAACGGCGTGATGTCACGGCCCTGTGTCATGCGGCTTGGTCCTCCTTGGGGCGAATCGCCCCGCCGGCCCCCTTCTGGGGCGCGGCGCGCGTCGCGGCCGACCGGGATCATAACGCGGTTCGTCGATCCGGGATGCGCGGATACGGGCGACTCGCGGCGGAGTCTGGCGACGTGGTGACGGTCTCTACTGGAAATGGCGAAAAAAGGACGAGGCGAGAACGCAGGAACCGGCCGCTGGCGGCGGCGTCAGGGGCGAACTCGTGGCCCGTCGGCAAGATCGTCCAAACCGTATCTACAGGATGTGAAGCATCCACTATTGTGTATGGTGGGCTGGAGGAAGCGGTCCGTGCCGTTGAGATCGGTCATGCTGTTCTCGTCACCGCGGCGTCCTCCCGTGGCGTGGGGGGACCGCCCGGTATTCTGCATGTCCACCGGTGCGCGGATGGACATGCCACCCGCCGGTCACGGTGCAAGATAATTCTTCCTGACACCCTTTACGCGGTGACCGCATGAATGCGGTTGCTCTGATTCAGCGGTTGCTCTGATTCAGCGGTTGCATTGATACAGCGGTTGCATTGATACAGCGGTTGCATTGATACATTCGTTGTCGCGGTGCGGC
>CAYQDV010000097.1:6190-10120 GCA_964416295.1 uncultured Planctomycetaceae bacterium
TGCAGGCCCGCCAAACGGCAAGGTCAACGGGCCAACCGGGCCATCTCATCGTTCATGTCATTCCTGCGCGATACCTTATGGCTCGGAGTCACACGTCGCGCCGCGGCTATCCGAGGAGGAGATTGACAAACAGCGACGTGTCCATGTTGAGGTCGCCGGTTCCGAAGTCGGCGCACGTCGGCTCCTCGCCGGGGGCGGGCGTCTGGCCGAGCTTCGCGCGAACGTAGCCGCCGATGTCCGAACCGTTGACGACCCCGTCCTGATTGACATCGCCCTGCAGTGAGCAGGTGACTGGCGCCGGCAGCGTGTCGATGCTTGCGGCGAGGCCCAGGGCCGTCTCGACGCCGTCGAAGTTGCGGGCTTTGACCTGGAAGGTGTAGGTCGTCTGCGGCTGCAACGCCTGGACGGTGGTCGTGCCCCATGTCGGGTCGGTCTGCCAGACCGCCGTTGCGGATGGCGTGCCCGCAGCGGCAACAAACTGTCCGTCCCACGTTGCATCGAACGGGTTGGTCGCCGTGCACTGGATGGCCAGTTCGGTGAACGCTGCATTGGCGCCGGGGTCGGTGTCGAGGTCGAGCGTTGCGTCTGTCGGGTTGCTCAGCAGGGGTGCGCCGGGGACCGCGGCGAGCGTGCGGGTGATTGCGGGAAAGGACAGGGGCGTTTCGTTCAACAGCGGGGCACCGTCCCGCGCCTTGACCCAATAGAGATACCCCGTGTTCGGCTGCAATCCCGTATCGGTGTAGGCCGTGGTCAACTGCCAGCCGCTGTCGTTGGCGCCCAGGACGCCGTTGCTCTGGAAGAAGTATTCGACCGGCGGGCTGTCGACGTCGGACGCCGTGGTGCTCGTCATGGAGATGGACGTGTCGGTGATCGTCAGCGGCAGGATGAAGGTCGGCGCGGGGCTGGGGGGTGTGGTGTCGCCGTAGATGATCTTGCCGACGTGGGTTCCCCAGATGTTGGTCGCGTCGGCGTATTCCTGAATGGTCCAGAAGGTCAGTTCATTCGAGGGATCCATCGAGGTGAGGCTGTAGTCTCCCCAGCGATTTCGGCCGAACGAGTCGATGTTGTTCTGTGGGGCGTCGCCGGCCCGCAGCAGGACGGGCGCAGACATCGTTCCGGGCGGGTCGATCGCGCGGCGTCCGGCAAAGTAGGCGGCGGCGAACTGATTGGCATCGCTTCCCGAGAAGCCCATCACGACATTGCCCGCGATATCGACGGTGATCGATGGAAAGAAGTAGTACAGCGACGGATCGCTGATGGTGCCGGACTGTATGAGGCTCACTGTCACCGGGTCGACCTCATACCACCGGCAGGCCGCCCGGCCGGCGAGTCCGATCGCATGGGCCGCCCAGATGGAGCCGTTGCGAAAGACGGCGTTCATCAGCCGATGATCGACCGTGTCGAGCAGCGTATTGCTGCCCATCGCCGGAGCATCCGGCGGAAAGCCATGGCCCGGCACCGTCAGGAGGCCGAGGTCCAGCAGCGTCGGATTCGTCAACGGCGGATCGACTCGGCGGATGCGCAGGGAGGACGAGTTCCACCGCGAGATGAAATACTCGCCGGGGGTCGTTCCCCATGTGTGGACCGGCTGGATGGCGCCTTCGATCGGGAGACCCCGGAAGGCGGTTACGGTGCCGAGGCTCGGCGACGGCGCGATCAGCGGCGCCTTGTCGATTGCGAAGATTGACATGCCGCAGCCCACCATGAAGCTGCTCACATAAAAGCCGTTGGCATCGGCGCCGAGCGTCGGATAGTCGGGGAAACATCCCGAATCCGATCCGGTCGAGACCACGAAAGACGTTTTGAACCAGGTGCCGGTGGGGTCATTGGTGGTGGAGACGGCGAGGAAGACCCGCGTATTGAAATCTGATACCACGATGACCCATCGACCGCTGTGCTGATCGAACAGGACCCGCGGGTCGCCGTTGGAGCCGGGCAGGAATGCGCCGAGAGACGATTCGTTGACGAGACTCCCGTTTGTTTTGTCGTAGACGGCGAAGACGCGGTTGACCACCTCGACGAAGTGATTCGGCCCGATGGCGCCGCAGGTGTCCGGCGGAAACGCGTTCTGGCCCGAGTCGCCCCGCCGCACCGCATCCCAATCGAGGCCCACGGCCGGTGGTGGAACGGCTCCCCGCGGCGCTGGGGGCGGCGGCGGCGGTGGCCCGGGTTCGCCGGGTTGGGGGTCGGGCAGTGAGACGGGCGGCGGCAGGGCGTCGCGGGTGTTGAACTCGCCCGTGCCCGATTCCCACGTGAGTCCGGCGTACGCGGATCCGGTCAGTTTCTGGCGAAAGTGGCAGTCCTCGAAGTCAAGGACGCGGGTCTTCACGCCGCCGTTGGGCGATGCGGCGGCGAAGGTCAGGTCGTCCATGCCGTACCAGCCGGCACCGTTGAACACGGGCCGGGCCTCAATGACGATCCGGTCCACGCCGGTGAGATTCATGGCGAACCAGCGTGGCCTGTCGCCGATGTCGGTGAACCAGTCGGTCACGCTCACCTCATGGCCCGCTCGATATCCGATCGCGCGAACGCCGCCGGTCCACACGCCCGGCCCGCCGCCTTGACCGGCGAAATAGGCTCCCTTCACATCGACGGCCTTGTGGAATCCGATGCCCATTCGCGTGTCGCCCCACTTGTTCACGACGTTGAGCTGCCCGGAGTGGGGGTGATAGGTCGCGCGCCGAGACGGGACGACCCAGATACCGGGGCGTCCGTTGCGGGCCTTCGGGTTGACCGGTGGTTGGTTTGCGAGCGCGGCCTGCCTTGCGTGGACGGCGTCCATCCCTTCCACGACCCCGGGACCGAACCGAGCGGGGTCGATCTGTTGACCCTTGACGGCCTGAGTCTCCGGCGGCTTCGGCTCGGCGGCGAGTGCGGCCGGGGCAAACAAAGCTACGAACAGACAGAACCGAAGCGTGTGGCGAAACATCGACATCATTTTGGAACTCCCAATCCACCCAGGCGTGACGCATACCGTGCCGCACGCGCGACAGCCCCCCGACTGCTTTTATTCTAACGCCATCTGGTGGAAAACTCCAGTCTACCCTGTTGCACGGGCGTGGTTGAGGATGGGCGGGAGGTGTGGACTCCCCCTGCGTTTTCATAGGAGATACACCGGCGAGACGCCGATGCTCCCCACCCAATGAGGCGCGACCGGGCACCCAGTTGACGGGCAGAGCGGTCGCTCATGCATCGCGTCGCCCACCACGCCGGCGGACACAGGCGTCACGGTGGCGGAAAGGGAAACATCGGCCGCCGGTGGCCGGCGTGGCCGGCCGAATGCAGCCGGGATGATCCGTATTGGCCACCTGACGGTGGGCGTCGATGCCGAATTCGTGCCGGCGGGCCGCGTTTCGCCGGCGACGCGGATTTCGGGAGCGACCGGCCGAGACGCTCAGAACAGCCAGATCAGCAAAGACAGCAGCATCAGGATCACGACGGCCACGAACACCGTTCGCCGCCATCCTGCGGAAGACGGGTCTTGGGGCGTGATCCAGTCGCCACAGTGCGGGCACTTCGGCGTGTCCTCGATCACCGGCTCGCCGCAGTGCGGACAGACCATTTCGGCCGGCTCGTCGCCATCATCGAGCAGATCGTCATCCGATGGAAACTCGTGGTCGCCGAGTGGTTTGTCGGCCAGGGGCATTGCGGTCCTCCGTGTGTGTTTGGCGTGCCTGGCGCGTCTGTCAGAGCCCGGAGCGCCGGCGACGGGTGGCATGCCGACCCACTCGCTTGCGCTCGGGGCTCGGATCAGATCCATGAGCGGCGGTGTTGGACCTCAACACCTTAAGCACAAGTACGGCCTCCGAGCGGCCGCGAAGGAGAGCGAGTCTAGCGGCGACCCGGAGCAGGGGCCACGCTCGCTGGATCGCGACATGGGAAAGGATTCCCATTCGGTTGGGACCGAGAAGGGATTCTCGGTCCAGCACG
>CAYQDV010000097.1:10220-11741 GCA_964416295.1 uncultured Planctomycetaceae bacterium
GGCGCACTACCGGCTCGATGCACGGCCACGCGAGCGTGGCCGTGGCACGCGCGGCCATGTCGGGCTGCCAGTTTCGGCTGCCAGACTGGCAGAAAGCGACATCGTCTCTTGTTTGTAACCCGTTGAAATGGCCATAGTTACGGTGTTTCTGGTGCGGCGTGGCATGAGGCGTGCATAGGGGTGGGATGGTGGGCGGTGCGGCTCGCCGGAAAGGGGAGCCAGGTCCATGCAGACCGATCGTTTCACTATCAAGGCTGTCGAGGCGATGCAGCAGGCGGAGCGGGCGGCCCAGTCGCTGGGCCACGCGGAATTGACACCCGTCCATGTTCTGGCGGCGCTCGTCCGGTCGGAGCGCGGCGACGAGAATGGAGACGCCGGTGGGATTGTCGTGCCGATCCTGCACAAGGCCGGGGCGCGGCTCGATCAGATCCGGAGCATCTGCGAATCGGAACTCGGACGGCTGCCGAAGGTGTCGGGGGCGACCCTGACGCCGAGCCGGGCGCTGACCGAGGTTCTGCGGAAGGCGGACGCCGAAGCGGAGCGGATGAAGGACCGCTACCTCTCGACCGAGCACCTGTTGATCGCCCTGGCAGACGTGGCGAGTGAGGCGAAGGAGATTCTGACGGTCAGCGGGGCGGGCAAGGATGCGATCCTGGCGGCGCTCAAAGACGTGCGTGGCAACGCCAGCGTGACCTCTCAGAATCCCGAGGACACCTATCAGTCCCTGGAGCGGTACGGTCGCGACCTGGTGGCGATGGCCCGACAAGGCAAACTCGATCCGGTGATCGGCCGTGATGAGGAGATTCGGCGGGTCATGCAGGTGCTGGCGCGGCGGACCAAGAACAACCCGGTGCTGATCGGCGAGCCGGGCGTCGGCAAGACGGCGATCGTCGAGGGTCTGGCGCTGCGGATCCTGGCGGGGGATGTGCCGGAGGCCCTGAAGGACAAGCGGGTGGTGGCGCTGGACATGGGGGCGCTCGTGGCGGGGGCGAAGTTTCGCGGCGAGTTTGAGGAGCGGCTGAAGGCCGTTGTCCGCGAGGTGACCGAGTCGGCCGGACAGGTGATTTTGTTCATCGACGAGCTGCACACGGTGGTCGGTGCGGGCAAGGCCGAGGGCGCGATGGACGCGGGCAATCTGTTGAAGCCGGCCCTGGCCCGGGGAGAGCTGCGGTGTATCGGGGCGACCACGCTGGATGAATATCGACAGAACATCGAAAAGGACAAGGCCCTCGAGCGGCGTTTTCAGACCGTCTATGTGGGCGAGCCGACGGTGGAGGACACGATCGCCATCCTGCGGGGCCTGAAGCCGCGTTACGACGCGCATCATGGCGTGCGGATTCAGGATGCGGCCCTCGTGACGGCGGCGACGCTTTCGCACCGCTACATCACGGATCGGCACCTGCCGGACAAGGCGATCGACCTGATCGACGAGGCGGCGTCGCGGTTGCGGATCGAGAACGACTCGATGCCGTCGGAGCTGGACGAATTGCGCCGCCGGATCATGCAGATCGAGATCGAGCG
>CAYQDV010000098.1:0-11661 GCA_964416295.1 uncultured Planctomycetaceae bacterium
CCATGTCTTTTTCCCGCGGCAGACCCGGCTCGCCGGATGCCGGAAAGGATGAGATTCCTCTCCGAAGAGGTGTCGAGAACGGATTCTCGACACGCCCGCGAGCGTTTTTGCTTCATTTTTTTCGTCATTCTTGGCGTGCCGTTACGCGGGGCCAATGCGGCAGGGCGTCGACGTATCGGACGCAAACGGCGTCCCCGGCGACCGGCCGGTCATCGCGGCAGACATTTTGCGTACCATCAGCTATAGTAGACGCTTCCGGGCACGGGTTAATCCCCGTGGCGCGTGTCGCAAGCCGTGTTCCGGAACGAGCGTTGAGCGATCTCCCGGATAGAATGCGGCGGATCGAAGACCTGGCCGAGGGTTCTCCCCCTGACGCGGGACACGCCCCGGCCGCTGGATGATGAAGGAACCAGGCATTTGAAGAAGGAATCAGCACCATTGACGGATGAACAGCGTGCCGCGCGTGACGGCGCCATCGCAGGATTCGTGAAGCAGTTCGCGCCCAACGGCGACGGCGACCTCTACGCCAGCATGATCAAGACCATTTGTCGCCTGTCGCGCGATGGTACCGGTCGCGGCGAGGTCAAGCTCGTCGACCGGGCCTTACAAGAGTTTCGTTACGCGTTCAAGGTATTTGCTCCCTATGAACAGGTTCGAAAGGTGTCTATTTTCGGATCGAGCCGAACGCCGGAGGATCACCCGGAGTATCTTCAGGCCGTGGAATTCGCGCAGCGGATGCGGGAGTCCAACTGGATGGTCATCACCGGCGCCGGTGACGGCATCATGAAGGCGGGCCACGGCGGGGCGGGACGCGAGGCGAGTTTCGGCGTTGCGATTCGCCTGCCGTTCGAACAGAAAACCAACACGATCATTCAGGACGACCCGAAGCTGGTCAACTTCAAGTACTTCTTCACACGCAAGCTCGTGTTCGTGAAAGAGGCCTCGGCGGTGGTTCTGTTTCCCGGCGGCTTCGGCACCCAGGACGAGGGATTCGAGGTCATGACGCTCGTCCAGACCGGCAAGGCCGCACTCGTGCCGATCGTCCTGATCGACGCTCCCGGCGGCACCTACTGGCAACACTGGCGGACCTACGTCGTCGGCGAGTTACTCCGGAAGGGCATGATCAGCGAACAGGACATGCACCTGTTCACGGTAACCGACAACGTCGAGGTTGCCGTCCGTGAAATCCTCCGCTTCTACCGGCGGTTCCACTCCTATCGATACGTTCGGGACAACCTCGTCATCCGGCTGAACACCCCCCTGCCGGACGGCGCCCTGGCCTACGTCCGGAACGAGTTCTCCGACATCATCGAGTCAGGGACCATTGAGGAATCCGCCGCACTGCCCGAAGAGGCGGATGAGTTCCCCGATAAGCCGCGGTTGGTCCTTCGGTTCGACCGCCGTTCGCACGGACGGTTCCGGCAGATGATTGACTACATGAACGGCGTGGACGCGCCGGCGGAGGCCGGGACACCGACGACGCAGGTTTCCTGATCGCCGCCCGTGTTTGGGGTGCCGCAGCGCGATGCGACGGACGCTTCTTCTGATCGTGCTTCTGGTGGCTCCGCCGGCCATGACCGCCGTCGTCTCCGGCGTGTTGCGATATCCGTCGAGATTCGCCGAGGTCGTCCCGAGCGGGCTGTATCGGGGGGGCTACCCCACGAGGGCGCAGGTCGATCATCTGGCGGACGATTTCAAGATTCGGACGATCTTGAATCTGACGACCGTCACGCAGGACCACCGCGAACGCGAAGAGGCCGCCGCCGCCGCGCGGCATGGCGTGGAGGTCGTGCGCGTCTCCATGCCGGGCAACGGCTGCGCCGAGTTCGAGGCGCTCGATCGCGCCGCCGCCGTGCTGGCTGATCAGAGCCGCTGGCCGATCTTTTTCCACTGCGTTGCGGGAAAACAAAGGTCAAACGCCGTGCTCGCCGCCTATCGTATGAAATACGGCGGCTGGTCGCTGGACCGGGCATTGCGAGAACTCGATGCCCACGGGTTGGATCGAACCGCCGAGAAGGCTCTGTGCGATCACCTGGAGGCATACTCTCGCACGATCCGGCAGCGAGCGCCCTGATAAAGGATCTCTCCGATCACAGCCGCGACATGGTCAGAGCCGCGACCGTGAGCGAGCGGGAATCGTGGCCAATCGCGGCCCGCTTTCTCATCCTTGATACGACGTGTCAAGGATGGCTCTGAAAAGGCTTTTCACACATGCTCTGAGACAGGACGCGCGCGCTGCGGTATCATGCTCACCGACCGGAGCGATGTGCGAAGCTGGCCAAGAAGTGGTCGGAGGATTGACCCGAGGAAACCCATGCTGATCGTCATGAAATCCGGCGCAAGCCCGCAGCAAATCGACGCGGCGTGCACGCGGATCCGCGAGTTGGGCTACGAGCCACACGAGATTCCGGGGTCGATCCGTGTCGCCATCGGCATCACCGGAAACGAAGGGGCCGTTCCGGCCGAGGCCTTCGGTCACCTCGATGGTGTGGCGGAGTGCGTGCCGGTCTCCAAGCCCTACAAACTCGTCAGCCGCGAGGTCAAGCCGGAGCGTACCACCGTCGAGGTCCGCGGCGAGCGGATCGGCGACGGTTCACTGAAGCTGATCGCCGGACCCTGCGCGGTCGAGAACCGCGAGCAGGTCTTCCGGACCGCCGAGGCCGTGGCCGGCAGCGGGGCGAAGTTCTTTCGCGGCGGTGCGTTCAAGCCGCGGACCTCTCCCTATTCGTTTCAGGGCTTGAAAGAAGAGGGTCTGCGGCTGTTGCAGGAGGTCGGGCGGGAGTTCGATCTTCGTATCGTGACGGAGGTCAAGGACACGGAGACGCTTCCGGCCGTGGCCCAAGCGGCTGATGTCCTTCAGGTCGGCGCCCGTAACATGCAGAACTTCTCGCTGCTCGAGGCCGTCGGCCGGCTGCGCATGCCGGTTTTGCTCAAGCGCGGCATGAGCGCGACCATCGAGGAACTGTTCATGGCGGCGGAGTACCTGCTGGCTCTGGGCAATTACGACGTGATCCTCTGCGAGCGCGGCATCCGCACATTTGAGAAGATGACTCGCAACACCTTCGACCTCTCGGCCGTGGTCATGATCAAGCACCACACCCACTTGCCGGTCGTTGCCGATCCGTCTCATGGCGTCGGCGTGGCGTGGGCCGTGCCGCCTCTGGCCAAAGCTGCCGTTCTGGCCGGTGCCGATGCCGTGATGGTCGAGGTCCATCCCGACCCCGACAAGGCCCTCTCCGATGGCCAACAAAGCCTCACCTTCGACGAATACCACACCCTTGCCGCCGACTTGGCCGACCTGGCGGCGTGGCAGGCGAAACGCGGCTGAAACGGACATTTTCGGCACAATCTCCAGTCTTGACCTCGCGCACGCCGGTATCCAGCGCTCGTCCTGCTCGATAACGGCCTTGTCAAGGCGTCCCAAAATCGGTACAATCGCGATTTGGAGTGCAGGGAGTGGGAGTCACACCCGAATCCGGTTTTCGGCGGTGGGTAGGGATGCCCGGACGCAGTTCGTCGTGCTGCGAAGACGCGGAGGGTTCGCGGAGGAAGACGGGTCTCGTTCACCCGAAAACCAGTATCAGAACAGGAGATCGAGGTTGATGTTCGCAAGATTATCCATTCGCGTGTGCGCGTGTGCCTTGTTGTCAACGTTGGCGGTTCAGAATGCCCAAGGCGAGATTCGCTGGCGATCGGGTCCGAGCGTCCTGCCCCGGAAGGCCGGCGCCGAGCTCGAGAATGCCCTGAGTGCGCTGGCCGCGCGACAGTCCGCCGATCACGTCGTCGTGCAGTTCGACGGACCGCTCGCGCGCGATGAGCGGGCGCAACTGGAGGCGGCCGGGCTTCAACTGTTGAACTATCTCGGCGACCACGCCTTCTTCGCGAAGCTCTCGGCGGAGCGTCTGGACACTGCCGCGTTGGCCGCTGCTCCGTCGTTTTCCCGCGTCGAACCGATTCAACGCGTGTGGAAACTGCACGAAGACCTTGCCAACAGTGACATTCCGGCGTGGTCGGTCGTCACGCCGCCCGAGAAGCAGGCGGGCGGCAACACGGATTCGATCATCGCAGTCTACATTCTGTTCCATCCTGACATCCGGCTGGACCCGGACGGCGTGCGGATTTGCCACAACCACGGGGCCGTGCTGCGGTCGAAGCTCGAAACGATTAACGGACTGGTCATTGAGCTGCCGCTGTCCGCCGTCGGCCCGCTGGCCGACGAAGATGCCGTGCAGTGGATCGAGCCGCCGCTGCCCAAATTCAGCACCTTGAATGATGACAACCGTCTCCGAACCGGAGCCGAGGTCGTTCAGGCCCCCCCGTTCGGATTGGATGGAACGGGCGTGACGGTGATGGTTTATGACGCCGGGTTCGGGCTGGCGTCGCACCAGGATTTCGGCGGCCGCCTGACGGCCCGGGACACGTCCGGACTGGTGAATCATTCGACGCACGTGGCCGGCACGGTGGGCGGCAGCGGGGCCGCCAGCGGCGGCACGTTTCGCGGGATGGCCCCCGCCGTGTTAATCGAGGCCTACGGATTCGAGCAGGCCGGCGGCCTGCATCAGGGCTTCCTTTACACCGATCCCGGCGATCTCGAAGTCGATTACAACGACGCCATCAACGTCCACGGCGCCGACATCGCGAACAACTCGATCGGCACAAACACCGCCCCCAACGGCTTTCCGTGCTCCTGGGAAGGCAACTACGGGGTGACCGCCAACCTGATCGACTCGATCGTCAAGGGCAGCCTGGGCGCTCCCTTCCGTATCGTCTGGGCCAACGGAAATGAGCGGCAGGGAGGGGCGGCCTGCGGGGCAACGTACCACACCACCGCGCCGCCCGCCTGCGGCAAGAACCATATCACCGTAGGGGCGTTGAACTCGAATGACGACTCCGTGACGAGTTTCACGAGTTGGGGACCGTGTGACGACGGCCGTCTCAAGCCGGACCTGTCCGGCCCCGGTTGCCAGGCCAATGCCGACGGCGGTGTCACGTCGACCTCCAGCGGTGGCGGCTACACTGTGATGTGCGGCACGTCGATGGCCTCACCGACGGTGTGCGGCCTCGGCGCTCTCCTGCTCCAGGACTACCGCGCGAACTATCCCGCTATGCCCGACTTCCGAAACTCGACCCTCAAGGCCGTGCTCGCCCACACAGCGGTGGACATTGTGAACCCCGGTCCGGATTACCAGTCCGGCTACGGTTCCGTGCGAATCCAGCCGGCGGTCGAGCTGATGCGGGCGGGCAACTTCATCGAAGATATCGTGGATCAGGGTGGCACTTTCACGGTCCTCGCCGTGGTCAATGCGGGCGACCCGCAGTTGAAGGTCACCCTGGCCTGGGACGACGTGCCTGGTACGCCAGATGTGATTCCGTCGCTGGTGAACGACCTCGATCTCCAGGTCTTCGACGCCTCCAACGTCCAATCTTTTCCTTGGACGCTTGATCCGAACAACCCCGCTTTGAACGCCGTTCGGACGCAGCCGGACCACGTCAACAACATTGAGCAAGTGGTGATCGACCTCCCGCAGCCGGGCGTCTATCGGATCGACGTCGTCGGGTTCAATGTGCCGCAAGGGCCGCAGCCGTTTTCTCTGACCGTGTCGCCGATGCTCGTGGCGTGCGCCCCCGCCGGCGTTGCGTCGCTGGACCGGTCGCAATATGCGTGCAGCAGCACGGCGACCTTGCAGGTTGTTGACTGTGACTTGAACACAAGCAACACCGTGATCGATACCGTGACGGTCACGATTGCCTCGACTTCCGAACCCACGGGTGAATCGGTGGTCCTGACCGAGACGGCTGCTGAAACCGCCGCATTCCAAGGGACGATCCCCTTGAGCATGACCGACGCCCCGGGCGTTCTGCTCATCGCCGAGGGCGACGTGGTCACGACGACCTATATCGATGCGGACGACGGCCAAGGCGGCCTCAACGTCACGGTCACGGCGACAGCCACGGTGGATTGCACCTCGCCGGTGGTTTCCGCTGTTCAGACGACCGTCACCGGCCCGCGTGACGCCACCATCACGTTCAACACGGACGAGCCGGCCAACGCGGTCGTGAACTTCGGCCTTGGATGCGCCGCCACACCGAACATGGTTCCCGAGAGCGGCTTCGATACGGTCCATACGTTCAACCTGACCAACCTGACGGATGACACCACCTATTTCTTCACGGTTCAGGCCGCCGACGCGGCCGGCAATCCGGTGTTCGATGACAACGGTGGCATGTGCTATACGTTCGTCACACCGCAGGTGCCGGACTTCTTCACCGAGGAGTTTGCCGCTCAGGACAACGATCTCGACAACCTGACGACCCTGTTCTCGCCCAACGGCACGATCGATTTCTACAGCGCCTGCACCGAGCCGATCACGGCCCTCCCGACGGATCCGACGGGCGGCACAACCATCAGCCTGACGGATGACTCTTCCCAGTCGATCTCGCTGGCCGGCGGCGCGACCGTGTCCTTCTATGGGACGACCTACAGCAGCTTTTTTGTGGGCAGCAACGGCTACATCACGTTTGGAATCGGCGACTCGGACTGGACCGAAACGCTGACCGACCACTTCGCCCTGCCGCGGATCTCGGCCCTCTTTGACGACCTGAACCCCTCGGCCGGCGGCACCGTGAGCTGGCAGCAGTTCGCCGACCGCGCGGTGGTGACCTATCAGAACGTCCCCGAGTTCAGTACCACAAACCAGAACACGTTTCAGGTCGAGTTGTATTTCAACGGCGACGTCCGCATCAGCTATATGGCCATCGCCGCGACCGACGGCCTCTCCGGCCTCTCGGAGGGCAACGGCCTGTCTCCCGATTTCCTCGAAACCGACCTGTCGCTGGCCGCGACCTGTGTCACGCTGCCGCCCATCGCGTATGACGCCAATACCTTTACGCCCGTCGACACGCCACTGACGATCACGCTGGCGGCCGTCGATGACGGCGCCCCGAACCCGCCCGGGCTGCTCAACACGATCATCACCGCGCTGCCGGCCCAGCCGTTGACGGACGCTGGGGACGCCCATGTCATCCTTCCCGCCGAGCTGCCCTACAGCCTCTTCGGCGGCGGCAACCAGGTGACCTACTCACCCGCGGGCGGCTTCACGGGCTTCGACACGCTCCAATTCCAGTCCGATGACGGCGGCACCCCGCCGGACGGCGGCCCGTCCAACGTCGCCACGGTGTCGATTTCCGTCGGTGGCCCGCGTCCGATCCACGAGTTCCTCGTCGATGACACCGACCCGAACTGGATCGGGTTCAGTCTGCCGGGCAGTTGGGAGTTTGGTTCGCCCCAGGGTCTCAGCGGTGATCCGTCGGCCGGTTTCTCGGGCGTCAACGTCTACGGCTACAACCTTGGCGGCAACTACCCGAACAACATGGTTGTCTCGTATCTGAAGACGACGCCGATCGACGCCTCGGCGATTTCCGGCGCACAGCTCCAGTTCCGCCGATGGCTGGGCGTCGACGACGCGGCCTTTGACCATGCCAGCATCCAAGTGTCCAATGACAACGTGAACTGGGTCACGGTCTGGCAGCACACCGGCGCCGCGATCAATGAGACGTCATGGTCACTCCAGGCCTACGACATCTCCGCCGTCGCAGACGGTCAGGCCACCGTCTTCATCCGCTGGGGCATGGGGCCGACGGACGGATCGGTCACGTTGCACGGATGGAACCTGGACGACATCCAGATCTGGGGCACCGACGCCGTCCCCACCAACTGCGGCGCGCTGACCTTCACCCCCGGCGACGCCAACGCCGACCTGCTGGTCAACGGCAGCGACGTGCAGACATTCGTTGAGATCATCCTCAACCCCGCCGGGCCGTGGACGCCCGAACAGACCTGCGCCGCCGACTTCACGGGAGACGGCGTGCCGAACACTGCGGACATCGCACTGTTCGTCACGGCCCTGCTCAACTGATTCGTTCGCGGGGGCCGGTGCCACGGCCACACGAGCGCGGCCGTGGCACGCGCGACGCGCGGATAGTAACATAATGCGGAGCAGCGATTCCGGTCGATCAGCCCGGCCTTGCTCGAGCCTTCTTACAGCCCGTAAACGGGTGAGAACTTGCCGCGGAGGTAGTCCATCAACGGCTGGATCGACAAGGGCCGGCCGGTGACCTTTTCGACGAGTTCGCCGGCGCGATAGCGCTGGCCGTGGCGGTGGATGTTGGCGCGGAGCCAGTCGAGGAGGGTGCGGCAGTCGCCGCGGCGGATGCGGTCGGTCAGGTCGGGTATGTCGCGCTCGGCGGCGGCGTAGAACTGGGCGGCGTAGAGGTTGCCCAGGGTGTAGGTGGGAAAGTAGCCGAAGCCCCCCATCGACCAGTGGATATCCTGGAGGCATCCTTCGGCATCGTTGGCCGGCGTGATGCCGAGCAACTCCTGCATCTTGGCGTTCCATGCCTCGGGGATGTCCTTGACGGACAGTGAACCGGAAACCATGTCGCGTTCGAGTTCGAACCGGAGGATGATGTGTAGGTTGTAGGTGACTTCGTCGGCCTCGACGCGGATCATCGACGGTTGTACGGAATTGATCGCGCCCACGAAATCGTCGAGCGACACATCGCCGAGCGCTTCGGGGAAGGCGGTCCGGCAATCCGGGTAGTGCTTTTCCCAAAAGGCCCGACTGCGGCCGACGATGTTTTCCCACAGGCGGGACTGCGATTCGTGGATGCCCAGGGAGACGGCGGCACCCAGCGGCGTGAAGCGGTGTTCGGGGTCGAAGCCCTGTTCGTAGAGTCCGTGGCCGGTCTCGTGGAGGACGCCGAAGATGGCCGGCGAGAAGAACGTCTCGTCGTAGCGGGTCGTCAGCCGGACGTCGCCCGGCGTCGTGCCGGAGCAGAAGGGATGGGTCGAGACGTCGATTCGACCGCTGTCGAAATCGAATCCGATCGCTTTGGAGAGCTTCCGCGCAAAGGCCGCCTGGGCGTCGCGCGGGAAACGACGGTGAATGATCGAGGCGTCCGGCTTCTTCTTCGCCTCGGACAGTCGGCGGACGAAATCCGACAGGGGTTTACGCAGCGCCGCGAAGACGGCGGCGACCGTCTCGGCGCGCTCTCCGGGTTCGAACTCGTCGAGCAGGGCGTCGTAGGGTTCGCCGTCGTAACCCAGCAACTCGGCGACCTCGCGTTTTAGCGCGAGGAGTTCTTCCAGGTTGGGGGCAAACCGGGAAAAATCCGACGCCTCGCGGGCGGACGCCCACGCCTCGCGGGCCAGGGATGAGGCCCGCGCGATCCGCGCGACCAGGTCGGCGGGGATCTTGACCGCGCGGTCGTACCCCCGGCGGATTTCACGAAGGTTGGCCAGCGGCTGCGGATCGGTGATCGAGCCGTCGAGGCGATTCAGTAGTTCACCGATTTGGGGGTTGGTCTGGCGCTCGTGGGTGATGCGAGCCATGGCGGCGAGTTGCTCGGCTCGGGCCTTCAGCCCATGGGCCGGCATGTAGGTTTCCTGGTCCCAGCCGAGCAGTTCCTCCACGGAGGCGAGGGCGCCGACTTCCCGAACGCGGTCGATCAGTGTGTCGTAGTCATGGGGCATCGTTTGTTGTTTCCAAGCGTTTTGGGGGATGATGTCTGCGGCCCGTCCACTCGGCGTGCACGCGGAATACGTCAGGATGTCGCTGCAAGAGCCAAGGGCGACTCAGAGCGCTCCGGCCATCCACTGCCGGCCGTGCCCCGGATTCACGACGGCCGGAGACATAACAATTCGTCACGGACGCATGATACCGCGATCGGGTTGCGTCGGCCAGTTCACAGCCGAACCGCCGGCGGACCCGCCGTGCAGGCGGTTCGCGTGCCGACTAGAATGTCGATCCATGATGACTTCCGCATCCATCAAACCCGCGTCTCTTGGCGAGCTCCGCGCCTCCGGCTGGAAGAGCCGGTCGGTCAAACAGGAGATTCGCGCAAACCTGCTGACTCGGCTGGCGAATCGCGAGCCGTCGTTTTCCGGCATCGTGGGGTACGAGGACACCGTCATCCCGGAAATCTGCATCGCCGTGCTGGCGGGTCACGACCTGCTGTTCATGGGCGAAAAAGGCCAGGCCAAGAGCCGCCTGATGCGAGGGCTGGTCGAGTTCCTTGACGACGAAATCCCGTACATCGCCGGCAGTCAGGCCCACGACGATCCATTCCATCCCATCACGCAGGAGGCCAGGCGGCTCGTCGCGGAGTACGGCGACGCTACGCCCATCGCATGGTGGCCGCGCGAGGAGCGCTACGCCGAGCGCCTGGCGCCCGGCACCAAGTTCGCCGACCTGATCGGCGAGATCGACCCGGCCAAGCTGGCCGCGGGGACGAGCCTCAGCGCGGAGGACGCCCTGCACTTCGGTCTGGTTCCCCGGATGAACCGCGGCATCTTCGCCATGAACGAACTTCCGGAGCTGGACGAACTCGTGCAGGTCGGCCTCTTCAACATCCTGGAGGAGCGGGACGTGCAGATCCGCGGGTATCCGGTCCGGTTCGACCTGGACGTGCTGATCCTGTTTTCGGCGAACCCGGCCACGTACAATCGCAGCGGCAAGGTGATCCCGCAACTCAAGGACCGCATCGGTTCGATCATCCGCACGCACTATCCACGCGACCGCGAGCAGGGCATCGCCATCATGGAGCAGGAGGCCGCCGTCGAGTCGGACGGGGCCTACCCGGTCCGCGTCCCGCTGTTCATGAAGGAGATTTGCGAGCAGATCACGATCGAGGCCCGCAAGAGTGACTATCTGGACCGCCAGTCGGGCGTCAGCGCGCGATTCAGCATCGCGAACTATCGCACGATGATCGCCAGTGCGCGACGGCGGGCGGTCGTGCTGGGCGAGCGTCCGGCCGTGCCGCGGATCAGCGATCTGGCCCACCTGGCAGCCTCGTCGATGGGTAAGCTGGAGCTTGATCTGATGAGCAGCCACCAGATGGAGGAGCAGCAGGTGCTCGAGGCCGTGGCCGTCGCCGCCATACGGCAGGTCTTCGACGAATACTGCGAGCGATCGGGCTTCGATGCGATTACCGATGTGTTCGGCAAGGGCGTCAAGATCGACGTCGGCGACATGCTGCCATCCTCACAATATGCCGAGCGCCTCAAGCGCGTGCCGCCGGCGTGGGAGAAGGCCTTCGAGATCAACCGGTCCGCGGACCCGGCCGTGCGGGCGTCGTGCGTCGAGTTTGTCCTCGCGGGGCTGTTTGCGCATGAACGCATTTCGCGATCGACGCGGCACGGGCGGATACGGTATGAAACGTGATCGCGATGCGATCGACGCCGGATTGCCGGATTGTCGGCTTTCGGACGGCTTCCGCGAAACCTCGCGGCGCGGACCGCGCAGCCCAGTAGCGCTACACCTTGTGGGTGGCGCGGCCTGCCGCACATGTTACGCCCTCCGCATCCCGGCGGCGGAAAAAGGGGTCTGGAAGTCGCGGCGGCGATGGCTTATAGTGTGTGGTCTCTCTTGAGTCTCGTCCGCCACCGGCTTCGGCGGCGGGCGTATCCGGCCCCCATCGTCTAGTGGCCTAGGATATCAGGTTCTCATCCTGGAGACCGGGGTTCGACTCCCCGTGGGGGTGTTGAGACTGGAAGGGCGGTTTCCGGCCGAATATCCCCTCTTTTCCGAGAGGGGGTTTCGGCCGGAACGCTTTCCGGGGCATTCCGGCCGTCCCTCTGCTCCGCTGCTCCGCTGCTCCGCT
>CAYQDV010000099.1:0-11623 GCA_964416295.1 uncultured Planctomycetaceae bacterium
AAGCCGCGGATCACTTCGACGCCGTCGCGGTCGGCGAATGTGACGATCTCTGGCCCGGAATCATCGCGGAGGCCGCCGCCGGTCGGCTTCGCAAACGCTATCAAGGTCGCCTGGCGGAGATCGAGCGTCCCGGCGTCGGCCGCGCCATGCAGCATCTCCAGCCGGTTAACGGGACTTACGACGTCTCGAGCATCCAGACGTCGCGCGGCTGCCCCGTGGGCTGTGAGTATTGCAGCGTGACCAACTTCAACGGCGCTCCCATCCGCCGGCGCGATATCGACGACGTCGTGGACGAATGGAACCGGACGTTGAAACGGTTCGTGTTCGTCGTCGATGATAACTTCTTCGGCGTGGGCCCGGCGCACGCCGAATGGGCCAAGCAGCTCCTGCGCCAAATCATCAAGCGCGGGCGCAAGAAGCTGTGGTTCAGCCAGACCACCATCAACATGGGCGAGGATGCCGAAGGGTTGCGACTGGCCTATCGGGCGGGCTGCCGCGGCATGCTGATCGGCTTCGAGACGTTCAACCCGGAGTCCCTCAAGGATTTTCACAAGGGTATCAATCGCAACAATCTCGACCGCTACAAGGAGCTGGTGGGCGGCTTCCACCGCGCGGGGATCCCCGTCTTCGGGGCGTTCATCATCGGAGCCGACCAGGATGATGAAAACGCGGTGGCGGAAACGGCGGTGCAGGCGGTCAAGCTCGGGATCGACACGATCCAGATCACCAACCTCACGCCGCTGCCCGGCACGAAGATGTACGACCGGTTCATCTCGGAAGGACGCATCTTCGCGACGAATTACCCGGAAGACTGGGAACGTTATACATTTGTCGAGACGGTGTACACGCCTCGGAACATGTCGTCCGAGAAGCTCGACGAGGTCATCTACGAGCTTCGCTATGCCGCCGCCACGACGCCGTGGGTCTGGCTCCGGACGCTGCGAACCTTCCGGATGACACGCAGCCTGACCTCGGCGCTGTTCATCCACGGCATGAACAAGGGCTGGAAGCGCATGGCCCAAGCCCAGCTTGAGCGTGACGAGGTACGCTTCGGCCTGCGCCCCCGGAGCAATGCCCGGACGCGCAAGCTCCGCGACGCGTTCACCCTGTCGCTGTCCAAATATCGTGCGGCGGGGCTGTCAACAGGCACGCGTCCGGCACCGGCGTGAGGCGGGCGGGCCGAACCGACGAGAAAATCAGACGGCATCGCGGCGGACGGCGCCGGCGTGCCGCGTGTGTGCGAGCCGGAACAACAACGTGAGAGTGAGGACTGCAATGGACATCGGACGAAAGATTGTTTGCCTGGGGTTTGCAATAGCGACGGTCACGGCAGTGGGCTGTGCGCAACAGTCGGTGACGGAGGCAGTCGCCGTGGTGCATCCGACGCGGGGCAGTCAGTGTCACGGCATCGTGCGGTTCAAGGCGGTGTCGGGCGGCGTTCGGATCGTGGCCGACATCGAGGGGCTGCAGCCGAACACCCGACATGCCTTTCACGTCCACCAGTACGGTGACGAAACCGCCGCCGACGGCAAGAGCGCCGGCGGCCACTACAACCCTGAGAAAATGGCCCACGGGCGGCCGACCGACGCCGTCCGCCATGCCGGCGACTTCGGCAATCTCAAGGCCGATGTCGGCGGAGAGGCCCACTACGAGCGCGTGGACACGCACGTCTCGATCGCCGGCGGCAAGAATCCGATCCTCGGTCGCGCCGTGATCATTCACGCCGGTGAGGACAAGTTCGTGCAGCCGACCGGGGGCGCCGGCGCGCGCGCCGGCATCGGCATCATCGGCATCGCGAAGCCCGCAACGCCCTGATCGGCACGCGGCGGCGGGGTGCCGCTCCGGTCGCTCAGTCCGCCGGGTGCCCCTTCATCCAGTCGTTGAGGTGTTCCGCCAGGATTTCGGGGCGGCGCTGGTTGAGAATGTGGGCCACCATCGCGTCCTTCCATTCGAGATTGCGCATGGCCTTCTCCGCCCGCGTCCAGAGCCGGTCGCGCTGGCGATCGGTTTCGGCGAGATACAGTTCCGTCACCAGCTCGCCGAGCCGGGACGTCATGATCGTATCGCGATGCTGATAGTAGCGATCGACAATGCGTTTCTGGTGGGGTGACAGGTCTGCCATTGTGGGTGAATCTCGCTTCCCTTGGGTGCTCGGTCCGGCGACACGCGTCCACCGGCGCGGCCCGCCCGCCTATCCCGCATGTCTCGCCGCAAGCCGAGACGGGCCGTGAACATCCTGTAGCGTCGCCCCTTGTGGGCGACGGATCAAGGTGCTGTCCGCGGCGGCGTCGAGGACAAGCCCCGACGCTACAGATCGTTACCACACATCGCACATCCCGGTGAGACATGCGGACTATGTGCGCTGTTGAGGGGCCGGATGCCGACGGCGGCTCGCGTGAGGCGACACACCGTCGATGCGCCCGAAGATCATCCGCCCGGCCGAAGTCTGCAGGTTGCTGGTCACGATGACGTCGACCCGCTCGCCGATGCGATCGCGGCCGTGCTCCACCACGACCATGGTACCGTCGTCAAGATATCCGACGCCCTGTCCCTGTTCTTCTCCGGCCCGGATGATCTTGACGGTCATGGATTCCCCGGGCAGCGCCACCGGTTTGACCGCAATGGCCAGGTCATTGATGTTGAGCACTTCGACACCGCGCACCTGCGCCACCTTGTTCAGATTGTAATCGTTGGTGGCCACCCGCCCGTTCAGTATCTTGGCCAGCACCAGCAGTTTCAGATCCACGCCCTCGACGGCTTCGGAACGCGGCACCGGCTCGTCGGTGATCTGAACGTCCAACTTGTCGTTATCCTGAAGCTCCTTGAGCACGTCGAGACCGCGCCGGCCGCGGGAGCGCTTCATCTTGTCCGACGAGTCCGCAACCAATTGAAGCTCGTCGAGCACGCAGCGCGGGATCAGGAGCGGGTGATTCAGAAACCCGGCGTCGCAGATGGCGGTGATGCGGCCGTCGATGATGACGGACGTATCGAGCAGGATCGGCCGCTGACCCTTGACCTGCCTGGCGAACTCCACGTAGGGAATCACGAAACGCACGTCGTCCTTCGTCTGAAGGACGAAGCTGACACACAGATAGCAGCAGATGATGTTGAACAGCAGCTTGGACGCCTCCACGACGGGCAGACCGCTCTGCTGGGGCACATAGACCCGCACGACGTAGTCAAAGATGATGTTCAGACCGTAGCTGATCAGGAGGCCGACGATCAGGCCGAAGAACAGCCCCGACAACGCCTGGAGAGACTTGCGCGGAATCGACGCCTCAATGGCGATCACCGCGATGCCCAGAACCAGAGCGCCGATGATGAGGTAGGGACTGTACTCCGGCAGGAGGCTCCGGTCCTCGACATAGGTCATCATGACGGCCATCAGGGAAAGGACCAGAAAAACGCGCAGGGCAAGCTGTAGCATCGAATAATCTCCGGGAATATGAATAGAATGAATGGGCCGACACCGGCGCGATGACACCGCGAACCGCATGGGTTCCGTCGTTCAGGAGCCAGGCGCGGGACAGCGAGCGAAAGATGCCGTGGATCTGCCCGGAATACATGAATGGATTATAGCATGAGCAAGGTTGCAGGGGCGCTCGAACGGCGAATCATTCAGATACGCACCCTCCACTCGCGGCTCATCGGCCCGGTGGCAATCGCGATGCTTGGCGCGTCCGGGGGCCTGGCAACGGCCGTCGCGGACGACCGGGACCCGCCCGCCGGCAGTCCGGCAGCGATCCTGCGCGAGCAAGTCAAGGCTCAATTCACCGCCGGGCGCGTCGAAGCCGGACTGCTCGTCGCCCAGCGCGCGCTCGCCGATCATCCCGACGATCCATCCGTCAGGAATGAGTTTGTCACCCTTCACCTCGCCCTCGCGCGAAGGATGCTGCTCAACGAGGACTTCGCGACGGCCAATCGCGCCCTGGCCGCCGCTCGTGAGGTCGCCCCCGATCATCCCGAGGTCGGTCGCCTGATTCGGGCGATCCTCCGCGCCCAGGACATCGTGCCGGCGCGACTGAAGCAAGCGGACCGGTGGCTGGCGGCCGAGTGGTTCGAGCCGGCGTTTCGCGCCTATCGACAGGCACTGGCCCTCGTGCCCGAACGCAAGAAACAGTGGACCGCGCCATACCTGCGAGCGGCAATCGGGGCGGCCGACGACCACTACTTCACCAAGAACTTCCACGAGGCGTTTTATCGTTACGACGCCGCCGTACGGATCGAGCAGCAGGCCGGTCACGACGTCCCCGACGATCTCATCGCGCGTTGGCTCCAGTCGCTGGTCCATGCCCTGTCTCGTGACATCGACCGCGTCGGCTATCCGCCGGATTACTGGAAACTGATCCTGAGCCGTGTCCATGCGGCCGACCCGGACGGGCAGGCGCACCCCACGCTGAGGGCCATGGTTCGCGGCCTGGCCTACGAGGACCTCGGCGATCTGCGGCGTACGGCGGAGGCGTATGGCCGCGTGCTGGGGCGACCGGTGGTCGGGTTGGAGCCTGATCTGATTCGGCGTGGGCGAAGCGCCGCCCTCGACAAGATTCGCGGCCTCTACGACGCGAAACTCAGCGACCGTCGCCGGGGAATCTGGCAGACGGCCGCCGGCGGGCCGTGGCAGGTCCTCGAAACGCCCGGGTTTCGCATCCACCATCACAATGGCGAGGTGGCGGCACGCGTCGCTGCCGCACTCCGGTTTCACTTCGATCGCATCGCGACCTTTCTGGGACGTCCGCCCGAACGCATTCCATGGAGTCTTCCGTGCGACGTCTATATCCATGCCGACGTCGCGTCGTTCCGTCGGGCGACCGGCCAGAAGGGCGACGTGCAGGCGATCAGCCTGATCCGCCGTCGCGGCGACGTGCTCGACGCGCACAGCATCCATGCTTTGCAAACGGACCCGCTGCTCGTGTCAACATCACTGGCCCACGAACTGGCGCATCTCATGGTCGGAGCCCTGACCGGCTATCGTCCGATGGCCGCGGCCCTGAGCGAGGGCGTGGCCCTGCAGGTCGAGCCTGTCTGTCGTCACACGCAGTTCCGGCGGCTGTTCGCACAACAGACCGCGCCACGCTCCCTGCCAAAACTCCTCCATCGCAAGGAACTGCATCCGACCGACGCTGCGTTTTACATCGGGTCCTTTCGCCTGCTGGAAGTGCTGCTCGCGCGCGGAAAGATAGAGGCCATCCTGAATCAGGACACGGAAGACACCAATCTCGCGGCCCTGGCCCGATCATTCGGCTTCAAGAGCGCCCGCACTCTCGAGCGCGCCTACCACGGCGTGCCGGTCCGCCGCAAATGAGCCTGTCAGACAGCACAACATCGGTTCGGCAGCGACTCGGAGAGCACACGCGCTACTGATCGGGGACGAACGTGAAGTCGATCCGGAAGCCGCCGGGCGCCGTGGCGTCCTGCTCGAAGGTAAGCAGCACCAGACCCTCGCAGTTGAAGTCGACGCCGGCCTGAAGGGTCAGACCCTGAGAAGTTCCTTCCGTCGCCGCGGCTTCGAGGGGATCGCCGAGCGGGGCGCCCGAGAAATTGACCCCGTCGACCAGGGCGCGGGGATCATTGACCGTCAGACCATTGACGCGGATCAGGCGGATCAACTCCTCATCGCCGACGGACAACACCTTGCGGCACGGGATGGCAATCTGGGCGCTCGACGTGTTCGCTTCGAGCCGGAGCTGGGTGAAATTGGTGGGGGAGGTATTCTTATCCAGTGGGTCAAAGCTGCCCGCGGTAAAGATCGCGCGGAAGGCCGTGTTGTTGATGAACCCGACTTGGAGCCGGCGGGGAACCGGCGTGCCCATTCCGGGAGCAAAGTCGCTGGTCGGCACCGTCAGATTCAGGAACGCCGTGGGCGTGCACGACGTGATCAGCGGGACCAGCACCAAGGCGACCCCCGCAACGACGGCGTTCGATCGAAAGCGGCGTGACAACATTCGCAAGGGTTCCCTTTGCGCGGGCCGGTCGGCGAGGCACCGCGGCACTCTAAGATCGGCACTCGGGGAGCATCGGCTCGATAATTCGATGTTCCACCGGTGGTTCGTGCTCTGTTACGCCGCATCGGGAGCCGCGCCTCATGGGGCGGGGAGCATCGGCGTCCCGCCGGTGTATTGGCTCATGCAGGCGCGTGGGCGTCCTTGCCCGCACCTCCCGCTGATTCAAACGCAACGGGGAACCAGGATTCCGGGCGTTCGCCCGCGCCAGCCCGATGCATCTCGACATTATCGGTCTTTCTTGCCCCGATCCGGAGCCACTCGACGGCATTCGAGTCCTGCCGGGCAGGAGGTCGATAATCAGGCCGCGGGCATCGATTGACATGGCTCAGAGAGCCGGCGAAGAATCGGCTGTCAGACTCCCTCGCCTGGACCGCACATGATGAAACCAATCTATGGAAGACGCGTCGTCAGACCCCTCCGGGTACCGCCCGGACGCAGGCTCTGCGCGATCGCGATGATCTCAGCGCTGGTCGGGCCAGCGTGCTCGCCGGACGCCCTGCAGAGCCTGTTCGGGGGCACACCCGAGCCAAACCCCGTTGCTGCCGTGGCCGTGGCCGTGCCCGCGGCCGACACACCCGTCGCCCCCGGAGCCGCCGCCATCATCCGATGGGCCGATATCGCCCCCGATGCGGGAACGGTCATCAGCGTCCGGGCGCAACGACGAAACGCCACCAACGAAGCCGACGGACCGGAGCTGGTCCTGCTCGACAGCCGCGATGCCGTAGCGGACGGCGACGGGGATATCTTCGAGTGGGACATCACCGGCGTTCGCGTCGGAAACTACGACATCCGCGTGATCATTTCCGCCCCAGACGGCACCACGGCCGAGGACACCTCTGACGGCCGGTTCATGGTCACCACAGCCCTGCCGGTGCCGACGCTGACAATCAGCGCGCCGGGGGCGACCGACGAAACCTTCAATACCGGTGGTTCGTTCGTCATCACCTGGACGGACAACGGCACAACCAATGCCGACGCCAAGGTCGTTCTGGGGCTGGACCTCGACTTCGACCACACCGAGGGCGACGAGATCATCCTTCTCCGAGACCAGCCGCTCAGCACGGACGGCGACAACGGATCACTCACCTTTTCCGGCGTCGACGAGGACAGCGCCGCCGTTCCGCCCGAGAGTTACGTCGTCTTTGCCATCATCGACGACGGCGCCAACGACCCGGTCGAGGCCGAAGCCGCCGGCCGGCTGATCATCGCGCCGTAGCAGGTTGCCTGTCCGCTCCGCCTCGAAGCGACCGCCAGCCGCGAATAATCTGCGATTCGCCCACAATACGGCAGTGAGGCCCGGGTGGGCCGCGGTTTTGTCGAACCATGGAGTCCGGTTTGTGCGGACTGAGGAGATGCAGCCATGCAGCGTGCGATCCTGTGCCTGTTGGTCCTCGCCGGATCGACCTCGACGGCGTGCCACCGCGCCGGTATTGCTGGAAGCGGGAGAGCCAAGGGCGAATCGCGCCCGGTCGCCGCGTTCGATGAGATCGACTTCGGCGCCGCCGGCACACTCGAAGTCCGGATCGGGCAGCCCCAGTCGTTGACCCTGACCTGCGACGACAACATCCTGCCGCTGATAGAGACAAAAGTCGTCGACCATCGGCTGTGCGTCCGGCCGGTCGAACCGATCCGCAACTTCGATCTGGTCATCAAGGCCACCGTGGCCGACCTCAAGCGCCTGGACCTCGACGGCGCCGTCAGCGTCACCGTGACCGGGCTCTCGAATGACCGCCTCGACATCGGCGCCAGCGGCGCCGCCAGCCTCAGCCTCGCCGGCCGGACCGCTCACCTCGACATGGACCTCAGCGGCGCCGGCTCGATCGACGCCGAAAAGCTGGAGGCCCGAGACGTCCACATCGCGCTCTCCGGCGCGGGCAGCGCCCACGTGCACGCGATCGACACGCTCGACGCTTCCGTTGCCGGTGTCGGCAGCATCGTCTACACGGGCGACCCAAAAGTCACACAAGCGATCAGCGGCCTCGGATCGATCAGCAGGAAGGGCAAATGACATCACCGCTAACCGTGCAGACATGGGCGGACGCACGCCGCGTCAGGCCAGTACCGGCAGCGGCAGGACGCCGGGAGCCGGGGCCGGCTGGTCGGTCTTGACGAACACGTCGTCGTATTGATGTTCCAGATAGTCGCGTTTCGGGCCGGAGCGGATGTGGTCCCACGGCAGAATCTCGTCGTACGACCGCTCGCGGTGGGCGTACCAGTCCGGATCGATGCCGGTCTGATCGAACGCCCTCCGCCAGAGGTCGAAATGGAAGCACTCGTCCCAGCCGTCGAACCGGGCGCCGAGCCGCCAAGCCGCCTCGATCACCGCACCGAGGCGCCGGTCGCCGCGGGCGAACACCGACTCCAGGATCGATCGCCGGCAGTCGTGGGTCCTGATTCGGACGCCCCGGTGACGTGATTGGCGCGACACGTCCGACAGGATGCGCCGGGCGTTCTCGAAATACTCCAGCCGCGGCTGGGCGGCCCACTGGAGCGGTGTGAAGGGCTTGGGCACGAGCCAGCCGACGCTGGCGGTGATGCGTCCCGGACCCTTGCCGAGGGCGCGGCGGGCCTCGGACATCTCGACCGACAGGGCGTGGATCGCGCGGAGGTCGTCCTCCGTTTCACCCGGAAACCCCGCCATGAAGTAGCACTTGATGCGGTTCCATCCGGCCTCGTAAATCTGCCGGAGGCCGTCCATCAGGTTGCCGTCGGTCACCTTTTTGCGAATGGCGGCGCGAAGGCGGTCGCCGGCCGCCTCGACCGCGATCGTCAGCCCGCTCTTGCGGACCTGATTCGCCATCCAAGGGATGTTCTGCAACATCTTGTCGACCCGGAGCGACGGCAAGGAGATATTCACGTGTCGGTCTGAAAAACGCTCGTGGACCTCCGCAGCCAGCTCCCGCAGGTGCGGATAGTCCGCCGTCGACAAGCTCAGCAGGCCCAGCTCGCGGTGGCCGGTCGCCCGATATTGGGCCTCGGCGATTTCTAGGATTCGGTCGACCGACCGAACCCCGACGGGCCGCTTCGTGTAGCCGGCATGGCAGAATCGGCAGCGCTGCGGGCATCCGCGCATCACCTCGATCGCCATCCGGTCATGCACGATCTCGACATAGGGCACAAGCGGCCGGACCGGAAACGGGGCGTTTTCGAAATCGTCGGTGTGGCAGCGCTCGATGGGCGGGATCGGAGATCGGGCATCGGGGATCGATGTCATGGCGCCGATCGTGCCGTCCTCGCGATAGGTGACGTCGTACAACGCCGGCGCATACGCCCACGGGAAACGCCCCGCCAGGATCGGGATCATCTCTCGACGGCGGACGCCATTCTCTTTTAGTTCTTTGTATAAATCCAGAATGGCCGCCATGGCCGGCTCGCCGTCGCCGATCACGACCAGATCCAGGAAATCGGCCATCGGCTCGGGGTTGTCCGCCTGCGGACCGCCGGCAATGACCAGCGGATGCGAATCGTCCCGGTCGCACGCCCGCAGCGGGACGCCTGCCAGATCGAGCATCGTCAGGACATTGGTAAAACCCATTTCGTATTGCAGCGACACCGCGAAGAGGTCGGCCGAGGCGACCGGCCGGCGCGTGTCCCAGGTGAACAGCGGAATCCCCCGGCTCCGCATGACCCCCTCGGCATCGAGCCACGGCGTATAACACCGCTCGGCACAGACACCCGGCGTGTGGTTGCAGAGCCAATAGATGATCTGACAGCCCAGGTGGGACATGCCGATGGTGTAGGCGTCCGGAAATGCCACCACCACCCGGACGTCCGCCGCCTGCCAGTCCCCGTCGACGACGAGCTGGTTCACCTCGCGGCCGATGTACTGCCCGGGCTTCCGCACGTGCGGCAGCAGTTCCTCGCTGATCCGTTCCGGCAGGGTGTCCGGTGTCATCTTTTATTGCGTCCTGAGTAGAGTGTTTGAAAAGAACCGTAAGGATCAGAGCCGAGACCGTCAGGAAGCGGGAACCCTTGCCAAACGCGGCCCACTCCCAAACGGCCACGGCTCTGAGAAGGCTATTCAAACACCCTTTGAGACGTATTCCGGATCCGGTCCGATATCGCCACGCGCCGACCGCGTATCGCTCTGCACAGCATAGCAGGAACACCGGGCGAGGTCCGCGGCCCGAGGCCCATCCTCCGGTCCATGGCACGGGCCGGAAAACGGTACCGCCACGGGCCTGCCCGGACAGTTGGGATGGCCCTACAACACGAGCGGATGGCAGGACAGCGGCCGAGGCGACGCGTGCTGTGGCCCCCTGCGAAGGAGACGTGACGTCCGACGGCCCGTCCGGAATTAAACGCACGGCGGACCGAACGGCAGAGTATTCGAGCGGGCGGCCACACAGCCGATCACGTCTCGAAACGCTGCAAACGTCTCGCGTGGGGCCGGGCTGTGACGGCCGCCGACCTTGACAGTGCGACGACCTGCGGATACCATAATCGTCCCGGGTGTGGAATCCGAGACTTGGCTGGAAAGGGCGATTGTGCGCTCCATCGGCGTCCGGGAAACGCGCCGTTCGGAGGGGGGGCTTCCAGCCCACCAGAACCCGAAGGTTTCCCCCTGCCTCTGCGAGCCACGCGTCGCGAGCCTGGGCCTGCGATGCCGGGGCCAATGGGTGAGTGCTTTCCAGCAGTAGTTCGTCACGCCGACCGCTCCGGCCCGTTCGGCGGAAACCTCGCGGCGATGCGACGGCCGACCCCCGTGTCGTTCGCCGTCTTTGCCGGACGAACCATGCGGCGGCCCGTGTCGCGGCTGGGGACGTCATGCTTTCGGGCACGCATGCCCGATCGGAGGAAGATGCCAAGATGAATCGTCATCCTCGAATCCGGCGAATGTTGCTGGGTGTCTGTTTCGGCGGCTGCCTGATCGGATTGACCACCGGTGTGAACTGTGGCGGGGGCATCCCCGGCGCCGCACCGCTGGACCCCTCGATCGCGGGCGGCAACCATCCACCCCGCGTCCAGATCACCTCCATCCTGAGCGAATCGGGCGACAACATCGCCGAGGCCGGCGAGAGCGTCGCCATCGGCTTCACCGGCGAAGACGGTGAAGACCAGGCCACGGTGCGCGTGTTCGCCTCCCAGCAGCAGGATCAGCAGAGTCCAATGGGCTTGGCCTTCGATTCCAACACCAACACCCTCTACGGGACGGACTTCATCACAGATCAGCTCATCACGATCGATCCTTCCACCGGGGCAGGCATCGCGGTCGGGCCGTTGGGATTCCAAGGTGTTGCGGGCCTGGCGTTCGATCCCAACAGCGAGACCCTCTACGGGACTGACGCCATCGCCGATCAACTTATCACAATCGACCCTTTCACGATCGACCCTTCCACCGGGGCAGGCATCGCGGTCGGGCCGTTGGGATTCGAAGGTGTTGCGGGCCTGGCGTTCGATGCCAACACCAACACGCTCTACGGGACTGACGCAATCACCGATCAACTTATCACGATCGATCCTTCCACCGGGGCGGGCAGCGTGGTCGGGCCGTTGGGCTTTGCTGATGTTAGAGGCTTGGCGTTCGATCCCAACACCAACACGCTCTACGGGACTGATAGCTGCTCCGATCAACTTATCACGATCGATCCTTCCACCGGGGCGGGCAGCGTGGTCGGGCC
>CAYQDV010000100.1:0-11610 GCA_964416295.1 uncultured Planctomycetaceae bacterium
GCGGTCGGTATTCTATCGTGGTGGGAAGAAAGAACGGGTGCGCAGATGGCGACCGGGTCCGTGTGCGCGAATCGGTCCCGTATACGTCCCGTGAGAGCCCGGGGTGAACGTAAACCCTTGTCAGACATAAGGCCGAAGTGGCGGAATTGGCAGACGCGCGGGATTCAAAATCCCGTTCCCGCAAGGGAGTGAGGGTTCGAGTCCCTCCTTCGGCAATCAGTCGTGACCCCGCGAGGTCTGCCACCTCACGCGGCGCGGCCGACCCACCTGTTTGAAAACACGACGGGAGCGAGCAAGACGATGCCGGAAAAAGCCGCCAGAGCCGAAGAGGTTAGAACCTTTACCACGACCGGCCGAGCCGAGCCGATGTCGGCGTCGCGCCCGCAGTCCGTTCGTGAAAGCGAGGCCGCCCGTCGATTCGCCGTTGCCTGCGCCCGGATCGCCGGCAGCGACCACTGCGAGGACGTCGTGGTGCTGGACCTCCGCGGCGTCAGCCCGATCTGCGACTTCTTCGTCATCGCGACCGGCACGTCCGACCGCCAGATGCGGGCCACGTGTGACCATATCGAAGCGATGGCGAAAGAAGAGGGTGAGCGGCCATACGGCACCGGGGGGTACGACGACGGCACGTGGATCGTCGCCGACTATGTCGATGTCGTGGTTCACCTGTTTGATGCCGAGCGCCGCGACTACTACGACCTCGAATCCCTCTGGGGAGATCGACCCCACATCGACTGGGCGGAGGGTCCGTAAAAAAACCGGCGTGTCGGCGGATCAATCGGCGGGTTCGATCGAGCGGTCGCTCGTTCGGCGATAGGTCTCGCCCGAGGCCGGGCAGGTGGCGAGGCCGGCTTTGTCGAATGTCAATCGGTGGCCATGGCGGCTCATCCAACCGATGCGGCGGCCGGGGACGCCGGCGATGAGGGCATAGGCGGGGACGTCCCGGGTCACGACCGAACCGGCGCCGATGAAACAGTACTCGCCCAGGGTCACACCGCAGACGATCGTGGCATTGGCCCCGATCGTGGCTCCACGACAGACGCGCGTCGGTTTGTATTCGTCCCGGCGAACGACCTCGCTCCGGGGATTGATCACATTCGTAAAGACCATGCTGGGGCCGCAGAAGACGTAGTCCTCCAATACGACGCCGTCGTAGATTGAGACGTTGTTCTGAATCTTGCAGTGGTCGCCGATCCGGACCGTGCCCGCCACAAAGCAGTTCTGCCCGATCGAACACGCCCGCCCGATCACGGCCCCGGCCGTGATGTGACAGAAGTGCCAGATCTTCGTGCCCGCGCCGATCGTGACCGGTTCGTCCACGACGCTCGTCTCATGGACGAAATAGCCGTCTGACGCACTCATTCGTCAAGGCCCCGCAGTTCGACCGGGGCGCCACCGCGTTTCAGCGACCGCTGGCCCGCCGCCAGCACACGCACGACCCGTCCTCCGTCGGCCCCGTCGGTCCGGACCGGCTTGTCATCAAGACAGCAGTCAACAAAATGCTGCATCTCGCGCCGGAGCGGCTCGTCGCCGGGGATTTTCGGGATGACGATGTCCCCGGTGCGGAGCGTGATGGCATCGGCATAGGAGGCAACGTCCTGGGCGAGCACGCCCTTGTCATAGACACGGAGCTTCTCGCCGGCGGACATGTCGTCCCACGTGACCATCTTCTTCGTTCCGACGATCGTCATGTTTCGAATCTTGTGCGGATCGAGCCACGACACGTGGACGTGTCCCATCCGGCCGTCCGCGAACTTCAGCGTCGCGAAAACCACATCCTCGATGCCGGGCTGCAGATAGCACTGCCCCAGGGCCGCCACCGACACCGGCTCCGCGTCGAACAACCGGCACACGACCGAGATGTCGTGCGGGGCCAGGGACCACCAGGCGTTTTCATCCTTGCGGACAATACCCAGGTTCAGCCGGTGGGAATACATGTAGTAGATGTCGCCGATCTCACCGGAAGCCGCCATCCGCTCGAGGGCCTCAAACGCCGGATGGTGAAGCAGCAGGTGGCCGACCATGAGCTTCCGCCCGGCCGCCCGTGCCCGTCGGACCAGGTCCTCGGCGTCCCGCGCCGTCAGGGTCATGGGCTTCTCGACATAAACGTGCTTGCCGGCCGCCAGCGCCTGGCTCGCCAGCGAATGATGTTCCGGAGCCTCGGTGGCGATCGCGACGGCCTGTACGTCCTCGTCCGAAAGGATTTCGGCAAGATCGGCCACGGCGGCGGCACGCGGATAGAGCGCCGCTTGTCGGCCGAGGGCGCCGGCGTCGTTGTCGCAGAGATACTTCAGGCGGCACCGCCGCGCCGACGCCAGACTCCGCAGGACGTTGCTGCCCCACTGACCCACGCCCACCATGGCCGTCGTCAATATCCCGCTCATGGCGGACCAGCGTACCGCATTTCGGCATTTTTCGCCCGTCCTACGCCCTCATGCCTCCGAGATGACCGCGACGAAGCCCGGTCCGCGCAAACGAAACATGCACCGCACCCACACACGTCGACGATATAACGGGTGAGCCGGCAGCCTACATGCGCAGATTTTGCCGACGGAGGCCCGGCGCGCGCTAGGATTCAACAGGTGCCTCGCCGACGGAGAGCCGTGGTGGCGGATCGCGAACCCAGTCAATCCGATGATCTTGCCGGTCGTGAGGTCGAGGCCGCGGAGACCCTCGCCCGGTCGTACGATCAGATCAAGCAGGAATTGCGCAAGCTGATCGTCGGCCAGGACCGCGTCATCGAGGAGCTGCTGATCTGCCTGTTCGCAGGCGGACACTGCATCCTGGAAGGCGTGCCGGGCCTCGCGAAGACGCGCATGATCAGCTCGCTCGCCCAGACACTCAGCATGTCCTTCAGCCGGATCCAGTTCACGCCGGATCTGATGCCCAGCGACATCACCGGCACGGAGATGATCGAGGAGGACAAGGGTACGGGCGTCCGCCAGCTACGGTTCGTTCACGGTCCGGTCTTTGCCAACGTGATCCTCGCGGACGAGATCAATCGGACGCCGCCGAAGACGCAGGCCGCGCTGCTGGAGGCCATGCAGGAGAACCAGGTGACGGCGGCCGGGTTTTCCCACCGTTTGCCGCAGCCGTTTTTTGTGCTGGCCACGCAGAACCCGATCGAACAGGAGGGCACCTATCCGCTGCCCGAGGCCCAGCTTGATCGCTTCATGTTCAAGATTCTCGTGGACTATCCGGATGAAGCCGAGGAACTGGAGATCGTCCGCCTGACCACCGCCTCGCAGGAAGCGGCCCTGGAGCGTGTGTTCTCGGCGGCGGATGTGTCGGCGCTCCAGTCGCTGGTGCGTCGCGTGCCGTGCGGCGACCACGTCATGCGCTATGCGATGCGGATCTCCCGGGCAACGCGGCGCGGCGAACCGAACGTGCCGGACTTCATCAACGACTATGTCAGTTGGGGTGCCGGGCCGCGGGCTTCGCAGTTTCTCGTGCTGGCAGGCAAGGCGCGGGCGATTCTGCACGGACGATATCACGTTTCGACCGACGACGTGCAGGCCGTCGTCCATCCGGTGCTCCGTCATCGGCTCGTGACAAATTTCAATGCCGACGCGGACGGGGTCGGTTCGGATGATATTGTTGATCGGCTTTTGAAGGCGGTGCCGCGCGGCGCCACGCCCGAGCTTGATGCCGTCGGCGCCGATCGGCTGATGCGGGATTGACGGAACGGCTGATTGGTGACCGCCCGGCCGTACCGGCAAGTGGTGTCGAAACGCATGGTACGCGCGACAGAAGATTATCGTCGATATCTGGACCCGGCCGTCCTGGCGAAGATCAGCGGGCTGGACCTGCGCGCCCGGCGATTGGTCCAGGGGTTCATCAGCGGCATGCACCGTTCGCCGCACAGAGGATTCTCAGTCGAGTTCGCCGAACACCGAAAGTACTCCCAGGGCGACGACGTCCGCTTTATCGACTGGAAGGTCTTCGGTCGAACCGACAAACACTATGTCAAGCAGTACGTCCAGGAGACGAACCTGCAACTGTTGCTGCTCGTGGACTGTTCCGAGTCAATGCGTTACCGGTCACCCGCATCGGCCCTGTCTAAACGCGACTACGCCGTCACCGCGGCGGCGGCCCTGGCCTATCTGGCCCTGCAGCAGTCGGACGCCGTCGGCGCCGCGACCTTCGACACCGAGCTGCATCAGGCAACCCGGACCTCGAACAACCCCGGCCAATGGAAGGCCGTCGTGCGGACACTCGAAGAGGCGGACGGCACCGGCGGCACGGCGTTCCGCACGGTGATGGACACGTTGGCCGAGTCCCTCGCGCACCGTCACATGATCGTGATCCTGAGTGACCTGTTCGGTGACCCGCGCGACATCGTGTCGGGCCTCAAGCATCTGCGCCATCGCGGCCACGAGCCGATCGTGTTGCAGATCCTGGACGACGCCGAACTGAACTTCCCCTTCAGCAAGCCGCTCCGTTTTCGGGGACTGGAGGGCACCGGCGAGGTTCTCACCGAGCCTCGCGTGATCCGCGAACGCTACCTGCGGGTGATCCGGGCATTCATCGATGAAATGCGGCGTGGATGCCATGACCAGCGCATCGACTTTGAGTTCTTCAATACGCGTGCCTCGATGAGTACGGTCCTGAGCGCGTTCCTGGCGACGCGAGCGGCGCGGCTGTCGCGCGGACGATGAGTCGGGCTCTGCAGCCCGCCGGACGGCGCAGGGAAAGGATGAGCCGTGGGATTCGTTCATCCCGGTATCGCATGGGCCACGTTGGGGCTGGCCGCCATCCCGCTGATCCTTCACGTGCTGAATCGGCGGCGCCACCGCGAGCGACCGTGGGCGGCGATGGCCTTTCTCCTGGAGGCTCACCGTCGAAGCCGGCGCAGGATGCGGCTCGAACAGTGGCTGCTGCTGGCCGCCCGAACGCTGGTGATCGTCCTGCTGGGGCTGGCGATCGCGCGGCCGCACGCGGCCCGCTCACCGTTGGTGCCGGCGGTGGGCCGGCCGCGATTCGACCGCGTGATCGTCATCGACGACAGTCTGTCTATGTCGGCCGTCCGCGAGGATGGCGCCACCGCGTTCGAAACGGCCCGCCGGCTCGCGCAAACCCTCGTGGAGAGTCTCGATCCGTCGGACCGCGTGGCCGTCGTCACCGCCGCCTCGGACGCCCATGCCCGAACGCAGCTTGTCCATGACCGCGCGGCGGTGCGCAACGTCCTCAACGCCCTGACCGCCACCGCAAAGTCCGCGGACCTGCACGGGGCGATTCGTGTCGCGTCCCGGCTTCTGGAACAGAGCGATGCGCTCAAGGGCCGTCGACTGGTCTACGTCCTGACCGACCTGTCCGCCGCCTCGCTGCCGGGCCGGGTTATCGACGCGATTGCGGCCGGAGCGGACCGCGGACGAGACCGGCGATCCGATGAGAGCTCGTCTCCGGACGCCATCTACTTTGTGAATGTCGGGCCGCGGACACGTCCGAACCTCGCGATTCGCGATCTTCGCTGCACGAGTCCGTTCATCGGCGCCGGCGTGCCGGCCCTCTGTTCGGTCGAGGTCGCCAATCACGGCGACACCGCCGTGGCGGCGGCCCGGGTCGCCTTGCGTGTGGACGGTGTGGAGGTGCGCGTCCTCGACCTGCCGCCGCTCCGGCCCGGCCAGACCCACACCGCGGAGTTCCAGGTCGAATTCGACCGCGACGGGTCCCATCGCCTGTCTGCCGTCGTCACCACAGCGGCGGGGGACGTGCTGGCGGCCGACGATGAACGCCACCTCGCTGTTCGTGTCAACGATCGAATCCCGGTGCTGGCCGTGGAAGGGCGTCCTTTTGCCGGACCGGGCGAGACCGAGTTGTTCTATTTCCGAGCCGCGCTGGACGCCCGGCGGCGCGGCCGGCGGGCCTTCCGAAATCGCACGACGACCGCGACACCGATCGATATGGATCAGCAGATCCTGGACGACTACGCGGTCGTCGTGCTCGGCAACGTTCGACGTGTGTCGAAAACGACCTGGGCGCGCCTGGGCCGGTTCGTCCGGAACGGCGGCGGCCTGATGATGTTCCTCGGAGATCAGGTTCTGCCGGCCGGCTACAACGCGGGCGCGGCTCACACCAGCCTGCTGCCCCTGCGACTGACCGAGCGCATCGAACCACCGGCAGATGCAACGGTTCCGTCACTGGAGATCGCCGATCCGACGCACCCGGCCCTGGCCGAATTCGCCGGTCACGATCACGGCGGACTGCTCACGGCACACGTCCGAGGATGCTGGCGCGCAGAAGTCGAGGCGTCCGCTCCCGTGACCCAGACGCTGCTGCGATTCTCCACGGGGGATCCGGCGGTCATGACGTACGCGGTGGGTCACGGCCGCGTCGTCACCTGGATGACCGGCCCCAGCATGAGATGGACCAATCTGCCGTCCAAACCCGATTACGTGCCGTTGATCCTGAGCCTGACGGCCTACGCAGCCGGTGACGCGAGTGCCCACGCGAACGTCCTCGCCGGGGCCGCGCTGATCGAGCCGATGCCCGCCGGTCGCGCCGACCCGGGCGGTGAAGTGCTCCGGCCGAACGGAAACACTACACCCGTCACACTCGAGCCGTTCGGCGACGCGATGGCGTTCATCTATCGAGATACGCAGGCCCCGGGCGTCTATGCGCTCGACATCGGCGGACACCGCGCGCACTTCGCCGTCAATGTCCACGAATCCGACGGCGTCCTGACGGCGGTCGACCCGGCAGCGATCAAGGAAGCGTTCGGAACCGGCGCGTCGGTGGTGGCGCCCGATCGGGTCGTCCGTGTGAAGTCGCCGCTCGCCCCGCGACGGGAATTCAGTGCCATGCTCATGTTTGCGTTATGCGTCATGGCCGTCGTCGAGGGCGCCATGGCCACGTGGTTCGGGCATCAGCGATGACGACCGTGCTGGAATGGCTGCTCGGATTGGAACAGATCCACCTGGGGGGCGACGCCCCGCTGTCGATCCGGCTGGAATCCCCGCCCGCCGCGTGGCTACAGTTGGTCGGCGTGGTGCTGGCCGCGATGGTCGTCGTCTTTCTGTACCGGCGAGAGGCCGTGTCCGCGTGGCGGCGGCGTCTTCTGATCGCGTTGCGCATGGGCGCCATCGGCGTGATCCTGCTCATGCTCGCGCGACCGATCCTGGTCCTGCAGCGCAACACCGTGGATCCCTCGGTCGTGGCCGTTCTGGTCGACCGGTCGGCCAGCATGGCGGTGCGGGATGAGGCGAATGTCGACCGCGTGGGGACCGGCCGCCGCCGGTGGGACCGGGCCGTCGCGTCCTTGGAAGGGTCGAACGGCCTGCTCGCCGAGTTGCTCAAACGCCACCAGGTCGACCTGTGGACCTTCGCCGCGTCCGCCGAGCGCGTCGGCTCCCTGGCGCGACGGGCAGATACGCCACCCCTGACGCGCCGGCTCGATGCGCAGGCCCCGGACGGCCGCCGGACGGATGTGGTCGGGGCAATGGCGGAGACGCTGCAGCAGATGCACGGCCGGCGGCTGTCGGGGTTGGTCATTATTTCAGACGGACGTCAGAATATGCCCCAGCAGCTTGAATCGGCCGTGACGCTGGCCGGGGCACGGTCCGTGCCGGTGCATGTCGTGGCCGTCGGGTCCACCCGGCCCCGGCGCGACATCGCCATCACGTCGATCTGGGCGGATGAGCACGTCTTCGTACACGATCCGGTCGGCATCCGCGTGCAACTGAACGCCACCGGTTACGACGACGCAGTCGAGGTCGACGTCCAGTTGCGAGACCAGGCCACCGACACGCTGCTGGCGTCGCAAACACATTCGATGGGCGGTGCGTCGGAGTCGGCCGAGGCGGAGTTCCGGTTTCGGCCCAGGCGCGGAGGCCGCCGCAGCCTGCGTGTGGTCGCGGTCCCTCGGGATGACGAACAGGCTCGCGACAACAACGCCGCGGACGTCACGATCCTCGTCCACGATGAAAAGATCAGCGTACTCTATGTGGAAGGGCGGCCCCGCTTCGAATACCGGTACCTGAAGAACCTGATCGCTCGAGAAGCCACGCTGGAAAGCAGTTGCCTTCTCGTCAGCGCGGACCCCGAGTTTCCGCAGGAAGGCACGCGCCCGATCCGGCGCTTCCCGGACAGCATCGAGACCCTGTTGCAGTACGACGTCGTCATCCTCGGCGACGTCGACCCACGGGGTCCGTGGGTCGATGCCGCCCGGATCGCCATGCTGGATGATTTCGTCTCGGTGCACGGCGGCGGCATCGCGTTCGTCGCCGGTGAGCGCCACATGCCGCAAGCGCTGCACCGCTCACCGCTCGCCCGGCTGTTGCCCGTGAAGATCGATCCCGCGTTCTACGGGCGATATGAGTCGTCACTCCGAGCGTCTTTTTCGCTCCAATTGACGACCGAGGGGCGAGAGAGTTCGCTCTTTCATCTCGATGTGGACGAACGTGAACGCACCGACTTGGTGCGATCGCTGCCCGGGTGGTTCTGGTACGCCCGCGTCTTGGGGCCGAAACCCGGAGCGCAGGTCCTCGCGATCCATCCCACGGTGACAACGCCGACGGGCGAACCGATGCCGCTGGTCGTTCTGGGCCGCTACGGCGCGGGGCGAACGTGCTACATCGGCAGCGACGATGTCTGGCGCTGGCGCCGCTATTCGGGGGACGTCTATTACGAAAATATCTGGATGCAGACCGTCCGCACGCTGGCGCGAGGGCGGCGGCTCGGCGGAGAACGTCGCTGGCGGCTCGAAACCGATCACAGAGTCTACGATCTTGGCCGAAAGGTCCGCGTTCGGCTGCGGGCGGGCGAATCGCTCGCGCCCGGCGAGATGGAGTCCGCCGTCGTGGACGTCACCGACGGACAGAACGGTCTGATCCAGCGCGTGACGCTGTCAAGGCTCGGGCCACGAGCGCGGACGTTCGAAGGGACCTTCATTCCGCGACGAACCGGCAGCTACACGCTCTCCGTGTCGACGCCGCGGCGGACGGGGCCGGCCCGGATCCCCAGCCGGACGATCACCGTGTCCCCCAGCGATCCCGAACGCCATCGATCCGAGGCGGATTACGCCTTTCTGCGGCTGATTGCGAGTCGGACCGGCGGCGAGTTTCACCGCCTCGACGCCGATCCCAAGGCCCTTGTCGCGGCACTGCCGGATCGCAGCGAACTCGTCCGCGCGGACATCGAAGAGCCACTGTGGGACACGCGATTGGCGTTGCTGTTGTTCATCATGTTCATTGTTGCGGAATGGGCGATTCGAAAGGTGCAGGGCCTGGCCTAGTGAACGGTTTTGAGGACATCACGTTGTCTGCCGCGCCTCGAAGCCGGCCTCGCCGCCTCGGCCGATCAAGAGTGGGAGCGGCACGATGAGTCCTGACAACATCCTGGACTCACTGCGATCGGTGCGGCGGCGCCTTCGTGTGCTGCTGATGATCGACGGCGCGAACCGACTGATGAGCGCGGCTCTGGCGACGTTCGGCGCCGCCGTGGTGCTGGACTGGTGGGTCCATTTCCCCGCGCCGTTTCGAGTGGGTGTCGGAGCAGCTTTCGCAGTCTGGGCGGCATTGTGGCTCGTCCGCCGAATATTCCGGCCCCTGCTCGCGCCCATCAGCCTGGACCAGATGGCGCTGACCCTGGGGCGCCTGACGCCGGACTATCGAGATCGCCTCGCCAGCGCCGTCGCCTATCTCGATCGCGGCGCCGACGGTGCGCCCGCATTGTGGGACCGCGTATTGGCCAACACCGTTCGCTCCGCGGCCCGGGTTCCACCGTCGCGCGCCGTCAGCGCCCGCCGCCCCCTGCGATCGACAATGGTCTCTCTGGTGTTGATCGCCGCGACCGCAGGGGCGTATGTCCTCGCTCCGGCGATGCTGGAAATCGGATGGAAGCGGTTCACGGTTCCGTTCGGTCCGGCCACCTGGCCTACGCGGGTCGAAATCGAACCCCTGACCGGCGATGCGACGGTCGCATTCGGTGAGTCCGTCACCATCGAGATGCGCCTGAAACGCGGCGACGATGAGGCGCTGCGCGGTTTCCTGACGGCGCGATCGCCGCACGCCGGTAACGCGCCCGATGTGCAGCGTGTCATGATGCGACGCGATGCCGACGGCGTCTATCGACGGAGGCTGGAAGGCGTGCGGGCCGACCTGACCTATGGGTTGTCTGCCGGAGATGACGACACGGCGGACCGTCCGTTTCACATTCGCGTCGTTCACCGTCCGGCGGTGAAGTCGGCCCGGTTCGTTTTTTCTCCGCCGGCCTATGCGGGCGGCGCGGCTCGCGACGTCCGCTCGCTGGACGATGCGCGAGCGTCGACCGTTCGCGGCAGCCGGGCGCGACTGGAACTCGTCGTGACCAAACCTCCCGCGATCCGAACCGATGGGAGACCGGACGCGGAGTTGGTGTTCGACGACGGTCGTTCCATTCGACTCGACAGCGCCCCGGACGATGCCACCGCGCTCTCCACCGAATTCACCGCCGTCGCCAGCCTCGCGTTTCGTGTGCGGATCGTCGACCGGGACGGGCTGGAGTCCCGCGACGGGGCGAGCTATCGGCTGGAGGTTCGCCCGGATGCGGTCCCCTCGGTCGAGTTCCTCCGTCCGACCGGCGCCGTCGAGGCGACACCGACCGGGCGCGTCGATCTGGCCGTGACGGCCGGAGACGACTTCGGCATCGAATCGCTGTTGCTGACGACGTCGATCCACGGTGCCGAGCGCGTCGTGGCGGACCTGCTGGAATCCGGAACGGCCGCTCCGTCTTCCGATCGGCGGCGGCTCGATGCGTCGCACGCGTGGGACCTGTCCGAGCTTCACCTGTCGCCCGGCGACGCGCTGGAGTGCGTGGCCGTCGTGCGGGACAACTATCGTTCCGGCGACGAAACGCACCCGCCTGTGCGGTCGAATCCCGTCCGCATACGGATCATCTCGGAATCGGCGCTCGCGCGCTCACTCGGGCAAGACCTGATCGCGGCGAAGCGGCGCCTGCTGGATATGCTGGCCGCGGTGGAATCGGCGCTAGCCGAGACCCAATCCGTCGCCGCCGGACCGGCCGGTGGCCGTCCCCTCGACGACCGTGGTCGGACCGCCATCGAGGGCGTCGCGAACGACCTGCAACGCACAACGGTCGAGGGACGATCGATCCAACGGCGCATGAAGGCGATGGTCCGTCGAGCCGCGCAGAACCGGGCCGAGCGTCTGGACGCCGCCCAACAGGCGACGCGGCTTTCGCGACGTATCCGACGATTAACGACCGGACCGCTCGCTGAGGCGGTCACGTCGTTGACTCGCGCGACCGAGTCGCATGAAGCCGGACGTCAGGATGCCGGATTGTCGTCGTCGGCCGAGCAGCAGCGCGAAGTGGCCGACGCGATCCGCGAAATGGTGCGTGAAATCGATCAATGGAACGACTTCGATGCCATCGCCCGGAAGGTGCGCGACCTGCTCGATCGCCAGGAAGCGCTCGCACGCGACGTGGATCGTCTCGGTCGGACGACGGCGGGTCGGTCCCGTGAACAGCTCGAGGCCGGCCCGCGCATGGACCTGACGCGGGCCCCGGCTGGTCGAGCGGAGGTTGGGCGCGAGACCCCCCCTTTTGTCGGGGGGTGTGCGGCTTCGGGGGCGTGCACCGCACCCTCGCCGTGGTTCCCTTCCCCCTCCGGGC
>CAYQDV010000101.1:0-11579 GCA_964416295.1 uncultured Planctomycetaceae bacterium
GCACGGGCGGACAGGCCGCCAGTGGCATCTCTTGGCGGGAGCCCGCTCGATCCGCGGCAACACGGCGTCCCGGATCGTTCGTGGACGCACATGCCCTGTGCGGCTGCACACACATACGCCGGTCAGCCTGCGGCGGGCCGGCGTCGCTTGGCACCCGATAGCCCGCTTCTTGATACCGTCAGGCCCGATGTCGCCTCGGCCATCGCGCCGTCGTCCCTCTTGGCACGACTCGTGCTAACCTCATGCACTCCGTGGTCGACTCGCGCGCCGAGCGGCCCGGGGAGGGGGAGTTGGACCTATGACCCATCGATCGATCCGCCGCGCTGCCGCGGTGCTGGAATTTTGCGTGTTCGCGGTTCTTCCGGTCGTGTTTCCGGTCGCCGCGGCCGCGCAGACCCCCGATCATCCGGTGATCACCGAGGTGTTTACCGACCCCATCGGAGCGAGCGACGGACCGGTGGGCCGGGACCCGGCCAATCTCGACCAGGAATACATCGAGATCTATCTGCCGCCGGCCAGTTTGTTGACACCTGCCTTGAACAAAGACGCCCTTCGCCTGACGTTCTACGAGGTCGAGGGGGATTCCAGCAGCTCGGGCAACGCCCTGGTCAACTATCGCATCGACCTGCCGACGTTTGACCTGGATGCGACCAATGGCATCACCTTCGGGGCGATTCAACGTCCTTCGTCCGGCGTCGTCGTGATCGGCTGGGTCGACTACGTCGGCAACCCTCCCTTCGATCTGGCGGGCACACCTGCGACGCGCGTGGCGCTCATCAACGGCGGGATCACGACCGCCACCGCCTTCACGTTTGTGGCCATGAACGGGGCGCAGTTCTCCGGCACCACGAACTTTCCCGTTCCGGTCGCGGTCTCGTCGATCGACCTGCCCAACGAGGCGAGCAGCGGCATCATCCAGAACGGATCCGGCGCGTATCTGCTTGTCAACCGCGACGCGTTCGGCTATGTCGAGCTGTTCGATGACAAACATATTCCGCCGGGGGGCAGCGCGGACCCCTCGCTGCCGACCGGCACCGTCCTGGGCGTGGACGCCCTTCTGGATGGGTTCGCGAGCAACGACGACAGTCTCTTTGACGTCCTCGCGCAGCCGTACGCGTCGCCGACGGGGCAGAACATCGATCTGGAGACGGTGCTGCCGCTGGGTGGCGCGTTCAGCCTTCTGGTGGCCCAGGTCGCCGAGGCGGGTGAAAACGGCTATGCGCGTCTCTTCGTCGACGTCGTCAAGACCACCGAGGACGGCATCCTCTTCAATGAGGACCCCGTCGCCGACGCCCTGAGCGCCTATCGCACGATTTCGAACGTCGGGCCGCTGTTTCCGACGCCGGGACGCGTGCCCTTCACCAACAGCCCGCCGGAACTGGCCGTCGCAGACGCCTCCTTGCAGGTGATCAATCTGCTCGCGGGGACGAGCGGCGGCTTTGCAATCGTCGGCGCCAACGCCGGCGGCAACTTCGGCATGCAGGTCGCGGCTACTCCGAACGGCTCGAGCGACCCAGCCGCCGTGGCCTTTGGCCCCGGCGCCGTGGATACGGTTCTGACCGGACAGACGCCGGTCTTTCCGGAGATTGACGCCACGGTGCTCGTGGCAGCCACCGACGGCGCGTTGGTGACGACGGGGGTCACCGTCACGGCCTCGAACGCCCAGGTCGGCGATCCGCCGGTGGTCAACCCGACCGGCTCGACCACCGCCACCGTCGGCGTGATCAACCCAAGCACGGGTCTGGATGCCGCCGGCCTGCCTTTCCAGGCGACGGCATTCGTGGCCATGCAGGGCCTGCCGCGCCAGCCGGGCGTGTTGAACGAGTTCCTCGGCACGAGCCTGTCCCAATTTGTCGCCGACAATCTGGGTGGCTTGGTTGACGACGAGCGGAACAACGGCCTGTTGTTGCTCGATCCGTTTACGGATCTGTCCAATCCGTTCCTGGTGGACGCCATGGAACAGGACATGCCCGTCGTCCCGCAGTTCTTCATCAACGCACCGTCCCCTGCGGGGCTGGACGATCTGGTGACGACGATCATCACGTCGGCGGAGGTCCTGGTGGGCAACGGCACGTATGACAACAATTTCGATGTTCCACCTCCGTTCAATATCAACATCCCCACAGTGGTCCGGGCCATCGAGATGAACATCGCCGAGACGCGTACGAGCGGCGGCGTGTATACGCCGACCGAAACGGTTCATTTCGTCGCCGCCGGGGGGGCCGTCGGACTGCCGACGAGCGGCCTGACCGGCGTGACGACGACCCGGGGCTTTGAACTGGCGCTGCTCGACTCCAACGTCCAGCAGTTCGGAACGCTCGAGACGGGTGAGACCGACGACTTCGGCTTGATTGTCGAGGTGGGTCAGACACGCCCGGGGGCGCAGGTCGTGCCGGGCGAATTCGTGTTCCTCAGTTACACGGGCGGGCTGGAAGGCGCCGACATCAACAGCGTCAACGTTCCTCCGCACAACAACGAAACCGTGATCATCTACGTGGATCTGGATCCGCTCGACTCGGTCCTCGGCTGCGAGACCATCACCCGGCTGTTCGTCATCGACGGCAGCGGCGGCGGCGTCCTCAACGTCATTGAGGCCTTCTCGTTGAATGCCGTGACGGTTCCCGTTCCCGGTGTCTGCACCTGCAAGGGTGACGTGAATCTGGACGGGGTCGTGGATGGCCAGGACGTCGGTCCGTTCATCGGCCAGATTCTGAGTCCCGGCGATCCGGCCGTCCTGCCCGAGGCGTGCGCCGCCGACCTCAGCGGCGACGGCCTCATCGGCACCGCAGACGTGGCGTCAATGATCGACGCCCTGCTGACTGGGGCATGTGGGCCGGCCGGACCGCTGATCTGCACCTGCAAGGGTGACGTGAATCTCGACGGGATTGTCGACGGGGCGGATATCCAACCCTTCATCGTTCAGGTTATGAATCCTGGCGACCCGGCTGTCCTGCCCGAGGCGTGTGCGGCCGACGTGAACGACGATGGTCTGATTGACGGTGCCGACGCCGCGTCGATGGCCCAATCGGTGCTGACGGGGACCTGCGGAGCCCCGCCGCCACCGCTCTGCAATTGCAAGGGCGACGTGAATCTTGACGGTCAGGTCAATGGGCAGGACATTGCCCCGTTTATCGATCAGGTGCTCCTTCCGGGGGACCCCGGCGTGTCGCCGGCGGCCTGCGCGGCGGACTTGAGCCTCGACAACGGCCTCGGCCCGGAGGACATTCCGCTGATGGTCAGCGTCCTGATCAGCGGGGCGTGCGGCTGACGCGTGCATCCGGTGGCAGGCCAGAGCGTGCACAGGCACACACCTCAGTGGTTGCAGGGCACACAGTATCGAGGTGCCCGCGCCATTGGGCGGCGGGGACCCAGAGAACTTAACGCCATGTTAACAAAAGCGTTGCGACAGATTGCGTGCCGTTGGAACCGGAAGGCACGACGATTGCCATACTCGTAGCTACGCCGGAGGCATACGAAGATTGTGCGTCTGTCCAGTGGAGTGGGAAAGCTGTCTGTCGAGTTCCTGAGACCCAGCTTCGTCGTGAGCCGGTCAAGCAATGCGTGCGCTGGCGGGAGAGTCTTGGGATGAACAGTTTGGGCAAGCCACAATCGAACGCCACGCCGCGGCGGATCATGGCCTACTGCCATGACAGCGTCGGTGTGGGACATCTGCGCCGTACGCTCGCGATTTCCGAACACGTCGGGAGGCTCCACCCCGAGGCCTCGTTCTTTTTGGCGACCGGCACGCCTTATGTCCCGCTGTTTCAGCGGGTCCCCCGGGTGGACTACATCAAGCTCCCCGCGCTGACCAAGACGCCCGACGGCAGCTATAGCTCCAAGTTTCTGAACCTTCCCATCGACACGGTGATCCACTGCCGGGAAGCCCTCCTGCTGCAGGCGGCCAAACACTACCAACCGCATGTCCTGCTGGTTGACAAGGCTCCACTCGGCGTTTGCCGCGAACTGGTGCCGACCCTCCAGTGGTTCAAGCGAGTGTATTCACAGACACGCATCGTCTTCGGGATGCGCGACATCGAGGACGATCCCGAGGCCACGATCCGGCAATGGGACCGCGACGGCGTCGCGGAGGTGCTGGCCGAGTGCTTTGACGAGGTCTGGGTCTATGGCATGGCCGAGTTGTTCGACCCGGTCGTCGAATACCGGCTTCCGGACTCTGTAAGAAACAAGGTTCGGTTCATGGGCTATGTGGCTCGTGGTCCGTGCGGCCATCGCCTCGCCGCGACCGCAAACTCGCGCAATGTCCTCGTCACGGTCGGCGGCGGCACGGACGGCGAGGCCCTGCTCGATGCGTACCTGTCCGAGACGGCTGGTCGCGTCGCGTCTCTGGGGATACGGTCGACCGTCGTCGGCGGCCCGGACTTGCCGGAGCCGGCGGCCCAGCGCCTTCGGAGGCTTGCGGGCCAGCTCGATCGCGTCGAGTGGATCGACTTCGAGCCGTGCATGAGCTGCCGCATCGCCCAAGCCGAACTGGTGGTCTCCATGGGCGGGTACAACACCCTTTGTGAGGTGGCGCGGCGCCGTAAACCCGCGCTGATCATTCCGCGTATCAAACCACGACTTGAGCAGGCGATCCGCGCTCGACTGTGGGGTCGGTTCGGGGGGATCTTCCCCCTTCACCCCTCAGACCTGACCCCGCATTCCATGTGCGAGCGCGTGATCGACCTGCTTGAGCGCGGTCCGAAGGTCGCCAACACCGGGCTGAAGATGAACGGTCTGGACGAGGTGGCGCGGCGATTTGACCTGTTCTGGCGAGAGGACAGCCGCCATGCGTCTGCTGTATGTCTGTAGCGACTTCGGCATTCGACCGAACGGCACCAAGGGTGCCTCGATTCACCTGCGGGCGATTACGCGCGCCCTGACCGAGGCCGGTCATGCGCTCCATCTGCTCAGTCCCCATGGCGGAGCGGGCAAGGACCCTCCGGCGACGCCGCTGGCGACCACGGTGCCCGCGTTCGTCAGGCAGGTCCGCAAGCTCCTCAAGGGCTGGCTGGTGGCGCACGGCTACGACGAGGGCGCCTCCGGTGAACTCCGATCATTGCTCTACAACGCGAGCCTCGGCGATCATGTCCTCGATGCCGCGCGTGAGATCCGGCCCCATGCGATCATCGAGCGGCTCTCGCTGTTTGGCCACGGCGGTCTCGATCTGGCCGGCGCCCTCGACGTGCCGCTGGTGGTCGAGGTCAATGCCATCCTGACCGAGGAGGCCCGGCGGTTTCGCTCGCTCGAGCTTCAATCGCTCGCGGCGAAGATGGAACGGCGCGTCCTCTCGGCGGCCGACGCGGTCATCGCGGTCTCGGCGCCGCTGGCCGACCGCCTTGTCGAGCTGGGTGTGGACCGCAATCGCATCCACGTCATCCCGAACGGTGTGGATATCGCCGCGTTCGAGCGCGCTCCCTCACGCGAGGCCTGCCGTGACACGCTGGGGTTGAACGGCGCGTTTCTGGTTGGTTTCGCCGGCAGTCTCAAGGTGTGGCACGGCGTCGATATCCTGCTCCGGGCGTTCGAGCGCCTTCACGGAGAGGACCGGCAGACGCGCCTGATGATCATCGGCACCGGACCGATGGAGACCGAGCTTCGTCGGACGGCGGAGGAAATGGGGCTGGCGGAGGCGGTAGTGTTTACCGGCGCCGTGCCACACGAGCGGGTTCCGATCATGCTCCGGGCGCTCGACGTGGCCGTCGCGCCCTTCAAGCCGGTCGACGGGTTCTACTTCTCGCCGATCAAGTTGTTCGAATACATGGCCTCCGGCGCTTGCGCGATCGCCTCCCGGCTGGGTCAGATCGAAGATGTGATCGAGGATGGGGTCAACGGCCTGCTCGTCAATCCCGACGACTCGTGCGACCTCTATGTCAAGCTCCGCAAGCTTCGCCAGTCGGGGTATCTCCGCGAGCGGCTCGCCGCGCAGGCCGCCCGCACGGTCAGCGAACGCTATACGTGGGCCCGCGCCGCGGAACAGACGCTGACAGCCGTCTGCGAGGCCGTCATGCGGACGGGCCACAGCCGGCACGCCGCCCATGATCCGGCCGGGGTGACCTCATGACGCGCTCGCCCGCCCGGATCGGCTACCTGCTACGCATGTATCCGCGGTTCAGCCAGACATTTGTCGTCAACGAGATCCTCGAACTCGAACGGCAGGGGTTGGACCTGCACATCGCCTCGCTGCGCAAACCGACGGATGGCATCTTTCACGAGTCGTTCGCCCGCGTACGCGCCAAGGCCCGCTATCTGCCCGAGACGATCCTCTCCGATTTTCGCCGGGTCTGCCGCGTCCACTGGCCTCTGCTCCGCCGCGCTCCGTTGCGATCCGGTCACGCGGCGGCCTGTGTCGTCCGGAACCGAGGCGCCGAGTGGATCGACCTGGCGCAGGCGGCGTCGCTTCTGCGGTGGATCCGCAAGCAGCGGATCGACCACGTCCACGTGCATTTCGGCACGAACGAGGCGACGGTCGCCCACATGGCCCACATCATGGGCGGCCTGTCCTACAGCATGACGCTGCACGCCTTCGACATCTTTCGGGAGAACGTCGACCGGCGGTTGCTGGTCCGCAAGATCAACGCCTCGCGTTTTACCCTGACCGTCAGCGACTTCAACCGGCGGTACCTGTTGGACAACTTCCCCGAGGTCGACGCGAGCCGGATCCGCGTCAACTACAACGGGATCGACCTGGAACGGTTCTCCCCCGACGGCGCCGAACGCGAGACGGCCACCGTCTTCGCCGTCGGGCGGCTGATCGAGAAGAAGGGCTTCCTCCACCTGGTTCGAGCGGTCGGGCGGCTCCGCGATCAGGCCCTGTCGGTCCGCTGCACCATCGCCGGCGAGGGGCGAGAGGCCGCCCGCCTCAAACAGGAGATCAAACGGCTTCGGCTGGAGTCTCACGTCGAACTCGCCGGATCGCTGAATCAACAGCAGGTGCGGGAGCGGATGCGTCGCGCCGCCTGCTTCGCTTTGCCGTGCGTCCGTGCGGCGGACGGAAACATGGACGCGTTGCCGACGGTGCTTCTGGAATCGCTCGCCTCGGGTTGCCCGACCGTCAGCACGCGGCTCTGCGGCGTGCCCGAGATCATCGAAGACGGTGTGAGTGGGTTGCTGGTTGCGCCCGGCGACGACGCGGCCCTTGCCGGCTCGCTGCGTCGGATTCTGACCGAGCCGGCACTCGCTGCGCGGCTGGGCGCCGGGGGCCGGCGGCGTGCGGAGGAGCGTTTTGATATTCGGCACAATGTCCGGGTTACCCATGACTGGCTGCTGGCGGCTGCCGGCCGCGCGTCGGCGCGATCCGAACCCGTTCGAGCCAGTGCCTCCCCCGTGCAACCCCAACCCGTCGGTCGGCTGGCGACCGAGGTGCCCTGATGTTCGCGTGGACCGTCAAGACCCGTCGCGGCAAGCTGAACCTGGCGGAGGCCCGGGCGATCTGGTCGCGGTTCGGTCGTTATGTGCGTCCCCATCGGTGGAAGCTGCTGGGAGCGCTGGTGGGCGCCCTCGGCGCGGTCCTGACACAAGTTGTCGCGCCCTGGCCGATCAAGATCATCTTCGACTACATCCTGTCGAACAAGCTGCATACTTCGTGGCTCAGGGACACGCTTGACTCCCTGTCTTCGGGACCCGGCTCGGCCCTTGGGTGGGTCTGTATCGCGATTCTCGCAGTCGCGGCGATGGACGCCCTCTTTTCGCACATGCGGGACGTGTTGCTGGCCCAGACGGGCCAGCGCGTCGTCGGCCGGCTTCGGCGCGACTTGTTCCGGCACCTTCAGACGTTGTCTCCCGCGGTCTTCCAGCGCCGCCAGACGGGCGACCTGCTCATGCGGCTGACCGGCGACATTCAGATGCTCCGCCAGATGCTTGTCAACGCGATTGTCAACGGCGGCCAGAGCGCGCTGATCATTGTGGCCATGATCGCCTCGATGTTCTGGCTCAATCCGCTGCTGACCACACTGGCGCTCGCCACCGTGCCGATCGCGCTCTTCGCTACCTGGCGCACCGCCCACCAGATTCACCAAGCCACCAACAAGCAACGCGAAAAGGAAAGCCTCATCGCCTCGTTGGCCCACGATGTCCTCGGAGCGATGGAGATCATCCAGGCCTTCAACCGCGAGGAGATCGAAGAAGAGCGGTTTTCTCGGCAGAATCGCACTGCCATCCGTGCCGGCGTTCGGACGACCCGACTGGAATCCAGGCTGTATCGAACCATCTCCTTCGCGTCGGCCACCGGCACGTGCGTGATCCTCTATGTCGGCGTCCGATCCGTGCTGGGCGGCGCGATGACCGCCGGGGACCTGCTGGTATTCGTTGCCTACCTGCGCGGCTTGCACAAACCGATGCGGAATCTGGCCAAGCTTGCCGGTCAGATCGCCAAAGCCACTGCCTGCGGGCAGCGTGTTGCCGAGATATTCGCCATCGCTCCGGCCATCAGCGATCGGCCCGAGGCGGTCCAGCTCGGCGAGGTCCGCGGCGACATCGTCTTTGAGGACGTGTCGTTCACCTACGATGGCGGCGGCGCTCCGGCGCTGCGCGGCGTGGACCTCCACGTCCGTCCCGGGCAGCGTGTCGCGATCGTCGGCCACACGGGCGCCGGCAAGAGCACGCTGGCCCGGCTCCTGCTGCGGTTTTACGACCCACAGTCGGGGATGATCCGTATTGACGACATGGACATTCGCGACGCCGTCGTCGAATCCCTGCGGCGCCGCATCGGCTGGGTCCATCAGGACACGGTTCTGTTCGGGATGACCGTCGAGGAGAACATCACGCTGGGCCGTCCGGAGGCGCCCCGCGACGAGGTCATGGAGGTCGCTCGGCGCGTCGAGGCCGACGCCTTCATCCAGTCGTTGCCGGAGACCTATGACACGGTGCTCGGGCAGGACGGATCGACCCTGTCCGGCGGGCAGAAGCAGCGGCTTGCGCTGGCCCGGGCGCTCATGCGCAAGGCGCCGATTCTGATCCTGGACGAGCCGGCCACGGGGCTGGACGGTCGGACCCGCACGCTGGTCGAGCGGGCGTGGCTGTCACCGCAAAACGAGGCCACGACGCTGGTGGTGTGCCACCGGCTTCAAGGCATGGATCGATTCGACCGGATCGTGGTGCTGTCCGAAGGCATCGTGTGTGAAAGCGGCACGCACGAAGCGCTGTTGGCCGCGGGCGGAGAGTACGCGGCCCTCTTTGCGGCCGGACGGGATGATGTCGAATACCCCCGTCGACTTCCGGAGGGCGCCCGATGCTGACCGGTGCGTTGGAACTGCCCGACGATCCGCACCTGCGACCGTTGCTCGAGCGGCTGCGGCCGGAGACGGTTCTGCGGGCCTGCCGCGACCAGTTTTCGCGGATACACGACGGCCCGCCGCCCGAGTGGCGGTGCTGCCGAATGATCGAGGCGCTCTATCACCCGGGGCGCTATGTGCGGGCGGCGTTTGCCCTGATGGCAGACGACTCGATCCCGCCGAATCGGGTCTGGCCGCAGGGCGAGGTCGTCTATCTGCATGGGCCGCTCCGCACGCCCGTCTCGCGGCGGGGCGGGGTTCTCGACCTTGGCGGCGAGAACGTGGAGGCGTACCGGTTTCCGAACGACCGCCGGCTTCGCGGCCTGCGCAAGTTCACCGGGCGATCGGACGCGGCAACGGCATGGCAGCGCTGGATCGATTCAGGGTCCGACACCTTTGACCTCGATGCGGACTCGCTCCGCCGCGTGCTGATCCGCTACGTCCCCGAGCAGAAGTGGATCATCCGTCTCCGCGCCCGTGGAACGGAGTATGCCAACGGCCGTCCGTCGAAACGCAGCATCGCGGTCCGCTGTACGTCGACGTGGGTCTGCGGCGAACTGGAGCGTCGTCACCGGTTGTTCGACCGAGTGCTGGAGCGGGGCGAGTCGGGCCTGAGCTTTCCCGGCGTCGTGGGCGTCCATCTGGAAGGCGGCCTGCTGGCCACCGAGTGGATTCGTGGAAAGACTCTGATCGAGATGCTGGCCCGGGAGCCCGCGGACCGGGTCCTGCAACGCGTCGCTCGATCGCTGACCGCGTTTCACACCCTCCCGATCCGCACGCGCGACACGATGTCGCTGCCCGATATCGATCGCCGTATTCGTGATGCCGCGTTCGACATGGGACACGCCCTGCCGGAGCGTCGGCGCGAGGTCGAACGCATCGGGCGCACGCTGCGCCGTGTGCTGTCCGGACTGGACGCCCCGGCGGACGCAACGCTCCACAACGATTTCCACTGGAACCAGTTGCGCCTCGACGGAGACCGCATCGTCTTCCTTGACCTGGAACGTGTCTGCGTCGGCGATCCACTGATCGACGTGGCCAACCTGGCGACGCAGCTCCGGATGCTGGCCGACCGGCCCGCGGTCGGCGTCCGGCGGGAAGACGCCGCTCGCTGGGCGGAGGCGTTTCTCGAAGCCTGGTCGCGCGAGACCGATCGGCGGATCGATCCGCGCCGCTTCCGGTGCTATGCCGCTCTATCGAGGCTCGAACTGGCTCGCGGGATGATGCGTCACCTCCGGTCCGGCTGGCGCGATCTCGCCGAGCGGTGCATCACGCTGGCCGAAAGGGACGTCTCGTCGACGTCCGGGGAGGTGGTGGTCGCATGAACCCTGCTGCACAGACGCGCGACGCCGCCGGTGTGATCGCGAAGCTGCTCGATCCGGCTCGGGTCGAACGGCTCCTGGCCGGCGTGATCGACTGGACGCCGGGCGTCCGGCCGCGGCAGGTCGCCATCGAGCGATGCTGGCCGACGCGCTCCGACGGCCTGGCCTTCGAATGGTCCTTCGACCTGGGCGACGGCCGGCGCCGGGCGCTGTACGGCACGACCGGAGTCGATGAACGACAAGAGACTTTATCCGCCCGTTGCCGCGCGGAGCCGACCGCCGGCGGCCTTCGCGATGTGTGCGTCTTCGTCCGGGCCTGGAACCTGCTCCTCCATTCGCCGGACCGCGACCCGGCGATGCCCCACCTGCGCGAGTGTCTTGACGAGTTTCGGATGGCCGATCGCCTGGCGTCGCTGTGGAGTCGTCTGAATGGCCGCTGCGCCGCGGTGACGCCGCGGGTGAACTGCCGGCTGCTCGGCTATCGTGCCGGGCGGCGTGCGGCGATCGCATACTGCCCGAGCGACTCGACCGACGACCGATCAGGCCTCATCGGCAAGACGTTTCGGAACGGCCGAGCCGCCGCCCTGGCCGAACGTCATGTGCGGCTGAACGAACAACTGGCATGGACCACGAACGGGCGGGTCCGCGTTCCCGCCGTGGTGGAGCACATGCCGGACCTCCGCATGACGCTCTTCAGCCGGGCACCCGGCCATGTCATGGGAACCTCCCATCGGTGGACCGCGCGGCAGATTGAGCGGATCGCCGATGTCCTCGCCACGTTGCACAGCACGCCGCTGGCGGGGTTGAACACTTATTCCGTCGCGGATGAGCGCGCGGTCGTGCGCCGCTGGCACGACCTGCTACGCCGGGCACTCCCGGCGGCCGCCGCGGAGACGGAGAGGCGGGGGGGGGCCCCCGCCCAAGGCGCCGGCCGCGCTTGTACGACACCGCCACGAAGCGCCCATCGAACTTTTCCTTAGAGTGTAAC
>CAYQDV010000102.1:0-7481 GCA_964416295.1 uncultured Planctomycetaceae bacterium
TTCACAGGCACCACAGGGGAGACCGCCGCGCCGCGGCACAGCCCGCGGATCCGGTCCACCACGTGACGCGCCGCCACGCCCCGGCCCAGCGACGCGGACCAGAATCCGTCATAGTCGAAACCGGAGCAGCGTCCCCGCCGCGAATTTGAGACAAGAGAAAAACCGAGCGACAGTCGTTTGACCGTGCCCAGGCCCAGCAGCGACACGGCCTGACGAAGCGACGCGATCGGTCGCGCGATGCCCGCGATCGGTGAATTGACCAGCCGGAGCAACTGCGACGACAGAGCCGGGTCCGTTGCGATCACCGACGCGATCGCGCCGATGGGGGTGTTCTCGGCGTCAACCAGCCGGAGGATCTCAAGGGCCACCCCCGCCGGCGACGGCAGCTTCTTCGTCGCCTTCAGCTTTTCGTAGATCGCGTGCGCCATCGATGCCTCCCTGCATCGGACACAGGATTCCGGCCACCGTCGCGCTGTTGCAGCGGTTCTGCCCGGAGCGGCACGTCCTCGCCAGTCGTATCGTCCAATCGACGCCGCCGGTCGACGAAACGCCGTCCATGCGGAGCGCGGCTCCGTCCGATAGGGCGGGCAACGCAGGCCTTGCGCGTCGAAGCTGGGTCGCTCAGGATCTCTGCCATGCGAATGGTGCTAAAACTCGACCTTGGGCGCCTCCTTCGCCGCCTCGCCGGCCTGAAAATATTCGGCCTTTTCGACGCCCACCCACGAGGCATACAGCGAGCCGGGAAACGCTCGAATTCGTGAGTTGAGCCGCTTGACGGCGGCGTTGTAGCGCTTGCGCTTCTCGGCAATACGGTTTTCCGTTCCTTCCAGTTCGATCTGGAGCGCGTGGAAGCTCTCGTTCGCCTTCAGTTCCGGATACGTCTCGCGCAGCACCATCAGCCGCGACAAGACACCCTCGAAGGCCGACGCCGCCTTGGCCTTTTCATTCCTCGATTGGGCGCTGAAGTAACTCTTGCGGACATCGGCGATGCCCTGGAGCAGGTCCTTCTCGTGCGAGGCGTAGCCCTTGACGGTCGCGACGATGTTGGGAATCAGGTCGAATCGTCGCTTCAGCACCACTTCGACATCGGCCCAGGCGCTCTGGACCGACTCGTCCAAGGCGATCGTCTCTTTGTAGCCGCCGTAGCCGCAGCCGCCGATGATCAACGTCCCCAGCACCAGGACGCCGAGGAATATGAGAATAACCTTTGATGCACTCATGCCAGAACCTCCGCTTACAATCAGCGGAGCGCCGCACGATCCGCAGAACCGGGCGCGCCGACCGTTGTCTGAACCACACTTCGGACATGCTCTACCAGCCACCGCTACACCCTCCACCGCCGAACGATCCGCCGCCCCCGCCGCCGAATCCACCACCGAACCCGCCGCCGCCGAATCCGCCGCCTCCCCAGCTCGATCCGCCGAACCCGCCACCGCGGCGTCCCAATCCACCGAGCAGGCTGCCGAGTAGCATGCCCTGCAACAGACCGCCGCCGCCCCAACTTCGATAATGACCGTACCGTCGGCGTCCGAACAAGCCTCCGCCGCCAATCAGAAACAGGAGGACGAGCGGCCAGGCACACACGAACAAGCCGGCTCCGCCGCGACGCCCGAGGCGGTGCCGGCGACCCTGTCGCGCGACCGGCGCCGGTGGCGCCCCGCTCAGTCGGACACCCGAATCGGTGGCGATCTTCTTCGCCAGCGCCACCGTCGCTCCATAGATGCCGGCGTTGTAGTCGCCTCGACGGAAGTTCGGCACAAAGTACTTCCGGGCGATCGAATCGCAATACAAGTCCGGCAGTGTGTCTTCGATGCCTTCGCCGGTAATGACGGCGTAGCGCCGGTCGCGCACCGCGACCACGACCAGCGCGCCGTTGTCTTCGCCCGCCTTGCCCAGCTTCCACCGCTGGGCCGTCTCGAGGCCGAACGCGTGGATGTTGCGTCCATGGGTGGTGTCGATCGTCAGCACCTTCAATTGCGCCCCGGTCTTCTTTTCAAGCTCGAGCAACCAGGCGTTAAGCCCCGCCTCGATGCCGGCGTCGACGACACCGGCCGTGTCGACGATGCCCGTTCGCGGCGTCTCCTTCGGCTGGGCCGTCGACAGCGCAGGACATGCCCCGAAGTACACGAGGACCAGCCAGGACGTCACGCGTGAGATATCAGAGTTCATCAGCCACCCGTGCGAGACGCTCCACGTCATGGTACAATGCGTCGAATTGCTGCGGCCCGTGTTCCCCGTACAAGTCCAAGGCGCTCCGGACCCCGTCGAGTGAGACGCCGGCCGATCGCCGGCAGGCATCGAGCACTTCCTCACGGCGGGCGTAATCCCGCTCACCCTTGAGCCACAAAAGGCCACGCGCCGCCCGCATAACGTGTTGACCTACGCCGATCTGCAGTTCCTCCAGGACCTGATCCCGGCCCGCAGCAGCCAGCAGGCCCTGCCGCAGCCGGATAAGGATGCGCTTGAACTCCCGCTCACATTGCAGGCGCAGGTGCTCGGGTTGAATCGCCAGGTCGGCGAAGTGATCGTCTCCCGCGAGCGTCCTGTGGTGCTGGTGGATATCCAGAAGCTCCAGCGGAAACGTGTCCAGCGACGCGGAGATATAGGCGGGCGTCATCACAATCGGCGCCGCCATGTGCTTCGCCCCCAGTTTCGGACCGTCCTCGGCCAGCCGCCGGAGCAGCGAGAGATCCATCTCTCGAAGGACCAGCACACAGGTGGCCGTCATGCGGGACACGTCAAAGTCGGCATCGAGGACGGCTCCGTACGCCGTCAGGCCTGCGAGACTGTTTCCCGCCAGCCCTTCGATCAACTGCGTGCACGCCTGCAGCGGGGACTGCATGAAATCCACGACCTGAGGCCGACTGATGGGGTGTGTCGCTGCGTCGATCAAGACGATATTCCTTTCGTTCGCCGGGCCGATCGCGTCGGCTCTGACCCGGTTCCTGAAACCGGGCGCAGAAGCCGTCGCTCCAGCCGATCGCCCGATTCCTCGCACGGGAGCATAACGCCCCCGCTCGCGCCGGACCATTACACAAATGCCCATGCTTTCTAATCTCTCGCGCCGTAGAATCGCGACATGGACCTCTTCGCCGACCAGCGACAGGCCGCCTTTCGGAGCGTCCAGCCCCTCGCCGTCCGGATGCGGCCCCGAACGCTGGACGAGTTTGCCGGTCAGCAACACTTCCTGGGGCCGGGCAGGCTGCTCCGTCGCCTGCTGGATGCCGACCGCCTCTCCAGCGCGATCTTCTATGGCCCGCCGGGCACCGGAAAGACCTCGCTGTCCGAGATCATCGCGCGTCGGACACGGGCGGCGTTCGAGTCGGTCAACGCCGCGGCGATCGGTGTGAAGGAAGTGCGAACGATCCTCGAGCGGGCGCGGGATCGACTGGCCGCCGCCGAGCAGCGGACCGTCTTGTTTCTGGATGAGATTCATCGATTCAACCGGGCACAGCAGGACGTGCTGCTCGGCGATGTCGAAGACGGCCTGATCATCCTGATCGGGGCCACCACCGAGAACCCGTTTTTCAGCGTCAACGCCCCGCTCGTCTCGCGGAGCCAGATATTCCAGTTCGAGCCGCTGTCGGAGGCCGACATCGCTGGGTTGATTCGCCAGGCATTGGCTGACGCCGAGCGCGGTCTCGGCCGGCTGCACGTCGACATCGACGACGACGCCCTCCGGTTTCTCGCCACCACGAGCGACGGCGACGCCCGCCGCGCCCTGAACGCCATCGAGGTCGCGGTGCTGTCCCAACTCGCCGCACCGATCGGCGGTGACGGCGAGACGCCTCGTGAGCGGCGGACCGAATCCGACGCCGAGTCTGACCGTCGAGCTCCGATCGCTCTGTCCCTCGACGTCGCTCGCGACTCGATTCAGCGAAAGGCCCTCTTGTACGGCGGTGCCGGCGACGAGCACTACGACGCCGCCAGTGCCCTGATCAAATCGATGCGCGGCAGCGATCCGGATGCGACCGTTTATTGGCTGGCCCGCATGTTGGAGGCCGGCGAGGATCCGCGTTTCGTGGCGCGGCGGATTGCGATCTGCGCGGCGGAGGACGTGGGTAACGCCGAGCCGATGGCCCTGATTCTAGCCAATGCCGCCGTGCAGACGACGGTCTTTGTCGGCATGCCCGAGTGCCAGTTGCCGCTCGCCCAGGCGGCGATCTACATCGCCTGTGCCCCGAAAAGCAATGCCAGTGCCCAGGCCATCTGGACGGCGGCCCGCGACGTCCGAGAGGGCCGCACGATTTCCGTGCCCCGACACCTCCGCGATGCCCACTACCCCGGCGCCGGGCGGCTCGGCCACGGCGACGGCTATCAATATGCCCACGACGCGCCGGACGGCATGGTGGACCAGGACTATCTTGGCGTCGAAAAGACCTACTATGTGCCGACCGACCGCGGACACGAAAAGCAGATGAGCGTCTATCTGGAGCGTTTCAAGGCCCTTCGCTCCGGCGACACGAAGACCGCCCGCCGGTGACCGGGCGATCCGCCCGTCGCGGGCGAGCTGCGCCGGCGCCGCCGGGGTCGGTGACACAATCGGCGGCGGGGTGCCACGGGCAGCTTGCCTGCCCGTGTCCGTCCATGGTACTCTCCGTCTATGCACTGGCGGACAAGCCGCCAGTGGCACCCGTTGGCGCTGCCGGGCAGCGCCGCCGAGACTGTCACAGCCCCCCGCGCGGACCCTCGACGGATATCGCATCATGCTGTATCGCTTGCTGACAGGAACACTCATAAGCGTAGCATTATCGGCTTCGGCCCGGGCCGCTCCGCGGCCGATCCTGAGGCTGGTCCCCGCCGACTGCATCGTCGTCTACACCGCCATGCCTTACACCGACTGGGTTCCCGCGTCCCAGCCCGCGACCACCGTCCCGTCCCGCGGCGGGTCACAACTCGCCGCCATCCTGGGTTTTCTCAACGCCAGTGGCCTCGTCCCGCACCAGGGACAGGTCTACGCCGACATTGCCGCACGCCTTCCGCTCCTCGGTCGCTATGAACACGCCATCGTGCTGCTCGATGTATCGAGCAAGCTCGTGCGAAAGCACGGTCCGACGCCGGCCGATCGAAACATCAGCCTGCGCCTCAAGCAGCTTCAGTCGGCCGTGTTGTTTCGTACCGACGGTGAAGACTCGGACGTCCTGGACCACCTCAACGAACTCGTGGGTCGCTACACCAACTCCGACGTCGCGCGTCTGACCGTGGAGAGGGCGGGCCGGCACGCCTACCACAGACTGATCGACGATCGTCTCATCGGCTGGGCGATCTGGGAATGGGGGCGGCTCGGCGACTTCTTCGTCGTGACGTTCGGCGCCGGGGCCTTCGATCGCATCGCCGACACCTATGACGGCCGCGCGTCCAGCCTCGCCGCCGACGGCTGGTTCAAATCGGCGACGCGAAAGACCCATGGCGATCGCGCACTGGCCCAATGGTTCGTCTCGTTGTCGCGACTGGAAACCAGCCTGCTTGAACCCGGCCTCAGCGACGCCGCTCGAGAGCGGTACCGCGGCGTCATCAGCGCTCTCGGCGCCGCCGGCATGACCCACGACCTCTGGACCGTCGGCCTGCCCGGACGGGCCATGTCGTGGTATCGCTGCTTCCAACAACAGGTCAGCGGCGGTCCGGACCGCGACGAAACCCGCACCTACAGCGACCCCGAACGATATCCGAAGCACCTCCGCCGGATTGTTCCAGATGCGGCCACCCGGTTCGCCATCATACACGTCCCGACGCGATGGTTGGTCGACAACCTGCCAAAGGCATGGGTCAAGGCCCAGTCGGAACGCCATGTGCAGCGTCTGCACGCCGCATGGGAGCGACTCGAGAAAGAGACTGGAATCGATATTAGTAGTAATCTGATCCGGCACCTCGGCGAAAACGTGATCATCTTTGACTATCCGCCGCATCCTCTCCGCGTGCCGGTCGCCCTGACGGTGGCCATCGAAATCGACGACCGAAAGGCCGTCGAGGCCGCGACGGACGCCCTGCTCGCCGCCTGGGGCCGCTATCTCGATGAGCGGGCGGAACGCAAGGGGACGACCCTGCTCCGGATGTACGTCAAGCATGCCGACGACGGCGTCTGGTACATCGAGGCCGGAATCCTCGGTCCGGCCCTGAAGGTCACCGACCGATATCTCGTCCTGAGCTGGTCGCCGGCGGCCCTCCGCGAGGCCCTCGACGCCATGGACCGAGGCCCTGCGTCCGGAAGGAGGCCGGGCGGCTGAGATCCGCCCGGACGTCCGTTTTCGCCGCTCGATGGGCCGAAAACCGCCGGTCGCGGCCGCCTTCTCCGCAACGGGTCGTTGACTTCTCACCCCAAAGCCGGTTAAATACAGTGGTTGAAGCGTGCGAACAGCATGGCCTCCTCCGGAGGAGAGGCGGCGTGCGGCCCTCCATCGCGATTCCATTGTGATGTAAATCAACCTGTCGGGAGTGTTTGTTGTGGCCAAGGGTTCCAACTCCGTTATTGGGGGAGCGTTAGGTGTGGTTCTCGGGCTCGCCTTGGTGGGCGGGATCGCCGGGACGCCGTTCTACCTGTCACGGCTTCGCTCCGAGGCTCGCACCCTGGATGTCCGCGTCCAGGACGACATCGAGGCCATCCGGCGGATCGTCCTGCACATCGACGAAAACCTCGCCGCCATGAAGGACCTCCGCGACATTGCCGGAAAAGACAACCTGCTGTCGCCGGAGGCCGTCGGCGATCTCGAAAAAGCCCATCCCAAAATCTATGACGCCGTGAGCGGCCAGCTCGACGCCACCGCCGCTGTCTTGCGGAAGGCCGTCCGAGCCGATCAGAAACGCGGCACGACGCCCGCCGCAAAGGCGACGATCGCCACAGGCCCGCCGAACGGCCGCCAGGCAGTGCAGGCGCTGGAAGGCAAATACCTGCCCGAGACCGACCAGTTGCTTGCCAAGGCCAGAAAGATTGCCGCCCGGCTCGTCGCGATTCGCGAAGGAAACGAGGCGGCTCGATCACACCTCGGCGTCAATCGCATCCTCGCCATCTTGGACCTGACCGACGCCCGTATCCAGGCGAGCCGCGCCGAACTCCAGCGCCGACAGGCGGAGGACATGTACGCCGCGGCCCAGACCCACATGCATGACATCGCCCTCATTCGCCTCGCCGAGACCCGTTTGGGTGCCGAGCGTCCGGACGACCAGCTCGCCGCCCTGGAACAGTCGATGATGCAAGGTTCGGCCCTGATCGAACAAGTGGACGCAGCCATCAGTCAAATCGAGGGCATCATCGCGGACAAAGAGGCGGCCCTCGCCGAGAAGAGACAGGAGGCGACTGAGGCCCGCGACGAACTCGCCGAGTTGAGCGCGAAGGGCTTTGCGGCCTCCCGGCCGGATCGGGCCGGAGACGAGTTTGTCGGCTTTCGCGACGATTACCTCCGCCTCGCCGCAACCGCCCGCCAGGCCACCGCGGCCGCTGAGGGGTTGGAGAACGGTACGCTGCGGGGAGCAGTGCTGTCCGACGA
>CAYQDV010000102.1:7581-11542 GCA_964416295.1 uncultured Planctomycetaceae bacterium
ATCGATGCCCTGCGCGGTCAGGCCGAGGAGGCCCTCACCCGTGCGAATGACAGCTACACCACGGCCGCCGGAATGCTGAAGACCTCTCGCGCAACACTACCCGGTGAGTCGGTCGCGGGCGAGCAGTATGTCTGGCAGGTCCAGCTCGGCCAGGCGTCCGTCCACCTGCTCCGCTCGGAACTCGCCGTCGATCTCGACGCGGTGCGGTCCGGCCGCAAAGAGGCCTACGAGTTGCTCACCGAGGCGCTCCGCGGGCGCGAGCAGAGCCCGCTGCTCGTGTCCGCCGCTGATGCCCTGCTCTATCTCCAGCACACCGCTGAGTAATCCTGCCCGCCGGGCCCGATGCCGCGCCCGAGCCCGACGCGGCCGCGCCGCCGTCTCCTTCCGGTTGCCGACCGGTGCCGTGCCGGCCGCGGACCCCTCGCGCCGAAGCCAACAAAAGATCAACAATCTCGGTACTTGATCTCCGATCCCTGTTACGGTACAACGGACAACTGCAGGGGGATTGGAGTTCGGCGTCGGGCCGGCAGCCGTCGGGAGAGGAGCCGGGTGTGAGCGGGCGCATTCTCTGTATGGCAAGCTTGCTCTCTTTCGCGCCGCGACCGCAGCGCCGTCCGGGCCGAACGACGGGATCATGTTCGCGGATCAGCGTCGAACGCAAATCCGGACACCTTTTTAAGACAAGGAGACACAAACCCATGAAAACGACCGTCAACACCTTCTGTATCGCACTGATTGCCGCCGTGGGAGCCGCGGCCTTGGCCCTGCCGCTCCACGCCGCACCCATCACCGATTCGGCCTTCTTTACTCCGCTGCCACATACCTTGATCGGTTTCGAGACGGACGGAGCGGGCAATCCGCTCGCGATCTTCCCGGGGACCGGATTCACGTTGCCCGGTACCGAATATGCCGGCCAAGGAGTCAGTTTCGAGCCCGTTACGCCGGTCGCCCAAGACAGCAGCTCGTGCTTCCGTTTCGTCCAGGCCCTCGGCGGCGCAGGCGCGAACGGGCTCGTAGCCGGCACTACCACGGCCATGACCTTCAATCCGCCGGTTCAGGCCTTCGGCTTCTGGTTCGTCGACCTGGCCTTCCGCGGCGCGACATTCACCGCACTGGATGCGGGCGGCAATGTCATCGAGTCCGCCGTGTTCGGAGGCCCGTTCGTCGATGGCAGCGGGTGTGGATTCCTGGAATTCGGCTTCATCGGAATCAGTTCGACCGTCCCGATCCATCGCGTCGAGATCAGCGCCACGAGTGGCATCATCGACCACCTTCGCTTCAGTGCGACCGCCTCACTGGACAGCGACAACGACGGCATCCCGGACGCCGCCGACAACTGCCCCACCACTCCCAATCCTTCACAAGCCGACACCGACGGTGATGGCGTCGGCGACGCCTGCGATGCCTGTCCCAACGACCCGGACAACGACATCGACGGCGACGGCATCTGCGGCGATGTGGACAACTGTCCGACCGTCGCGAATCCGGCGCAGGTCGACACGGATGGGGACGGCCTCGGCGACGCCTGCGACCCGGACGACGACAACGACGGCCTGACGGATGTCCAGGAGGCGGCGTTGGGAACCGATCCGCTGAACCCCGACACCGATGCCGACGGCCTCTCGGACGGACAGGAAGTGACCCTGGCGGCGGGGACGAGCTGTCCGGATCCTCTCAACCCGGATTCAGACGGCGACGGCGTGTCTGACGGCGTCGAAGTCGCAGCTGGGAGCAATCCCTGCAACGTCCCGCCCGTGGCCAACGCCGTCGTCGAGCAGTTGACCAACATCGGCGCCTCAGCCGTGGTGCAGTTGGACGGCTCCGGATCCTTCGATGCCGACGATCCGCTCACGTCGCTGTCTTACCAGTGGCGAGTCGATGGCGGTCTCGTCTGCGACGGTTCCAACGCGGCCTGCGGCAACATCCAGATGACGCTGGCCTTCGGCGTTCATGACATCGCCCTGCGCGTCACCGACCCGAAGGGCGAGTTCGACGAAGTGACCGTCACGGTCACGCTCGACCCGGCCCGTCTGGCGGTCCTGGAGATCGACAAGGCCGAGGTCGAATTTGATCACAATCCGCCGAAACTCGAACTGAAGGGAGAGATCGGTCTGCCGTTCGGCGTGAACTTCAGCGAGGTGGCGCCGGTGGCGACCGCCAGCACAGACCTCGGCGGGACCCCCATCCTCTCCTCAGTCGCCTTGGCGCTCACGGTCGAAGGCGAACACGCCGACCAGTGGAAGTTCCGCGATCCGGCCGGCCCGATCACGAAATTCGACATCGACTGGCAGGGCGCCCGCTACCGCTTCCGCGAGGAAGGCTTCCCCGTCCAACTCAAGAGCCAACTGATCACCGGTGCCGAGACCATCCTGTCCGTCAAATACAAGATGGACGACGTCGGTGCCGCATTCTCGATCGACATCGACGGTCAGGCCACCGTCAACGTCGATGCCACGGGCGCCGTGACCGCGAGCGTCCCCGTCGAAGTCGAAAAGCCCGGCCGCAAGGTCACGCTCCGGCTGCCCTTCGCGCTGCTGGACACGTCCGTGATCACCTTCTCCGGGGCACTGAGCCGGACGGTCGCCGTCGCCGACGGCCTGAAGTCCTCCGTCGGGCGGTTCCGGATGGAGGCGACGTTCGATCCCGCCCTGTTCCCGGGCGGCGCTGCCACGACCCCGCTGGACCTCGACCTGGCACTGACCATAGGTGCGCAGGCATATCCGGGGACCACGTCCCTCGACGCGAGCGACCTGAAGGTCGAGGCCGAACAGTGGAAGGAGAAGCGCGACGACTGAGCCGTGGGATCGCCCGCTGCCGCCGCCCCAATCCGGCAGTGCGGCCCTCCGCGCTGGCGGCCCGGGACCCCGACCGACGGTGGCAGCGGCCCCGGGCCTGCTTCAGCCGAATCCATCGGGCGTTTGACGTGCGGCGGCAGCCTTTCGCGCCGGCTTGAAATGTGAGCGGCCGTCACTATCATCCGAAACAATGGCTATCACTGCCGCTCACGTTGAGTCGCCCGCTTTCCGTCCCCGCACCGGAGATCGGCCGCCTCGAGCCGCGGTGGAGCGCGGACCGGCCTGGACCCCGCAACTCCATGCTCTGAAAGAGGTGAACGACGTGACGATCCACGACCTGACGCCGTGCGAACCGCCAACGAGCGCCCCCCGGGGTCCGCATGGCCATGAGACTCCGAGGCGCCGATTGACATGCAGCCCGAGCGGGGCTTTGCTCCGTTTCCGCCTGCGAAACCACACGGGAGAACCGGCATGACGACCACAATGGCAACGGAAGACTTCAAGGTGGCCGACCTGAGCCTGGCGGATTTCGGCCGCAAGGAACTCGAACTGGCCGAACACGAGATGCCCGGGCTGATGGCCCTGCGCGAGGAACACGCCGGCAAGAAGCCGCTGGCGGGCGCCCGGATCACCGGCTCGCTGCACATGACCATTCAGACGGCGGCATTGATCGAGACACTTGTCAAGCTCGGGGCGGACGTCCGCTGGTGCAGTTGCAACATCTTCAGCACCCAGGACCACGCCGCCGCGGCCATCGTGAAGGCGGGGGTTCCCGTCTTTGCGTGGAAGGGTGAGACCCTGGAGGAATACTGGTGGTGCACGAATCAGGCACTGACCTGGCCCGACGGCAAAGGCCCGACGATCCTCCTTGACGACGGCGGCGACGCCACGCTGCTGGTGCACAAAGGCGTCGAGTTCAATAGGGCCGGCAAGGTTCCCAACCCCGACACGACCGACGTCGAGGAGATGCGGGTGATCCTCAAGCTCCTGGCCGCCGAGCAGCAGCGCGATCCGCAGCGATGGGTCAAGGTCGCGAAGGACATCGTCGGCGTTTCGGAGGAAACCACGACCGGCGTCCACCGTCTCTATCAGATGGAGGAGGCCGGCACGCTGCTGTTCCCGGCGATCAACGTCAACGACTCGGTCACCAAGAGCAAGTTCGACAA
>CAYQDV010000103.1:0-11516 GCA_964416295.1 uncultured Planctomycetaceae bacterium
AGCCTCGCCCTCCCGCTGGGCAGCCCGCAGATTCAAGGTTGACGGAACACTAGGGAACCCTGACGATGGCCGCCCCGACATGCCCACATTGCGGTGCCGCGACTCGGCCCGGGGCGCGGTTCTGCGCCTTCTGCGGAGCACGCGCGGCGTCTCCCGAACACAGCCGCCCCGTACCCCCCCAGCGCGTTCGGCCGCGCCGAGCCGGCCCGGCGTTCCTCCTCCTCATCGCTATGGGGGCGCTGGTCATTCACCTTCTGCTCTACACCAATGCCCGGCACCGCTTCGGACCGTGGCACATGCCGACCCTTCGGAATCGCATCCAGCAGCCCCTCCTCCCACGACATCCCCGGAGCGTCCCGACCTGGCGTGATCCCACGGGTGCCAGAACCCGATTGAAAGCGGACCGCCGGTTTCCGAACCATTAACGATCCATCCCGCCGGCCCCGGTTGGCAACCGTACCCCGCCGCAGGAGGCGCGCCAGACGTGGCATACGCCGCGGACGAATGGTCCCCGGCGGTCGCACACCCTATACTTCTCCTAACAGCGGCCCCGATTGCGAGAGGCGACGGGCACCGCCGTGAGGAGTAATGCCATGCCGACCCAGACGGACATTCTGGCCTTCTTCCAAAACCTCGGCATGCCGGAGATGATCGTCATCGGGGTCGTCGCCCTGCTGATTTTCGGACGCCGGCTGCCGGAGGTTGGGCGCTCAGTCGGCAAGAGCATCGTCGAGTTCAAGAAAGGCCTTCGCGACACCGACGACGACGTCAAGCGAATCGGTCACGAAGCAACGCCGACGAGCGAACGGCCCAAGCAGGGCCTCAACGATCAGACAACCGCCAAGACGTTCAACGACCCCAACCATTCAGAGTCCTCCGACGCAAAGAGCAACTGAGGATTCCCCCTCCCGACTCGCGGGCCTCATCCCGCGTACCAGCGCCGCCTATCTGCGTCCCTTCGGCGGCTCGCCCGCAAGCTGCTCCATCAACAGCCCGATGGCCTGTTCCACAAAAGCCGGCGTGGCGTGGCCGGGAATGTCCAGCAGTTTGATCATCGCAAAGCCGATCGCCGCGTGGATCAGCTGCCACGCCAAACCGGCCGCCGACACGTCGGCCCGAACCTGACCCGCCCGCTGCGCACGCCGGATGATGTTCGTAAGAAACCGTGCATATTGCTCGTAGTGCTTCCGCAGCGGCTCCTGAATGGTCGGCTCCCGGTGTTCGATCTGGGCGCTGAAGATGACCTGATAGAGCTTCCTGGTCCGCAGGTCCGTCGTAGCGGGGTTCAACCGCATGAGAACGCGAAGCTGATCCATCGGCGAATTCAAGGGTGCGATCGCCTTCCGCCACCCGCGAAGCACCTCGCGCCCGACCTGATCCAGCATCGCCACGAACAAGTCGTGCTTGCTCGCAAAGTGCTGATACAGAACCGGCTCGCTGACCTCCGCCGCGCGGGCGAGCTGCGCGGTCGTCGTCCCCCGATAACCGTACTCCGCAAAGCAATCGATCGCCGACGCCAGCAACTGCCGGCGCCGGGCGGTGGCCTTCATCCGCGGTGCCATCTCCGGGTCCTCTCCAGCCGGGCCGCCCCACCAACCCGCTCAACAGAAACGCCGCCGCAGTGTACAGCACCGACCGTCTCGTCACGAGCGGGCCTCTGATTCGGTGCGTGCCGCGCAGGCCCTAATGCAACTCACCGAGCGAACCGGACTTCGAGGGACGCGTGCTCGCCGACGCCGACTTCGAATAGGGCGGCCGCTCAGCCCACGAGTCGACGCCGTCCAGACGGCGACGTTTAGTGTCCATGATGATCCCTGCCACGTATTCGCGAATAAAAGCACGCGACGTGCTGTCGATGTGCCCCCCTTCGTAGCCGGCCTTCGCAAACTCACTCCGATACGGAATGTTGCGGAGCTTTTCGTATTGGGCCTTGCTGTCCGGACCGATGTGCTTCGGAAGCCGAAAGCCGACCAGACCGGCCACGCCCTCCATCGCCGATGCCCGGTCGACCGTGCCGGAATACCAGACGACGTCCTTGAGAATCCGGTCTTCCGGCGAATGCACCACATACAAGTGTCCGCCGATCCGCTTCAGCGCCCGGGTCAGGTCGTAGTCTGCCGACAGGCTGCACCCCAAAAACACCACGTTGTCCACGTGGTACTTTTCAGGCAGATACTCGAGTGCAAAGGTGGCGATCCCCGTCCCGGCGGACAGTGCGATCAGATTGACCGAGCGGCCGGGGTAGCGCCGCATATACGCGCGAATCCGGAACGCCAGATCGGCGGCCGACAGCCGGTTGTTGTGAAGATCGATCTGATCACGGGCGTGGCTGACACCCTGCCACGTGACGACCTCAACAAGCCCCGAATAGCCCGCCTCCTGCAGGCCGCGCGGCACGTCGATCGACCCCACATGGCCGACCGGCCCCGCACCTCCCACATAAAACGTGATCCCGTGGCGTTCATCGCCGGTCTGACCCATCAGCGACGCTCGGCGCACCAGCCAGGCGCAGCCGGTCGCCTGCGCGACCGCCACCACCATCCACACACCGACAACGTATTTCAGAAAATGGTATCTGCTCAAGAATCCGATTCTGTTGCGAGGGGCCCGCCGTGTCCATCCGTGCCTGGCGGAATTATAGCAGATTCCTCCACCCCGTCACGGCATGATGCAGGTTTTGGAACGGGCAAGACCGGCCGGCCTACGCCAGGACGTCGAGCAATCGCGAAGTGTCGGTAGCGGAACCATTGTCGGCACCGGCCTGAGCCTGCTGCCCGGCGGCATCGATCAATTGAACGACAAGATCACCCTGCGTCCGTTGCGTGTCCAGAGATTTCGCCGCAACGGCGATTTGAATCGAAGCGGCCGTCTGGGTGGACTTGAAGTTCACGATCGATGAAGCCAGGGATGCAACACTCATGTCCCCTCCATCGGCCGGAACCGCCGCACGCTCAAGCATACACCCTCACACCGGCCGACGGTCCGAAACAACAGCACCTTCGGCGGCCTCGCCGGATTCCGATTCCCGCGGAAGAGAACAAACATCGCGCGCGGCCGGGCCGCAAGCTCTACCACCCTTCATGGGCCTCGGCGAGCGTTTCGGACACCTTATCGCCCATCGCCGAAACGGCGCCGATCGCGACGACGATAATCAGCGCGATCATGACGGCATACTCGGTCGCCGTCGTCCCGGAGTCCGACCACAAAAACGCCTTCATCCACCGCGTCAGTCTCACCATGGATCACCTCGAACTTTTCGGAACCCGACGAACTCACGCACACCGTGATCAAGCTTACGAATCAATCTCCGCAAGACCAACCCAACTCGCCACGCTTGCCCGGATTCACATCCCGCCTGCCTCACGCTACGATAAGCCCTGCATTACCGGGCACGGACACGATCGAATCCCCTCGGGCAAGCGCCCGAGCGGCGAGCAAACATGGATCACTTCGAGTATCGGAACGGTGAACTCCACTGCGAACGGCGGCCCGTCGCCGAGATCGTCGAGCGCGTCGGAACCCCAGCATATATCTATTCGGCCGCGACGCTCATCGACCACTACGACCGCGTCGCCCGCGCATTCGCTCCCGTCAACGCCCTCATCTGCTACTCCATCAAGAGTTGCTCCAACCTCCACATCTGCCGATTGCTCCGCGAACGCGGGGCCGGCTTTGACGTCGTATCCGGCGGCGAACTCGTGCGGGCCTTGGAGGTCGGCGCCGACCCGGCTCGGATCGTGTACGCGGGCGTCGGAAAGACCGACGATGAAATCAACCGGGCCATCGACGCCCGGATCGGGTGGTTCAACGTCGAGTCCGAACCGGAACTCGAAAACCTCATCGAAATCGCCCGGGGCCGCGGCGCGGCGGTCAACGCCGCCCTCCGCGTCAACCCCGACGTCGATCCCCGGACCCACCGCTATACCACAACCGGAACCCGTGAGACGAAATTCGGCGTCGATCTCGAACGCGCCCGGCGCGTGTTCGACCGCTACGCGGCGCAGGACACCGTCCGCCTGACGGGGATCCACCTGCACATCGGTTCACCCGTCAATGACGTCGATCCCTATGTCCGGGCGATCACGAAGGGACTGGCCCTCATCGATACCCTGCGCTCGGCGGGATTCCGAATCGACACGCTCGACATCGGCGGCGGCTTCGGTGCCCACTATCGGGCCAGCGAGGCCCCGCCCGCTCTCCGGTACGCCGAGGTCATCCTCCCCCTGCTCCGGGATCGCAACCTCCGAATCATCCTCGAGCCGGGCCGGACCATCGCCGCAAACGCCGGCATCCTCGTCACCCGCACGCTCTACGTGAAACAGTCCGGAGACCGCCATTTCCTCATCGTGGATGCCGGCATGAACGACCTGATCCGACCGGCGCTCTACGAAGCCTACCACTTCGTCTGGCCCGTCCGACCGCCTCCCGGCTTCGTGCCCACCGAGCGCGGTGAGCACGCGGCGCTGCCGGGCACGACGCGCATGGATGTCGTCGGGCCGGTCTGCGAGACGGGCGACTTCCTCGCGAAGGACCGTCCTCTCCCGCCGATGAAACGGGGCGACCTCGTGGCGATCTTCTCGACGGGAGCCTACGGCATGGCGATGGCCAGCCACTACAACACGCGGCCCAAGCCGCCCGAGGTGCTCGTCGAAGGCGATTCCTTCCGCATGATCCGCCGGCGTGAAACGTACGACGACCTCCTCGCCGCGGAACGGGACCCGACGCCCGGCGTCGAATAGCACCGTTTCAACTCGGTGAGTGCCGCCGATCCGGCGGGGCACCCAGGAGGCGTCACTCCCCCGACCGCGACGCCGACCCGAGTCGGTCGATCTTGGATTCAATCTCAGCCCGGTACGCGTCACCGTAACGGTTGGGTTCGGAAAGGTAGATTCGCCGGCGATCGAGTTCGAGCGCGGTGCGATACTCCGCCGCAGAAGCGTTCCGCGCATCCGCCGATCCCGTCAGGGCGGCGCGCTCTTCGAGGAGTTGCGCGAGAAAGAGACGATCGTTTGGCGACGTCGGATACCGCGCCACCGCTCGGCGCATGGCGACGACCGCCCGCGACAACGCCTCGGAATCGTCCGTCCGCTTGAAACGCTGATAGAGCACGGTCGCGCGGTATCGATGCAGCGCCGGATGCAGCGGATCGCGGGCCTCCAGTTTATCCAGCACATCAAGCACCAGATCCGTCGGCGGCTGTCCTGCCCAATTGCCAGGTTCGTCCCCCGGCGGCGGAACACGGCGAATCAGCTCGCCGGCCAGCTCTGCAAGGGCGGTCCCGTCCCACGGGTAAGCGCGGCTCGCCGACCGGTATTCGGAGAAGCCCGGCGACTCAAGAAAACCCGCCCACGTCGGCATCGGAGGAGAATGCCGGGCCGCCTCGATCGACCGTCCCGCCGACGCGGCCGGCCATGCCACGAGAATCAGAAACAGCGACACGACCGCCGTCCCAATCGCCGCAACGCCGATCGCAGCCCCGCGACGTCGAACGACACGCCTGCCCACCGGTATCCCGCCCTCGCGGGCCGCCAGCAAGACGGCCAGCATCGCGAAGAACGTCGTCGCCGCGCCGGGCCAGAACATCGCCAGATCGACGCCCGTATGAAGCACGAACCCGACAGCGCCCGCGCACAGCCCGCCCACGAGCGGTCCGAGGTCGTCATCCGCGAACAGCACCGCTCGACGCGACTCAATCGAGCCTATCACGAACACGACCACCCACACCGGCAGCGCGATCATCCACGTCAACCATATAAAACGCAGATCGGCGCCGGCCAGCACGGCCAGCCAACCGCCGCCGAATGCGACGAGGATCGCAACGGTCCAGGGGCCGATCGCTTCTGCCGCGCGCGCTCCAGAAGTGGTCCTCGGCGGCGGCCGCGCGACGCGTCGCGAAACCCCCACAAACAGAACGATCAATCCCAACAGCCCAACCACGCCCCATTCCGTTCCCGCGCGTACGATCCAACTGTGCGGCGACTGGACCTCCTCCGGACACACAAGCGGCTTGTATCGCAGAAACCACCGCCCGAAGTTGCCCGGCCCCACACCCCACGGCCCCTGATCGCAGACGAGGTCCCACGCCCCCTGCCAATAGAAGTGCCGGAACAGCATCGACCGCCCCAAGGCATCCGGCCTGACGTGCTGCACGCCGACAACGGTAGCGACCCCGGCCAGCAACACGCCCCACAGCAGGACGTAGGACCCCCGGCGATGGCGCGCCAGCCACCCGCGGATCATGTGCCCCGCAATCCACAGAAGCCCGGCGCATCCCAGCGCGACCGCGGCCCCCTTGCTTTGCGAAAACCCCAGCATCACGACGCTGCCTACGCCGATGGCGACAGGCATGATCAGGCTGCCGTGCGGTCGCCGGCGAAAGCGACTGACTGCAACCGCAAACGCGGCGCAGACGATCAGAATCAGAAAGCTGCCCAGCACGTTGGCATGGTAAAAATAACCCGTCGCCGCCCGACTCCGCAAGCGCTGCTCGAAGTCATACACCCGACCCGCTCCAAGGGGACCGGCCATTGCCATCATTCGCGGCTGGTCGTATTGCCGAAAATAGGCCTCCGTATCAGGATACTCGACGGCCACCTGATACGCCGACTTGGCGACCACCATCGCGCCCGTCGCCAGAATCACACCGAGCGCCAGCCGCACCTGCCACCGCCGGACCAGCAGTTGCCGGAGCGTCAAAAGGAACGCGATCGTCGCCAGGAAATCGAGCGCTCCAATCAGAGCCAGGTGCCGCTGCCCCGACCGACCGACCGAAACCGTAGCCGCAACGCACAGGAGCGCCGCCCCCGCTTCCGACCCCGTCCATCGATAGCCCCTCCCGCCGCGCCACCGTCGCCCACAAATCACCAGCACCGCGGCAACGCCGATCGCAACGATGATCGCGTAGGTCGTGGCGGGCAGGGCGCTCGGTGGCGCGGCGGCTCCGCGAAAGAAGTGGGGCGACTCGAACGTGTGGGTCTCGGAAACCACCGCCCGCAGCGGGATCAACGCCAGCAGGATGAGCAAGGCGACCCGTTCGGCCCACGTCGCGGCCTCGGCGTTCGGATCCGCGTCGACAGCCTCTGTCCCCGCACGCCGAAGGCCCCTCTTATCAGACGTCCGCCTTGTCATTCCAGTCCGTCTTCTCCAGGAGGGCCACAAGCCCGATGATCAGCAGCGTCTGAAAAACGACAACCGACGCGATCAACCAGTCCGCCTTCGGCAGCAGCAACGCCGGCAGCGCCGTCGCCAGCGTCGCCAGCCAGATTACAAACACCGCCTGCCGCACGCCCATCCCACGCCGCAACAGGCGGTGCGAAAAGTGGCGGCGATCCCCCGTCCAGATTCGAGCGCCCGTGCGCAGACGAAGAAAGATCACGCTCGCCGTGTCGTACAACGGAACCGCCATCACGACCACAGGCGCCACGATGCCGATCGGCCGCTGTCCCAGCGACGGATTCGCAAAGGTCGTCAGGATGGTGAAGACCGCCAGGAGTAGGCCGACCAGCAGGCTGCCCGCATCGCCGAGGTAGATCGAGGCTGGATGGACATTGAACGGCAGAAAGCCCGCGAGGGCACCGAACAACAGCCAGCAGCACGCCGGCACGAAGACCTGCCCGGCCATCATCGCCGCCACGGCAAAGACCGCCGCCGCGATCGCCGCCACGCCCGCCGCCAGACCGTCCATGTTGTCGAGAAGATTCAGCGAATTCGTCAGCGTCACGATCCACAGGATCGACAGCGCGACGGAGGGAAGCCGGCCCAGATGGGACATCAGTCGCAGATCGCAACCAACGACCACCAGCACCGCCACGGCGACCTGTCCCGCGAGCTTGGTTCCGGCGCCCACCGGCCGGGCGTCATCAAACAGGCCCAAGCCGCAGATCAGCACCGCCGCCACCGAAATCCAGATCACCGCCGGCGTCTTCGCAACGACCCCGCCCAGATGCGCCGCCAAGCCCGCCGGAACCCACGCCGGCACGTCCGACGCGATCAGCCGCGCCGCCATCGCCGCCCCCAGCATCGGCAAAACAACCGCCAGAAGAAGCGGAATGCCACCCCCCAGCGCCACGGGTGAGAGGTGCCCCTTGTGCCCTCCGGGGCGATCCACGAACCCGCGCGAAGCCGCCCACCGGCGGACGGTCCACGTCCCCAGCAGACTGATGGCCGCCCCGACGGAAACCGCAACGATCGGGATCGCAAACTGAAGCATCAGCCACCCTGCCGGCGCCCAGCACGCGACGCACCCCGCACACGATCCGAGCCGCGGCATTCATGCCGTGCCCAACCGCGAGACCAGACCACATCGAGTCTAACACCCTGCCCGCGACCCAGCACGCGACGCACCCCGCACGCGATCCGAGCCGCGGCATTCATGTCGTGCCCAGCCATGAGACCAGACCACATCGAGTCTAACACCCTACCCTCGCCCAGCATACGGCGCAGGCCGCACGCGATCCGAGCCGCGGCATTCATGTCGTGCCCAGCCATGAGCGTCGGCCACCCGGGGCCGACGTGGCGGCCTGGGCCGTCACACGCCGAATCTGTCATGAACCCAGAATAACACGATTTCCGCCAACGCTCTTGCATCGTGTCCTGCGAACCGATAGGGTAGCCGGCTGCATGATGACGAGGGCTTGGTGAAGAAGGAACTTCGATCCAAACTGCGGGCCATCTTGGGCGGCATCCCGCCCGAAGAACTTCAGCGGAAATCGCGCGTAGCCACCTCCCTGATGATTCAGGAGCCCGAATACAAAAACGCCGAAATCATCATGATTTACCTGTCGCTGCCGAACGAAGCGGACACGACCTCCCTCGTGCTCCAAGCATGGCAGGACAGAAAGAAGGTCGTGGCGCCTCAGGTCACATGGGAAAGTCGACAGATGATCCCGGTCGAAATCCGCGACCTGAACGAAGACGTCACAGAGACAGGCGTTGGAATACGCCAGCCCGTGCGCGGCCTGCCCATTCCCATCGAGCTGATCGACCTCGTAATCGTGCCTGGGCTTGGATTCGATCCCTTCGGCAACCGCCTCGGCCGCGGCCGAGGGTTTTACGACCGTTTCCTCGCCAAGCCCCAGTTCCGCGGCGTCGCCACCGGCTTCGCCCTCGAAGCCCAAGTGGTCGAATCGATCCCCGCCGGCGCCCACGACATCAAGGTCTCCATGCTCGCCACCGACGAGCAGATCCGCCGCTTCGATCCATAAACCCGCCTGAACACTACCGCGCCCGTCAGAAAGCGGCCCGAACGGCATTGGACTTTCGCCTCCTATCGGGTATCTTGGCGCCACGGCGGCCTCCGAGACGCGGTCCACTGAACGGGTGTGGCCTGCGAACTCGAAGACCGTCCGAAGAACGCAAACGCTCGCCGGAACAGGAAGGATCGATCGTGCCCTTTGATCGACGAATCCGGACTCGCCCTTGGCCGCTCCTCGTCGGAGTGTGTCTCGTCACCGCGGGTGCATGGGGCGTCTACGCGTGGCGCTTTGCCGGCCACGACGAATCCGCCGGCCGGCGCGTGGTCGCCAACCGCGAAGAAACCCGCCACGACGCCACTCCGCTGCGGGCCACCGCAGCCCCCACGCCGCGGCCCGAGCCAGACGCAACCGGACGGCTGTCCGCGGAGCATCAAGACACCGCCGGATCCTCCCGCGACGAAACGACGGAGCCTAAGCCGATCGAATTGACGGGCGTCGTCGAGCCGGATGGCCCTCCGTCGGCAATGCGAGCCAACACCGCGTCCGGTTCCGGCGGCGCGATCGAAATCACGGTCGGCCGGGTCCACCCAGAGATGCTCGCCTCGGCCGCCTCGGGCCTCCGACGCGGACGGGCGGCCATTGACCGCGGAGACCTCCTGACCGCCAGGCAGACCCTCTCCGCAGCCCTGGATCGAGGTCTCTCGCCGGCGGACGAATCCTACGCCCGGAGTGAGTTGCAGCGGCTGGCAGACACCCTCCTGTTCAGCAGGGCGGTCGTTGGAAACGATCCTCTGGCCGAAACGCATGTCGTCGCTGCCGGCGAGAGCCTGGCCGCCATAGCGTCTCAATACCGTACCACCCCCGCCTTGCTGGCCGCCATTAACCAACTCAGCGACCCCAACCGGATCAGGGTGAACGCCCGAATCAAAGTCATCAAGGGACCCTTCCACGCCGTGATCGACAAATCAGACCATCGTCTGGATGTCTATCTCGGCAACACCTTCGTCCGATCCTTCCGGGTCGGACTCGGCACCAACGGCGGAACCCCCACCGGCACGTGGCGCGTCCGGAACAAGCTGAAAAACCCCGAGTGGACCGACCCCGTCACCGGACAACTCTATCTGGCCGACGATCCAACCAACCCCATCGGAGAACGATGGATCGGGCTGGAGGGGATTGCCGGCGAGGCCGTCGGGCGGGAAGGATTCGGCATTCACGGAACCATCGATCCGGACAGCATCGGCGAAAACATGTCGATGGGGTGCATTCGGCTGATCGCCGAAGAAGTGGAGATCCTCTTCGACCTGCTCATCGACGGCGGCTCCCAGGTCGTCATCCGACCCTGATGCGCCGGACATCCATCTGCCTTGGGTTTCAATCCGCCCGCTCGATGATCAACTTCACATTCAACAGATGCGGTGAACCCACCGCCGCGCGCGCCGGCAATACGCGCCGCCGAAGCGTCCCGCGATAGCCGCCGAAACGCATGTAACGCAGGTGAATCGGCAATCGCTCGGGTGCCAGCACCTCCGGCCGAAACGACATCGCCGGCGAGGCCGTGCCCAGTCCGGACCGGAGCCACGCGCCGACGTCGATCCGGATCGTGCCAGGCGTTGCGCTTGCTGGCAGCGTGCCGGATCGCAAAACCACCGGACCGATCACCGCTTCCTGTCCCGCCGACCGCGCCGCGGCCGCCGTTGGCGGTTCGGTATCCCCGCCCGTAAAAAAGACACCGCTCAGACGATCCATGATCCCGTAGCAATACTGAATGGACTTCAGACGCGGAGCCGCATCCAGAGCCAGCCCCTCACCAATCTTTTGTTCCGCCCACAGAACGTCAAATGCGTCGCCGGCCTCCTGCGAGCGAAACATCAGAAACGGCAGCACGATCGTCCCCCGCCGCGGAGGCGACCACACCACACGCTCACCCACCGTCTCGACCGCGGTCGTCATCTCGATCACGGCCAGCGCGCCATAGCGCCCATCGACGAGCTGACCCCGCCGGAAGTTCATCACCGCCAGCTCGCGGTCCCGTTGCTCTGCGTCGTGCTCGGCGGCCAGACGCTGACGCTCCTGAGGGGACAGATGCGCCGTTTCATAGAGCCACCGAAGCGCCGGGCCTGACTCGGGCGGATCCAGGGCCAGGCAGAGCCGGTTCAAGGCGCCGTAATCTACACCCGACTTGACCGCCGCCAGCATCCGCCACTGATCGGCGGGCGGCGGGGGGGCCGCCCCGGCGCGGAGCCCGCGGAGCGCGCGGACACACGACGCGCGGCCCTCCTGTGCGCGCATGCAAGCGCACCGCCGACAGCACCCGCTGAC
>CAYQDV010000104.1:0-11479 GCA_964416295.1 uncultured Planctomycetaceae bacterium
GGCCCTGACACTCATCGCCCTCGTCCCGCTCTCCCGGGCCGTCGCCGACAACCCCGTCGCGACGACGAAGCCCGCCGGAGGCGAACTCCGAGCCCCGGCAGTTCCGCCGGAGCGTAAGGCCGTCGTCATCAAGCTGCGGTACGCCGATGCGAAGAGCGTCGGCATGACCTTGGCCCGCGTTTTCCACGACGATGAGAAAGCGGGGCGACTGGTGCTCGCGTGGGATTCGGCGACGGGATCCGTTGTTATTTCCGCCGCGCCGGACGTTCTCAAGAAGGTCCGTAGCCTGATCCAGTCGCTGGACACTCCGACGATTGGCGAGCGCGGCATTCACTTGATCAAGCTGACATCGAGCAACAGCGCCATCATGGGGCCGCTGCTCGAAGGCCTCATCAAGGAACTGCATTCGGGAAGGACAGCGTGGCGACGTCCGGGCCTGACGACGTTCAGCGGTGACACGCTCATCGCCACCGGGACGGCGAATCAGATTGCAGAAGTCAAGAATCTCGTGGAGATACTCGACAAAGCCCCGCCGCCGGTCGCACAAGACGCTCCCCGTCAGACCCGCGTGCAGATCGTCATCTACAAGGTCGCCATGCCCCGCGATCGCATCACGGCCCTCAACGTCGACGATCTGACCGCCGAAGCGAAGACACCGGCGACGCTCCAGAAGGCCCTCGCGGAACTCGGTGACGCCGCCGTGCTCTACCGCATCGACCAGGTCGTAAAGCTGAGCGCAAAGCCCTCGTTCACCATCGGTTCGAGCACGCCGTTTGTCCGTGGCACGCAGACCTCAAAAAGCGGCGACAAGACCTCCCGGATCAGTTACCAAGATGTCGGATGCTCCATCGATCTCGGCGGGGTGTGGAGGCCCGACGAACCAGATTTCAATGTTGTCCGCATGGACCTGAATCTAACGAGCATGGACGACTCGGCGGTTGATCTTGGCAACGACCGTAAGGCCAAGGTCTTCCGAAATGTCAAACAGCGATTCGAAGGCCCCGTCCGCACCGGCCGGCCGGTCGTCCTGCTGTCGCTCGACGCCGGTGTGCCGCAGGACACCGCCACCGCCTATGTGACCCGGATCGTGTTGACCCCGTCGCAGCCGTAAAACCTCCTTCCGCTCTCCCCTTCAGGCGGGCGTTCGGCGGCGCACCTCCTCGTCGCCGGACGCCCGCCCACCGTGTGTCTGTGTCCTGGTGTGCCGTCAACCTTAGAATCTGCGGGTGCCCAATGGGAGGGCGAGGCTCCTGCCGAGCCTGACACGCGGCTTGATGGTGATCCGAACGGACGGCTCGCCAGGAGGCTCGCCCTCCCGCAGAGAAGTAGGGTGGGCACTGCCCACCCTACAGCCGATCAGAACCGCGACCGTGAGGGAGCGGCCGGGCTGCGATACCTGCCGTGATTCAGTGGCCGTCGTCCGCCCGTGGCCATATACTCCCTGTCTGGGCCACTGAAACGGAGTCAAACCCAAATGCGAAAACCCTTCACCCGCCCGGTCGGACGTCTGTGCGCGATGGCCGGCCTGGCCGCGGCCCTTGCCGGCGGCTGTGACCACGCCGCCCCGGACGACGCTCGGGCCGATGAACCCGATGCCAAAGGCGACCCTCCCATGACCGCTGCCACCCGACACGCTCACACGAACCGACTGATCCATGCGACCAGCCCCTATCTCCTCCAGCACGCCCACAACCCGGTCGACTGGTACGAGTGGGGCGCCGAGGCGCTGGAGCGGGCGAAGAAAGAAGACAAACCGATATTTCTCTCCATCGGCTATTCCGCGTGCCACTGGTGCCACGTCATGGAACGCGAGAGCTTCGAAAACGAGGACATCGCGGCGATCATGAACAAGCACTTCGTCTGCATCAAGGTCGATCGCGAGGAACGGCCCGACCTCGACGACATCTACATGCAGGCAACCGTCGCCATCAATCGCTCCGGCGGATGGCCGATGTCGGTCTGGCTGACGCCGGACCAGAAGCCCTTCTTCGCCGGGACCTACTTCCCGCCCGACGACCGCTACGGCCGGCCGGGATTCAAACGGCTCCTGCTGTCACTCGCCGAGACCTGGACCTCCAAGCGCGACCAGATCGACCAGCAGGCCGGCCAGCTCTCCGACGTCATCCGGAAACAGCTCGTCTTCCAGGCGCCAGAGACCGTCGTGCCCCGCACGATCGTCTCCGACGCCGCCCGCCGAATCGCCGGCGCGTTTGACCACGACCGGGGCGGCCTCAGCGGCGGCGGCACCAACAAGTTTCCGCCGTCGATGGCCATGGACCTCATGCTCCGGGCCTACCACGCATTCGCGACCGACCCGGCCACCGGCGGGACGCTCCGGCCCGAACTGCTCGACATGGTCGAACTCACGCTCGAAAAGATGGCCCACGGCGGCATCCATGACCACCTCGGTGGCGGATTCGCCCGTTATTCGACCGACGTGAACTGGCTCGTCCCCCACTTCGAGAAGATGCTCTACGACCAGGCCCTGATCTCCGGCATCTATCTCGATGCCTATCGACTGACCAAGAAACCGCTCTATGCCCGTGTGGCCCGCTCCATCTTTGATTACGTCATCGCCGACCTGCAAGGCCCCGAGGGCGGGTTCTACTCCACCCGCGACGCCGACAGCGAAGGCGAGGAGGGCCGATTCTATGTCTGGTCGCGTGACGAGGTCGACCGCGTCCTCGGCGACGAGGCCGACCTCTTCTGCGATTACTACAACGTGACCCGGGCCGGCAACTGGGAAGGACACAACATTCTCAACGTCCCGCGGCCGGCCGAGGTCGTCGCCAAGCAACACAATATCTCCGTGGACGAACTCAACAGCCGCCTCGCCCGTGCCCGGAAACGGCTGTTCGCCATCCGCGCGAATCGCGTCAAGCCGCACCTCGACGACAAGGTCCTCGCCTCCTGGAACGGCCTGATGATCGCCAGCCTCGCCCGCGGCTATCGCATTCTGGGCGACACGAAATACCGCGACGCCGCCGGTCGAGCCGCCGACTTCGTCATGTCGCAAATGGTCGTGAATGGGCAACTCCAGCGGGCCTGGCGCGCCGGTCACACCCACACGCCCGCCTACCTTGACGACTACGCCTTCCTCACCGAGGCCCTGCTCAATCTCTACGAAACGACCTTCGACGTCCGGCGCCTCGACCAGGCCATCGGCCTCAACGACACCATGATGAGCCACTTCCGCGACGCCGACGGCGGCGGATTCTTCTTCACCGACGACCGGGCCGAAAGGGTGCTGGCCCGTGCCAAGGACGCCTCCGATTCGGCGACTCCGTCCGGCAACTCGGTCCAGCTTATGAACCTGCTCCGCCTCTCCGTCCTGCTCGACCGCAAGGACCTCGCCGAGGAGGCCGAGCGGCTCATTCAAACCTTCAGCGGCCAACTGGCGCGAAATCCCTATCGCTCGGAGCGGATGCTGTCGGCGGTCGATTTCTACTTCCGCCGTCCCAAGGAGATCGCGTTCGTGGCCGCCGGCGCCGCCGACCTCAAACTCGAAGCCCTCGTTAACACTGCCTGGCGGTCCTATGTGCCCAACCAGGTCCTCGCCGCGCTCTTCACCAAAAATGCCGATGCCGCGGCCCTTGCGAAGAAGATTCCGCTGCTGGCCGGCAAGAAGCTCCTCAAGGGCAAGCCCGCCGCCTACGTCTGCAAGAACTTCGCCTGTCAGGCCCCGACCGCCGACCCCGGCGAACTCCGCAAACAGATCAGCCGATAGACATCGTGCGCCCGCGTCGTATACTCCGACGTTCCGGCGGACCGCCAGACGTCCGGCGCCGCCGCCTGTGGTCAGAGCGTGCCCGTAGCGCCGCCCCTTGTGGGCGACGTGGCCGTGGCGGTGGCCCGCGCCGGGTCCATCCACCTGCTGACACGCGTGGCTCTGATTGCGGTTCCTTACGGCCTCGGTCTTGTATTACGTTGTCAGAAAAAGACGTCTTCAGATTCTCGGAGGTGCTGCATGTCCCAGACCGCCAGACCCAGACTCCTGCGCTTCGCTCCCGCCGGCCTCGTCCTGTCGATCGTCTGCGCGACGGCTGCGGCGATGCAGGCGCGATCGAATCAGCCCGAACCCCCTGCGCCGGACAAGGCCGCGCCATCCAGCCGCCCCGCCGCCACCAAAGACAAGCGACCGCCCGCCGCCCCGCCGCCGCGTCGCGAACCCTCCGCGACCGACATCCTCCGCGAGTTGACCAAACCCGAAAATGCGCCCCGTCGCCCCGTTGTGCGCCCCACCGTCCCCGGCCGACCGCGAAGGACACAGGCCGCCGACGAGGCCGTCCCCGCCAACGCGATCGCTACGCCCGACCGAAAGCTCCTCCCCGACGGATTCCGGATCGCCGACCGGCCCGGCCGGCTTTTCCGTGAGGCCGGATACTTCGTCTTCTCGTTCGAAAGTCGCGGACGTGGCGCGCCCGAACTGCCCATCCGGCTGCTTCCCAACCGCCTGCTCGAGGACATGGAGATGCAATCCGCCGGCGGAACAAAGACCATCGTCTTCGTCGTCAGCGGAGAGGTCACCGAATACCACGGCGTCAACTACCTGCTCGTCCAGAAACTCCTCATCCGCCCCAATCTCGGCAACCTGAATTGACCGGTAACCATTGAGAAGCGGGTGCCCCATACCAGAGGATGAGGCAGCCATGGGGCCGTACGATCATCCGCGGGACGCAGGCCGCGCGGGCTGAAGCCCGCGGCTCTTCATGACCATTCGAATTGTCTCGAACTCTGGCTTCCTGAGTTCACCGCCCGGAGGCGGAGCACCCGCGCGCAGCTATCGGTCGTCATTGCGTCCCGTTGCCGGGTCGGCATAATGGCCGGTCTTTGTCCGGCGTGCGAGGACGGCCATGGCAGATCGAGTGGGAAACGGCGAGCGGCTCTTTCAGCAACTGCGCGACCTGCTGAAGTCGAATGACACGGAGCGTCTGCGCTCGTTTCTCGCCGACCTCCATGCCGCTGACGTCGCCGACTGTCTCGAACAGGTCGACCCCGAGCAGCGATCGCACCTCCTGTTCCTGCTTCCTCCGCGAATGTGCGCCGAGGCCATCGTCTTGCTCGAGGAGGCCGTCCGCTCCGACGTTCTTGATGACCTGACCGACGCGGAAGTGTCGGATGTTCTGAAGCAGTTGCCGGCCGATGACGCGGTGGACGTCCTCGAGGAACTGGACGAGGACGTTGCCGACAAGGTGATCGAGCAGCTCCCGCCCGAACAAAAGGCCGCGGTTGAGCCGCTGCGTCTCTACGATGAGTCGTCGGCCGGTGGGATCATGGACCCGGATTTCGTGAGCGTCCCCGAGGACGCCCGCGTCGCCGACGCCATCGAAGAGATTCGGCAGTTGTCCCCGGAGGACGCCGATGCCGTGTTCTATATCTACTGCGTCGGCGGGACGGGCCGCCTCAAGGGGATCGTCCCGCCACTCCGCCTCCTGACCGCCGCGCCTGAGACGCCGGTTCGGTCTCTGCTGCAACACGATTTGCTGACCGTTCACATAGCGGACGATCAGGAAGTCGTGAAGAACAAGTTTGAGAAGTACGACGTGGTGGCGTTGCCGGTAGTGGACGACGGCGGGCAGATGCTGGGCGTGATCACGCACGATGACGTGCTTGAGGTCGCGGAGGACGAGGCCGAAGAGGACATGTTGTACATGGCCGGCACGCAGCCGGAGGAGTTTGCGACCGCCAGCCCGTTTCACGCGGCGAGCATCCGGGCGCGGTGGTTGCTGCCGTGCCTGGCCGGCACGCTCGTCAGCATCACGGTGATGTTCCTCGCGGAGCCGACCCTGGGCGCGCTGTTCCTGTTTCTGATTCCGTTCAACAGCCCGATCGCCGCGATGGGCGGCAACGCAGGCGTTCAGACGTCGACCGTCATCGTGCGGGCGCTGGCCACCGGGGACGCGATTGCTTCCTCGGTCGCGCGGGCGTTCGCGCGTGAGTTCCGTATCGCCCTGATCCTCGGCCTGAGCGTGGGCGTGCTGTCGGGGCTTGGGTCCTACGCGGTCGTTCATTCGGGGATGTTCGATTTCTCGCACGCCCATGTGGCTCCGCCCTCGCCGATCATCGGAGTGGCCGTGGGGATTTCGATGACGATCGGGATTCTCGTCGCCAGCACGCTGGCCATGACCTTGCCGTTTCTGTTTCGGCGACTGGGCATCGACCCGGCGATCGCGACCGGGCCGCTGATCACCACGTTGAATGACGGTCTCAGCGCCACGATCTACATGCTGATCGCCATCGTTTTGCTCTCGCCGTAGACACCACCGAGGCTCGCCCGCTCGTTCCGTCGCGGAGACCGTCGTCGGTGGACGGCGCAGCGTGGGCTGAAGCCCGCGGCTCGGGGTTCTGATCGCGGAACGTGCCCGGTAACGTGCGGAGCGAAACCGTTTTTCCTATCGAAACCGCCCCCACGATCTGGCCGATGAAAGGGCCACAACAGACTGGCCGTTTGGCTCGCAGCGCCTTGGGGCGAACCGGCATGTCATCGAATTCGCAATTATCGGCGACCGTAGTGGGGGGACGGCCGCCGATTTTTTCTTTCCAAGCCCATCTCCGCGTTCTTTTCGCCCTGAGCGCCACGGCGGATTCTCGGAAGCCGGGTCCGTCGCGGGTCGATACAGAGAGACTCGCCGTCCGGTTCGTGTCGAATGTCGCTGCCTGTTGCACAATCCGTCGCCGCCTCGCCGAAACGGTCGGCGCGATTCGCCGCGTGGCCGGCGGTGGTCGTGGCCGCGGTGATATTGGTCCAGGCGTTTCAAGTCGTCACGCAGTCGTACGGGCGTCCGGGATTCGGCGTGGATTTCTCGCTGCTGTACACCGTCGCGGCGGCGTGGCGAGAGGGGCGCAACCCGTACGATGACGCCGTGGTCAAGGAAACGTGGCGGGTGCGCGGCGATCCGGACCTGCCGGCACCCGGGCGGCCGGTCACGCCAAACGTCTATCCGCTGACGGTGGCGCCGCTGGTGGCGCCGCTATCGTGGCTGCCGTTCGGCGCGGCGATTCTCGTGTGGTCGGGCGTCGTTCTGGCCTGCGAGGCATGGCTGTTATGGGGGGTGCTCCGGGGGGCGCAGGCGGCGCGCGATGGGGTGCGTCTGATTCCAGTTGCGGTGGCGGTGACGATCCTGATGCTGAGCTATCCGATGAGGCTGAACCTGGCAAGCCTGAATATCGGGCTGGTGGTTTCGGCGGCGGCGGTCTACGCGGTACTGAACGGCGGCCGCACGCTTCCGGCGGGCGTGGCCTATGGTCTTGCTCTGGTCAAGTATTCGGTGACCGGCCCGCTGGTGTTCCTGTTCGCGTGGCGGCGGCAGTATCGGCTGATCGGTGTGGCGCTGGCGGTTCAGTTCGCGTTGTTCGCGGTCGCGACGTGGGGCGGCGGCGCACATGCCCGGCCTCCGTTGCATTGGATCAGCGACATGCGTGCGGAGATCGCGGACTCGCTGGCGTCCGGCGCGATCAATGCCCCTGACGCGCCGCGCGGCGGTGCGATGCACCTGGGTCTCAGAAGTCTGTGGCACCGGATCGCGCCGGACCGGGATGCCTGGCATTGGGGCGTCGTCGCGGCGCTGGTCGGCGTGGCGGGTGTTCGCCTGGTCCGGTCGCCGCGCGATCCGGCGGCGGGACGGCGCCCAGACAAAATGGCACATTCGCGGCGGACCGACCTCGACGCGGCGGCGCTGTTGGCGGTGACGCTGGTCTGTTTTTATCACCGGGCCTACGACCTCATTCCGGTGATGGTGCTGGTGCTGGCGTGGCTCGTTCGGCCGGGCGGCGGTGCCAATCGGCGGGAACTGCTGCTGTGGGGAGCGCTGGCGTGGACGATCGTTCCGGGCCTGTGGGAGGGCTGGGACGCCGCGTCGACCGGCGGATGGGTGTGGGTGTTCGTGCAGCCGGCGTGCGCGTGGAGCGCGCTGGCGCTGTGTCTGATTCCGGTGGTCGTGCGGAAGGGATCAGAACTGGATTTCTATCGGCGGCTGGATGGCACGCCGGCGCAATCGGGCCGGGTCGATGGTGACGCCGAGGCCATAGCCGGTGAGGGGTCGCCATCGGCCGGCAAAGCCGAACCGGATCGCACGCGGCGTGACGTCGTCGGTCAGGAGGAAACGGCCGAAGCTGCCTTCGGCGAATCGGACATCCGGGACAAGCTGGAGAAACCAGCGGCCGGCGGCGGAGAGGAGGCTCGTTTCGCCGACCATGCAGCCGAGCTGGCAGGCGATGCCGTGCTTTCGGGCGGTCATGGCCAGCCGCAGGGCGGGGATCAGTCCGCCGTTCTTGGCGATGCGGATGTTGAACCACGCGGCCGCGCGGTGGACGATCAGGTCTTCGGCGTCGTCGAAGGTCACGAGTGACTCGTCGGCCATCAGCGGCAGAGAGGAACCGCGGGCGAGTTCCGCCCATTGCGTGGTCTGTCCTTTTGGCAGGGGCTGTTCGACACAGGCGATCGGCAGGTCGCGCCATTCGTTCAAGCGTCGGACGGCGTGGTCAAACGACCACACGCCATTCGCGTCGAGGCGCAGGGTAGTACGGCCGCGTCGCAGGGCTCGTTTCAGGACGCCAACGGCGGCGGCCAGTCGCTCCGCTTCGGCGTCATCTCCCACCTTGAGCTTGAAATCGCGGAGTCCTGCCAGCCGCATTTTCCGGATCGACCGCGCGGCGCGCGCGGGGGCGTCGGCGGAGATGACGCCGCTGTAGCGAACGGTGGGTCCGCTGCCCGGCAGGCCGAAAGCGGGTTCTTCCAGCCATCCGGCGATCTGCTCGAGCGATCGGCCGAACGCCCGGCTGTAGGCGTCGAGGACGGCGAGTTCGACGGCCGCGCGGGCGGCGGTGGCGGCGCGGCCGTGGGCGTCGAACACGGGCAGATCGGAGGCGGCCTCGATGGCCTCGCCGAAGTTGGCCGGGTGCATGGCGACGAGCCGGGGCACAAAGACGTCGCGGATGGTGGCGACGATGCCTTCGTGCGTTTCGCCGGTCACGTAGGACCGCGGATGGGTCTCGCCGTAGCCGGTCGTGCCGTCGGCGAGTTCGATCGCCACGATGATCGGCTCGGTGCAGGCACGCTCCGCTGTGGCGTGCCGGAAGCTGCGACGCATCGGGATGGACAGCGGCCAGATGGACAGGTTCAGGACAGGCAGGTGGCGTGGCATCGCGAGGATTGTACGCGGCCGGGGCATGACCGAGAAACTCGCGGCGCGGCGTTCGTTTGCCACCGGGTACGGTCTCCGCTATATACATTCCCCATTGCGCGGGCGCTGTGTCTGCGGTGGCGAATCGAGAGGGAGCACCAATGCCGGAGTCGGATGCGTCCGCTGATACGTACGCGACATGGAAGCCGGCCCACCCGCCCGGGTTCCGGCAACGCCGCGGGCGGAACTGGTTCTTCATCGGTCTGAACTACGCCGGCTACTACCTGAATCGCTACAACCTCTCGTTTGCCAGCCACACGTTATGTGCGAACTTCGGCTTCAGCAATCAGCAGTACGGCATGATCCAGTCGGGCCGGAGCTGGTGCTATGCGATCGGGCAGTTCGTCAACGGCCTGCTGGCCGACCGTGTCGGCGGCAAGAAGGCGATGGCGATCGGGGGCTACGGCACCGCCGTGCTCAACGTGCTCTTCGGGCTGGGCTGGTACTACCGGGTCCTGGGGCCGGTCTTCGGCACGCTTGGCTGGTTCATCGTCCTCCGGTCGATCGACGGCTACATCCAGGCGTTTGGCGCGCCGGGCATGGTGAAGATGAATACGGCTTGGTTCGCCCGCGCGGAGCGGGGCCGGTTCTCGGGCATCTTCGGCATGATGATCAACATCGGGCGGTTCGGCATCAACTACATCGCCCCGGCGCTCCTGGCGGGGTTCACGATCCTGAGCTACCGCGTGCCACCGGGGCACTGGCAGTGGGTGTTCTTCGTTCCGGCGGTGATGGTGGTCATTCTCACGACGGTCATGCTTCTCCTGGTCAAGGAAACACCGGAGGCCGCGGGCTATGCCGACGCTGTGCCGCTGGAGGCGATCGACGGAGAAGGGGACGCGCCGATTGCGATAGCGACGGTGTTCCGGACGATCGTGGGGAATCCCCTCGTATGGATGACGGCGGGGGCCTATTTCTGCACCGGCGTTGTGCGATATGGCGTGGATGACTGGTTTCCGAAATATTTCCAGGAGGCCCGCCACATCTCGCTGACGTCCGGCAGTTTTCAGTTGATGGCGTTTCTGATTCCGCTGGTGGCGACGGCGGGATCGATCGTATCGGGTTACATTTCCGACCTGTGCTTCGAGGGGCGGCGGGCGCCGGTGGCGGCGACATTGTATTTTGCAGAGACCGCGATCATCCTCGTCGGGGCGCAGTTGACGTCGATGTGGGCCATCTGCACAGCGCTGGTGCTGACGGCGTTTACCTGCAACGCGACGCATTCCATCTTGGGGGCGGCGGCACCGATGGACTTCGGCGGGCGGAAGATGGCGGGGTTCGCGGCCGGCGTGATCGACTCGTTTCAGTACATCGGCGCCGGCCTGGCCGGCGTTGGGATCGGCACACTGATCGATCGGTTCGGCTGGGGTGCATGGCTCTACAGCATGGCCGGTTTCGGATTGCTGGGCGGAGGGCTGATGCTCATCATGCGGGGCATGGAACATCGCAGCCGAGTGCTCGAGGCGGCGTCGCCCTGATCGCCGCCGGGTCACGGCGTCTGCATGACCGCCCTTGCGCTGATTTCGGCATTCTTGATCTGAATGAAAATGCAGCCGTCGTCGGCGGTGTTGAAGTAGGTTCGGTCGCCGACGTGGTGCTCGATGCCGTTGAAGGTCTGCGCTTGGGACTGACCGGACGAGCGGACGACGATCCGCGGGTCGACCGCCCGAATAAACGCGCCGGTGGTGGCGACGACGCTGCCATGGTGGGGCAGGGCGAGGGCGTCGGCATGGAGCCCGCCGCGTTGGAGCAGCCGGCCCATCGCAAACTCGGCGATGTCGCCGGTCAGCAAGACGGACCGGCCCTGCCAGGTCAGCCGGAGGACGGTCGAGGCGTCGTTGGCGTCGAGGACGCGTTGTTCGGCGACCGGCGGCGGCCAGATGGATTCGACGCGGACGTTGCCGGTGTCGTCCAGGACAAAGGGACCGTGCGTCACCTCGACCGGCACGTGGGCGTCGCGCATCGCGGCTAGGAAGCGGGCGCCGGAGGTGCCCTTGCCCGAGAAAAACTCGAAGTGGTCGTTGACGATCACGCGACCGATGTCGAACTCTCGGGCGAGCGTCGGGACGGCGCTCAAGTGGTCGAAGTTGGCATGAGAGATGAAGACGGCGTCGATCCGTCGGATGCCGCGGTGTTTGAGAAACGTGACGCCGACCGGTCCGGCGTCGAAGCTCGAACGCGTGCCGAAGTCGCAGAGCAGGACCTTGCCGTCGGGTAATTCGACGACGGTCGCCGTTCCGTTTCCGATGGCGAGCGCCCAGACGTCGACGGCATCGCGGTCGTGGCGGGTCCATCGC
>CAYQDV010000105.1:0-11375 GCA_964416295.1 uncultured Planctomycetaceae bacterium
TCGGTCCCCACGTGTCCGACGCCTGTGGGCCGGGAGAGGAGACTCTTGGACTCTTGGGCCGTGCTTGTTGCGAAGCGTGCTGCAAGCGCCGAAGCACCGATATTTGCGCCGAGTGGACGCGCGGGAGCGGCGTTATAGACGTACAAGGCGATGCGAGGATCGCCGCCCACAAGGGACGGCACTACGGCGTGGCGCGTGCTTCGTCGCCCACGGGGGAGCGACGCCACGGTGTGCGGCTTTCTGCTCTCGCACATGACTTTCTCCTTAGGCCGCCCTGCCAAAGCGCCCCTAATACGACCCATGATAACGATCGTTCGGCACCGTGTCAAGCCCTTTCTTGGGACTGGGGGGCGGTTGACGGGTTCGGCCGGCGACACGGCCACGCGAGCGTGGCCGTGGCACGCACGCCGGCTGGTCAGCCGAGTTTCGCTCGTGCACTCGCCGGCGTGCGCGGCTCCGGGTCAACGCGGCTCGCACACATTCTCAGGATGGGGTCGGAGTCGGAGCAGCGACGACCGGAGGCACGTCGGGCGGCGCATCGGGCGGCACGGCCTCCCGGACGTCGCCGGAGAGGACGTCGGAAGCGACGTGGCCGTCGCGAAAGGTGACGGCTCGCTGGGTATAGGTGGCGATGTCGGGTTCGTGGGTCACGAGGACAATCGTCAGACCGGTGTCGCGGTTCAGCTCCTGGAGCAGGGCCATGATCTCGATGCCGGTGCGGCTGTCGAGGTTTCCGGTCGGCTCGTCCGCCAGCAGGAGCAGCGGCTCGGTAATCAACGCCCGGGCGATCGCCACGCGTTGTTGTTGACCGCCGCTGAGCTGGCTGGGGTGGTGATCCGACCGATCGGCGAGGCCGACGCGCTCGAGCATCTCGGCGGCCTGTTGCCGTCGGACGCGCCGCCGCACCCCGCGGTAACTCAGGGGCAAGGCGACGTTGTCCAACGCCGAAGTCCTCGGCAGCAGGTTGAAACTCTGGAAGACAAAGCCGATCTTGCGATTTCGCAGCAGGGCCAACTCCCGTCGCGACAAGGTCGTCACCTCTGTGCCGGCCAGCGCATAGCGGCCGCGATCACACCGATCGAGGCATCCGATCATGTGCATGAAGGTCGACTTGCCCGAACCGCTCGCGCCCATGACCGACAAGAACTGGCCCGCTGGAATGGACAGGCTCACGCCGCAGACTGCGGGAACATCGATCTCGCCAATGTGGTAGGTCTTCCAGAGTTCGCGGGCCTCGACGAGCGGCGTCCCGTTCTCACCGATTCGTTTCGATCGCGGCACGGCCGACATAACCGGCACCCCCCTATCGGCGGAACGAGCGATTCGGATTGCGCCGGCCACCGGATCCGAACCAGTTGCGCTCGGTCACGATCTTTTCGCCCGCCTTCAGATCGCCCTCGACAAGCTCGGTGAACGCGCCGTCACTCAGACCGATCTTGATCGAGACCGCGAGGAGTTGCCCGTCGACGAGACGATGGACGGTCGGACCGCTCGGGCGTCGCTTGGGACGTCCTCCGTCACCGGGCGGCGCCGGGTTGAAACGCAGGGCCGCGTTTGGAATGCGAATGACGTCTTCGGCCTTGGCCACCTCGAAGGTCACGTTCGCCGTCATGCCGGGCCGCAGTGACAGGTCCTGGTTTTCGGCATCGATGAGTGTGACATAGGTCACGACGCTGTCCACCACCGTCGGATTGAACCGAATCTGCGAAATCGTCCCACGGTAGGTGCGGCCTGGATAGGCATCCACGGTAAACTTCGACGACATACCTTCGGAAATCAGGCCGATGTCCGCCTCGCTCACGTTTGCATGCACCTGCATCCGCGAGAGATCGTTGGCGATGGTAAAGAGGGTCGGGGTCTGGAGCGACGCCGCCACGGTCTGACCCACGTCGATGTCGCGCGAGATGACGACGCCGTCGATCGGCGAGCGGATGATCGTGTGGTCGAGATCGACCTGCGCCGATTTCAAGGCCGCCTCGGCCAGTTCGACCCGGGCCTGAGCACCGTGCCAGGCGGCGCGGGCCGCGTCGGCGACCGCCTTGGCCACGAGGTATTCGTTCTCACTGGCGCTGTGCGTATCCTGGAGTTTCTTGATCCGTGCGGCCTCCCGCTCGGCATCCTGATGGCGGACGCGCAACTCCTCCTCGCCCGCCTTCGCCAGTGTCAAGCTGGCGCTGGCCTGCTCGAAGGAGGTCTGGAAGCGGTCCGGATCGAGTTCGGCCAGCACGAAACCCTTGGTCACGCGTCCGTTGAAGTCGGCATACCACTTCTGGATGTTGCCGCTGACCTGCGACCCGACAATGACCTTGACCAGCGGCTCGACGGTGCCGGTGGCGGAAACGGTCTTCACGATGTCGCCGCGGTCCAGCTCTTTGAGAACGTAGGTGCCGGCGTGATCGCCGTCGAAAAACTTCGCATACCCCAGCCACCCCCCACCCCCCACGGCGAGGACGGTCAGAATCACGCCTATTGTCTTCATCATCCACAGACCTCGATATCCGGCTCGTTCAGGGCACCCGCTACAGGGCAAACGTCGCGCCGAGACCGGCCTCACGCCGCGTAACAACGGGATCGAAGGCCCTCCCGCCTCTTATTCCGCGATGTCCGGTCAGAAATCAATCGTCGCTAGGCGCTGTCGCGGTGTGCGACCGTGAAGTTCTCGCGCTCGCCCCGCCCACGAAGCGGATAGTCCTTGCGGAGCGGATGGGCCTCGAAGCCGTCCCAGGTGAGGATTCGGCGGAGGTCCGGATGGCCCTCAAAGACGACCCCAAACAGGTCAAAGACTTCGCGCTCCATCCATTCGGCGCCGCTCCAGACAGAGGTGACGGAAGGCACCTTCGGTTCCGGATCGTTGACGAAACACTTGATCCACAACCGGTGGTTGTGCGTGAGGGACAGCAATGAGTAGATCACGCCGTAACGATCCGTGGCGTCGGGAAAGTTCAGATAGTCCACGCACGTCAGATCGCAGAGTTGTTCAAACCGAGTCCGGGCGTCCTCCCGAAGGAACCGCATCACGTCAAGCAGGTGATTCGGATCGACGCTGAGATAGCCTTGCTCACCCGCCTCGCTGCCGCGCCTCACGAGCGGCGCAGGCTCGAACGTCTGATCCGGAAACCGCCCGCGGAGGGCCTCAACGATCGCCGCCAGGGAATTGTTCATCGTCATTTCTGTCGTCGTTCGTTCCTCGTGCTCGATCACGAATTCGCCATCGGATCCGGTACGGCTATCGGCTGTCCGCCGTTCGCAGTTCGTACGTCGCCTCCGCCACCAACCCCAGCCCGTTGCCACGGTCGGCGCTCCCCTTCACGCCCTCGACGTCGACCATTCGCTGGATCGCCATGACGCCCTCGATGAGCGTCTCGGGCCGCGGCGGACAGCCGGGCACATAGACGTCCACCGGAAGAAACTGATCCACCCCCTGCACCACCGCATAGGTATCGAACACGCCCCCACTCGACGCACACGCCCCCATCGAGATCACCCATTTCGGCTCGCACATTTGCTTATAGATTCGCTGCAGGACCGGCAGCATCTTGATCACGACACGGCCCGCGCAAATCAGCAGATCGCTCTGCCGCGGGCTGAACCGCATGACCTCGGCCCCGAATCGGGCGATGTCGTAGCGGCTCGCACCGGTCGCCATCAACTCGATCCCGCAACACGCCGTGGCAAACGGCATCGGCCAGAGTGAATTCTTCCTCGCCCAGTTGACCCCGTTTTGGCGAAAGAAATCCACGAGCTTGTCGAGACGCGTCGTCAGAACATCATCATGCGACATGCCGTGCGGGTCCTGCTGATGTTTCTCCATGGTCATGTTTCCCGCGTCAGGCAGACGCGCCTCCGGCCGTTGCAACAGACCGCTCGCGGCGCCGCGTGCTCCTCGCGGTCGGGACGCCGCATCGCGATCGGAGCGCCCAGTCCTGTGTCAATCCCACCGAAAGACACCCTTCTTCCAAGCATACGCATAGCCAACTAACAGAATCGCGAAAAAGATTCCCATTTCGGCGAACAGGAATGACTGTCCGACCGTGGTCGTCGACGCCGGACCGTTGCCTCCGCCTCGGGCAAACGCGACTGCCCAAGGATACATGAACACCAGCTCGACATCGAACAGCAAAAACAGCATCGCCACGAGATAGAATCGGACATTAAACCGCCGCCGGGCGTCACCGATCGGCTCCATGCCCGATTCGTACGTGGCGTCTTTTTCCGGCCCATGGCGTCCCCCCTTCGGCATGAAATGCGTAATCAAGAGGATCGCGGTCGACATCACCATGACGACCAGGATCAGGACGACGATCGAGTCGTATCCGGCCATATCCGCCAAGAGGCTGATCTCCGCAGGATTCACCGCAGGCTCCCCACAAAGGTCCCGCGGCGGCTATCGCTCACCGCCCGACAAGGACGCCTGCAGCATCGTAGCACAACATCCGCCCGAGGCACCCGCTGAATTGAGAAGTTCTTCACAATATCAGCGAGCCGGTTGCGCCGATCGGGTCGCTACGGCCCCCGACGATGCCGGAACGCCCACCGCCGCACCCATGCGGCAGACGACACAATCCAAGACTTGACCGTAACATATTGTAAACCATAACTTTACAAGAACTCCCGTCAATTCGCTGTTCACGATGTTCTATGGCGATTACCGCGTTCGCAAACGGTAGTGTACGTCAGGCCCGCACCGGTCGACCGCCACAACACGCAGCCGCGGCAGGCTCGTCAGGTCGGCCGGTCCCTGACCGCGAATCGGGCCGGGCGCGGTCTCGCCGCCGATCAGCTTTGGAGCCACGAACACGTGGACCTCATCGGCCAGGCCCGCCTCCCAGAACGACCCCAGCACACGTCCTCCGCCCTCGACCAACACATTCATCCTCTGCCGCTCGTGAAGATGGCGCATCAGATCGGACAGGTCGATCCCGCTTCGGACGACGCGGCATTCGACCACACGACATCCGGCCGACTCCAGTGCCCGTCGGCGGCCACGTCGGGCCTGACCCGAGCCGACGATCATCATCGTCGGGACGCGTCGAGCCGTTCGCACGATCCGCGCCGACAGGGGCGTTCGCAGCTTGGTGTCGAGCACGATCCGCCACGCAAGCCGCCTGCCCCGCGCGTCCCGTGCGGTCAGTTGGGGATCGTCCGCCAGAACCGTATCGACGCCCACGATCACGGCGTCTACGCGCGCCCGCAGGGCATGTGCCGTCTTTCGGCTTTGGCGCGACGTGATCCACTTGGACCGACCGGTGCGGGTCGCGATCTTGCCGTCGATCGACTGTGCCCACTTGAGGATGACGAAGGGCCGCCCGTCACGATGAAACCGGACGAACGGCTTGTTGAGGAAGGCCGCTTCGCTGCGTAGCAGGCCTACGTCCACGCCGATCCCGGCGGTGCGAAGCCTGCGGAATCCGCGGCCCGCCACGAGCCGGTTGGGATCGCGCATGGCCGCGATGACCCTGCGAATGCCCGCTTGAATCAGTGCCTCCGCGCACGGCGGCGTCTTTCCCCGATGGCTGCAAGGTTCGAGCGTCACATAGGCGGTCGCGCCGCGAGCGCGGGCGCCGGCTTGGCGCAGCGCGTGCACCTCGGCGTGCGGTCCGCCGAACCGGCGGTGATATCCACTCCCGACGACCCGGCCGGCTCGGACGATCACGCACCCCACCATCGGATTTGGCTCGACCCGCCCCTGCCCGAGCGCAGCCAGATCGAGGGCCTGTTGCATATGCCGCCGATCCGCCGCCGACCACCGAGCCATGACCTGCACCCGCTCCCTCTTGGATCGTGTCATAGGGCAATCGACCGCCAACGTCGAGTGCGGCCGCCGATTGTGTCACGCCCTTCCCACAACTGCCGTCGGCTCGGCGGCCTCGATCAAGAAAATTGCCCGTCGGGGGCAAATCGTGGGAATATTACGCGGCGGCCGGGCATTTAATCAGTTAGACATCACCGTGCTTCCACCTCGGACGCATCGACAAATTGACGGGGCGAGACCTGTCCGCCCACGGCCGCCCCGATCGACGATAGACCTGCCCGCATTCGCCACAACGCGAGCCGAATTGAGGTGTTTCATGGTCCTGAATCGCGATAAGCCGAAACTTCTTGTCCCATCCCTCTTCGCCCGAGATCCGACGTTGCCCGTTTGCAGCGGCTCCGTCTATCGCGGCGCAGTCCGCGGTGCGCACGCCATCGCCATCGAGCGACCGTCCGTCTCCCTGATGGGGACGCTCATCACCATCGTGATCGCCATGATCCTCTCGCTGCTGATCGCGTCACCGGCATTCGGCCAGCATGGCGGCCATGGGGGCCATGGGGGCCACGGCGGCTTTGGCCACGGCGGCTTCGGACACGGCGGCTTCGGACACGGCGGAGTCGGCCACGGTGGTTTCGGCCACGGCAGGTTTGGGCATGGCGGAGTCGGGCATGGCGGCTTCGGACACGGCGGAGTCGGACACTTCGGCGGGTTTGGGCATGGCGGCTTCGGACTGGGGCACCACGGATTCAGCTTGGGTGGCTTCGGCCATCACTCCGGCGGCCACCACACGATCCATCTCGGATTCGACCATCACGACCACGGGCACCACGGCGGTCTGCACTTCGGCGGCTTCGCACATCGCTCGGGCTACGGCAATGCCTACTATTACGCCAATCCCTACTATTACTCCTATGGATATCCACGCGCCTACGGCTACCCGTCCGCTTATTCCGGATACCCGTCTGGCTATTCGTCCTATGTGCCGTCTTATGCGTACAACCGATATGAAGCACCGCCGCCGGCCGAGGTTTACCCACCGATCGACCGCCATGATGAAGCGGCCGCCGACGCGACGACGCGACCCCGACGCGAGCGTCCCACAGGCGTCGAACGCGATGGCCGCGGTGGCTCTGCAATGGAGAAGGGCCTGACGCTCCTCAAGCAGGGCGCCTATCAGCGCGCCACCGATGTGCTGCTTCAGGCCGTTCTGTCGGACCCCGAGGCCGGTCTGCCCAAGCTCGCCTTTGCCGACGCCCTGTTCGCCACGGGCGATTACGATTACGCCGCCTACGCCGTCCGCCGGGGCATCGACCGCGTCTCGGACATCGCCGTAGTGTTGGCCGATCGACGCAGCCTGTTCCGCGACGACAAGGAGCTCGACCGCTTGGTCTACCGCCTGCGTCACCATGCTCAGCGCCACAGCAGGAGCGCCGATGCCCACTTTCTCCTCGGCTACTATCACCTGATCATGGGCCGGCCGGAGGATGCCCGGCGGTCGTTCGACACCGCGCTCGACCTCGACAGCCACGACCGCCACGCGCTCGTGCTGCGTGATTTGGCGAAGGGCCACGAGCCGGCGCGGCCCTGACAGACGTTGCTGCGCGATGCGTCATTCCGCAACGTACTGGCTGGCGCCCGCTCCATCGACACATCCGAAGCCCTGCGTGTAGAATCATCGCTCGAGCCTTCGCGCAGTGAGGAGCACGCCGTTGTTGGAGCGACGCACAACCCGCCAGGTCCATGTCGGCCCCGTCCCCATCGGCGGCGGCGCGCCGGTCTCGATCCAGTCGATGACCAGCACCTATACCTATGACATCGATGCCACCGTCCGGCAGATTCACGCCTTGGCCACCGCCGGGGCCGATCTCGTTCGCGTCGCCGTGCCTGAGCCGCGCGACACCGCCGCCCTCCGCCACATCCTCCCGCAGGCGCCGGTGCCGATCATCGCAGACGTGCACTTCCACTTCGAGCGGGCGCTGGAGGCGATTGAGGCGGGCGTACACAAGATCCGGCTGAATCCCGGCAATCTCCGGGACCACAAGCAGGTCGACCGCGTCATCCGGGCCTCCCGCGAGCGGAGCATCCCCATCCGCGTCGGCGTCAACGAAGGCGGCATCGTCGAACGCCGGGACAAGGCCCGGCGCTCCGACGAACAGGCCGCCCTCGGCCGCGACTATCACGACCACCTGATCCGCCTCATGCTCGACAAGATCGAGGAATACCTCCGCATCTTCGACGCCAACGACTTCCACGACATCGTGCTCAGCGCCAAGAGCATCGACCCGCGGATCGTCATCGACGCCTATACGGCCATCAGCGAGCGGTTCGATCTTCCGCTGCACCTCGGCGTCACCCATGCCGGGCCGAAGGAAACCGGGTGCATCCGCTCGGTCGTCGCCCTCGGCACGCTCCTGGCCGGCGGCATCGGCGACACGGTGCGAATCAGCTACGCCAGCGATCCGGTCCTGGAGGTCGAGGACGCCCGCGAGATGCTCCACTGCCTCGGGCTGCGGCCCCGCACCGAGCCGGAACTGATCGCCTGCCCCACCTGCGGCCGAATCGAGATCGACCTGATCAAGCTGGTCCGGGAGGTCCGCGCGAAGCTCGCCCAAATCAAGACACCCGTAAAGGTGGCAGTCATGGGCTGCGTGGTCAACGGTCCCGGCGAGGCCGAAGGGGCCGACGTCGCCGTCTTCGCCGGCAAAGGCAAGGGCATCATCTACGTCCAGGGGCGGCAGACCCGCACCGTCCGCGAGGCCGACATGCTCGACGCCCTCTATGAGGAATGTCTGGCCTTCGCCGAACGGGTCGAACGCGGCACGGCCGACCTCACGCCCGGCGGCGTGACGATCGCCCCCCCCGATCCGCTGCCGCGGGCGGATGGCAGCCTGCCGCTGGATGTCGTGTCATCGTGAACGGCTCCGACTCCGTCATCCAGCCCGTGATCGGTCGCGACGTCTATCTTTCGCCGACGGCCTATGTCGGCGGAAAGGTGACGCTCGGCGACGCGTGCTCCGTCTGGCACCAGGTCACGATCCGCGGCGACGTCGGCGCCATCCGGATCGGCGCGCGCGTCAACATCCAGGACGGCTGCGTGATCCACACCGAGACCGACGTCGATCTGGACATCGGTGACGACGTGGCCATCGGACACCGAGCCGTCGTCCACTGCCGCCGCGTCGGCGCCGGCAGCCTGATCGGCATCGGCTCGATCCTCCTCGACGGTGCCGTGGTCGGTGCCGGCTGCATCGTGGCCGCCGGCGCGGTCGTGCCGCCGGGCATGACCCTTCCGGATCGCACGGTCGTGATGGGCGTTCCGGCCCGAATCGTCCGCGAGGTCAGCGACGCCGAACGCGCCTATCATCGCGAGGTCGTCGATCGCTATGTCGCTCTTGCTCGTCAACACACGGCCGGCAGGTATCCCAACGCTGCTCCGGCTTAGCGTGCGCAGGGCCTTCTCTCCCCGACCAATACCGTCTTCAGACCGAGCTTGGTCGGCGGCAGCCACCGCCCGCATGCCGCCGCAGACAACCGTGAGAGCACTGAATACGTAGGTTTTTTTGTAATTTTTGTGAACATAGAACGCGGCGATCTGCCTGTCCAGGCTGCAGACACAGCTCAGGAGGACAAGACGTAACCCCTTTAATTACAGTGGGTTACAATCGTCTCCCACCGGGCACAGGACATATTCTCTGGCCCTCGCGCGCGCCGGCTCGCCTGAGCAGTTCCGAAAAACCCGCGCCGCTTGCTTAACCCGCCCGCGGCCCTTGCCGACGTCGGGTTGGGTACCCCGGTGTTGTAAACGGGGGTAATCGATTATCCACAAGAGGATCGAAAGGAAACGAGTCATGGGTTTTAATTTTGGCAACAACACGAAGACCGGCTTTCAGAAGTCCATCAAGGCCAAACAGGCCTTCTTCAACCGACTGAAGCGACGATTCAAGGTCTCGAAGGACCCGAGCGAGCGACGCTTCCTGAAAAGCGAGGCCAGCCACGTCTGCACCGAGCTGAAGCAGTGTTGCAAGCAGTGGAAGAACTGCGGCTTCGGTGCCTGCACCTGGATCACCAAGGGCTTCACAGTCACCAACTTTACCTGCTCCAAGCCCGCCAGCCGCAAGACCAGCACCCGGAGTACCACCCGCAAGAGCTGCAGCCGCACCACGAGCCGCTCGAGCACCAAGCGGACCCCGTCGCGCCGTCCAAAGGCTCGCACAACCAGCCGCAAGCGGACCGCGGTCAGCCGCAAGAGCTACGTCGCCTGGTAAGGCGCACGTGTCAGACAGCCGCTGACGGCCTCGGGGCGACTCACATTCCGCCACGATGGTCGTCAGCAGTAGGACAAAGCCGGCATTCGTCAGACGGCGGAGCCAGGACGGATGCCGGCTTCAGTCTTTTTTTCACGTCCCCATCTCACTCCACGCAGCCCCGCATTCTCACGCGACCCGGGTTGCCATTGACTCCAGCGCTGTCATACTTGGAAGATGTGCGACGGGTCACGGCCGTCGCCGGATCAGAGCAGCGACCGTGAGGAAGCGGGCGGGCACCGGCTGCGTGTTGACGTCTCCGGACGTCAATCATGCATCGGCCGAATCGGACAGCGCCGAAGGAGCATCTCATGGCGGTCAGAATCGCGGTTGCCGGCGCCGCCGGCAAGATGGGGCGACGGATCATCGCGCTGGCGTCTGCCCGTGACGACGTTCGGTGCGTCGCGGCGCTGGAGCGACGAGGCAGCCCGGCCATCGGCACCGACGCCGGCGCACTCGCGGGCGTCGATGGCCCTCCCGTGCCCGTCACGGAACACCCCCAAGAGGGATTCGACGTGCTCATCGAGTTCTCGACACCGTCGGGAACGCTGGCGTGGCTCGACGAATGTCTGCGCTCAGCCCGTCCGATCGTGATCGGAACGACCGGACACACCGAGGCCGAGTGGTCTCAAATCCGAGCGGCCGCCCGGTCCATCGCCGTGCTCAAGGCCCCCAACATGAGCGTCGGGGTCAACGTGCTGCTGCGAACGGTCCGACAGCTCGCGGGCATCCTCGATCCGTCCTACGACGTCGAGATCGTCGAGACGCATCACCGATTCAAGGTGGACGCCCCGAGCGGCACGGCCCTCGCCTTGCGGGACGCCGTGCTGGAGGGACGAAAGCAGGGAGAAGCCGCCTCGTCGATCGTTGTTTACGGCCGGCACGGCCAGTCCGGCCCTCGGCCGCCCGGCGAAATCGCCCTCCACGCCCTGCGATCGGGCGACGTGGTCGGCGAGCATCAGGTCTCGTTCGGCACCCTCGGAGAGACCGTCACGGTCGCCCATGCGGCCCGCTCACGCGACGTCTTCGCCGCCGGCGCCCTCCGCGCAGCGCAATGGATCGCCGGCCGGCCGCCCGGCCTCTACGACATGCAGGACGTGCTCTTCGGCGACGCCTCCTGCCTCAAAAAGCACAACGCCGAAGTCAGCGCCTCAGCGGATGCGGCCAAGCGGGCGCCGGCGGACAATGTCTCGTCGCCTTCGCCTCCGCATCCACGTTAGGCCGAGGAGCGTGAACGGCACCATCGGGGCGCCGCCCATGCCGGCCATGTACGGATATAGACGTTCCGCAATGTCGGGCGTGATCCACGGTTCGCGGTG
>CAYQDV010000106.1:0-11349 GCA_964416295.1 uncultured Planctomycetaceae bacterium
GCTCGGCAGGAGCCTCGCCCTCCCGCTGGGCAGCCCGCAGATTCAAGGTCGACGGCACACCAGGGAGGGCGAGCCTCCCGGCGAGCCGGGACGGATGGGAGCCGGTTCGAATGGGAGCAGCAGGCTCGGCAGGAGCCTCGCCCTCCCGCTGGGCAGCCCGCAGATTCAAGGTCGACGGTTCACTCGGCGGGTCCGCGAAGAGACTGAACGGTTGGGGTGCCCCGCCCCTTCCAAGGGTGGGGCACAGACCCTCGAGAGCGGTTCGAGGATTCGCGGGATCCGCTCAAGCCGCACGGACGGAGGTCATGGCTGCTCGTCCAGAGCGGGTCGCCATGGCCCCGGCCGGTATCCGGGCCGGCTTGGTGCTCCGTCACACCTTGGCAACGGCAGGCTTCTTCGATCCTGACAGCGCGGCCAGTTCTTCGTCGAACAGTTCACCACTCCGTTCGAGGAATGTTTCGAGCGCGATCTCGCCGGCATCGAGCTTCTTCAGGAGCGACCGCTGGGCGCGGTATTCCACGTTGTCGACACCGGCACGGCTTTGCAGGAGCCGCCAGGCCTTCCGGCGCTCGACACAGAACAGGACCATCTGCCGCGACAGTGCCAGCGTGCGAACCTTGCCGTCACCGACATCGACCTTGATGTACACGCCGAAGTCCGGCACCCATGCGCGGTGCGTCCGGTCCAGGAAGCGGCGGTGGACGACGTCGTTCTGTGTAATCCGCACGAGCATGTCTTCGAGGTGGATCAGTCCCGCCGCCTCCTCGTCACTGATGCGTTTCGAGTGGCGTCGGAAGCGGGCCTCGGTGGCCGCCCAGTGAGCAACGGTGTAGCGGTAGCTCTCCCGCGTCGCCTTGAACTGCGTCTTCCACCAGTCGGCGTTGACCGAGGGGTTGCCCTTGAGGTCCACAGCCTCGGCATAGGTCTCGCCAGCGGACGGATTGAAGACGAACTCCGGCATCCCGCGTGAATCGCGAACACGTTGAGCCTGAATGGTCGACATGTCGTCACCGACGCCATGCTCCGGTTGACAGGTGGTAAAGGCCTGGACGAAGGCGGTGCCGCGATACTCCAGGGCGTCCAGGATCGACTTGTAAAACTTGGCCGCATTGGCCATCGATACCTGGCCGACATAGGGCGAGCCGTGCCCGACGGTAAAGATCTCGGCCAGGCTCTTCTTCTCGACCAGCTTGCCCTGTGTCGCGGCGCCGAGTTGATTCATGTCGAAGCCGCCCGGCGACGGCGAGGAGTCGGAGTTCTGCCCGCCGGTGTTGGAGTACACCTGCGTATCCAGCATCACCATCTTCACGTTCGGCCGGTTCTGCAACATGACCTTGGAGACGTTCTGGAAGCCGATGTCCCCGAAGGCCCCATCACCCCCGACGGCCCAGACCTTCGGTAGCTCAAGGATTTCCTGATCGGTCATGTGCGTGTCGGTGAAGTGGGTCAGATCGAAGTAGTCCGTTTCACCCATTCCCGCGTCGTCAGGATCGAGCACATAGTCGGCCAGCCGCTCCGGGAGAATCGATCGCCGAGCGTGATCCAGAATGAAGTTCTCACCCATGATCCACGCGATCGTCGCGCCATCCTGAAACAGCGAGTTCATCCACGGATAGGGGTGCGGATTGTTCGGCGGCGTGGAGCCGTACACCGTGTTGCAGCCCGTGCTCGCCCCCATGGCCATCGCCGCCATCCCGTTGGACAGACGGCCATCAACCATTTGCAGGTCCTTGTGGTTGAAAGCATCCTGACGGAGAACCGCTGCCACGGCCTCGATGAGTTCTCGATCGGAGATCTCGCCTCGCGCCTCGATCCGCCGGCTTGTGTCTTCGTCGCTCTCACCGCCCAGCCCCATGACGATATGGGCGACGGCCCGGCGAAGGCGTTCGTATTGCTCGCGATCGCGCGCAGCCAGTGCGGCGAGCCGGTCCGGGCCCTCCTTCAACAGACGCTCCGCCTTGCCGCGCAGGCGATCCGCCTTCTGGTGATACAGGGGCCGCATGAACGCCTCGGTCACGCTGGCAATCGAACGCAACACGCTCTTCTCACCGCACCCTGCGCACGCTCCGTCGCCGGAAACCAGGGCCTCGTAGTTCCGCCGCACCATCAGGTGATTGCGGAGGGCCGCGGCGCGGGAATCGGCCGGATTCTCGTTGTCGTACAGTCCGAGGAACTTCTGCTGCGTGTCGGGCAGCAGATCAAAGAACGCCCGGGCCGTCGCATACCGCTGATTGAGTTCCTCGCTGTCGGGCTCCATCCGCAGAGCCTGGTGGTCACCGCACTCGGTCACGCATTCCGCACACCCCTTGCAAAGATCAGCAACAAAGATGGCGAACAAACCGCCATTGCCGGGCTTCTTCTTTTCGATGTTGGAAAAGATGGCGTTGGCCTTCGAGAATGCCAGCGGAAGCACATCGAGAATGGCAAACAACTGGCCCTTCGCATCGTCCGACACGGTCTCCAGCCCGGCAAACTCCTTCCGCACGATATTCTTGAACGGCTCGCGCTCTTTGGCCTTGACCGAGTCGACCATCACCGACCGGACGCGCTGCTCAACCCCCGGCAGAGCCGCAAGCAGTTTCTCTCGCTCCGCTGCGTCCGTGACGTAATTCCGAACAGCGGTTGCCAACACCGTCCCGACGTCTTGGGCCGTGTTCGGCAGGGCCGTGTCGGGACACGCCGAAATGCACTCCATGCACTGCGTGCAGTTTTCCGCGATAAACACCGGCGTCTCTCTTCGCGCGACACCTTTCGACGCGGTCGCGCCCGTCGCCGCGGCCACCACGCCCAACGCGGCCAGCGGGGAGGCCGGCTGGTCATAGCCCAGCCCCGCGCGAAACTCGCGGTCAAACGTATCGAGGCGGAACGCCGGCGCCCGTTCGGGCTGGTCTGCAGGCGTCTCGCACATCCCGCACCAGGTGTGTCCATGACCATTCCCGCCGGGCTCCATCGGCAGCAGCGGCAGTTCGCGCATACTGGAACGGTCCGGCGCGGCCAGCGGCCCGTACGAAACCTCCTGGAGCTGTTCGAATCCCTCCGCCATCACCCGCATGTTCGCCTCGACCACCGCTTCACCAAATCGCCCAAACTTTTTCTCATACTGGCCCCGCACCACCTCTCGGAAGTGGTCCGCGTCGATCCCGTTTTGCTCGAGAAACGGCGAAGCCCGGAAGAACGCCCCGAGAAATGCGTTGCCCTGCATTCGCAGTTGAAGGTCCGGACGAGGCGTGGCGTTCCGCGCGATCTCAAAGCCCGGCAGGATGTAGAGCCGAATCTTCTTCTCGATGATCTCCTGGCGCAGTCCGTTCGGAATCCGTTCCCAGGCCTGCTCCGGCGTCTCCGAAGACTCCCAGACGAATGCGCCGCCGGCGGTCAACCCCGCCAGCGGATTCGTATGCGTGAACGCCTTCGGGTCGCAGCACAGCACGACGTTGACGTGACGCAGGTCACAGTTGACCCGCACGCGCTCCGGAGCGACCACGAGAAAGTAGTTGGTCGGCGCCCCCTTCTTCTCCGACCCGTACTTCGGATTGGCACTGACGTGGACAACCTCCTTCAGCCGCCCGAACTCGTCGAACTGATTGTCTCGTTTGGCGATGAATTCGCCGAACTTCCCGATGATCTCACCGAGGTTTTTTCCGGTGGTGATCATGCCCCAGCCGCCGATGGAATGCAGGCGCACCGCGATCGCGCCGTCCGGCAGCAGCGAAGGCGTCTCGCTGGACTGAACCGCATACGGATGATCGACGCCCAGCACGAAGAACGACACGCCGTCCGCCGCCCGCTTGCCATCCCGCCGCGAAGCGGATCCCGTGGCGTATTCGTACGCTCCAAGAACGGCCTCCGGCCGGAAGTCGCGAGAGCCTAAACCATACACGCCGCTGAACAGTCGCGGCGTCCGCTCCGACGTGATCGCCGTCGCGTCGGGCGAGGCCGGAGCGCCGCCCAGTCGCATCGCCTTGGTCAGAGCCGTTCGGATGTCGCGTCCCAGCGGGTTGTCTCCCGCCATGGCCTCGTCGGTCCGCTCGAGGATGATTGCCTGCTTCTTGCCTCGGAGGGCATTGACGATCGCCACCTCCGGAAACGGGCGCAGGACGTTGACGTGAATCGAACCGACCTTCGCGCCTCGCCGCTCCCGGAGATAGTCCACGGCCGCCTCGATGTTCTCGGCCGCCGACCCGAGCGAGATGAACACCGTTTCCGCATCGTCGGTCTTGTAGCAGGACACCAACCCATACTGACGGCCCGTCAGACTTCCGAAGGTCGCGTAGGCCTCCTCCAGAAAGCAGAGCACCGGCTCGGTAAAGTTGTTCCGCCGGGCCACCACGCCGTTCATATAGTGTTCTTGATTCTGCACCGGCCCCAGCAGGATCGGATTAGTCAGGTCGATCATACGCGGGACGCGCCGCCGCTTCGAGCCGAACAGGATCCGCTGCGACTCCGTCGGGCAGTCGATCAAATCGTCCGGTGCCCCAAGAAACTCACGGATCAACTCCGCCTCGTGCATCAGGAACGTCCGCTCCAGGTGCGAGGTCAGAAACCCGTCTTGAATGTTGATGCCGGGCGTCAGGCTCAGTTCCGTCACCCGCCGGAGGATGAGGGCCTGGTCGGCCGCCTGCTGGGCATCCTTCGCGAAGAGCATGATCCAGCCGGTATCGAGCGCGGCATAGATGTCGTCGTGGCCGCAGTGGACGTTCAGGGCATGCTTCGTCAAGGCCCGCGCGGCCACCTCCAGCACCATGGTCGAGCACTTGCCGGGGGCGTGGTAGTACTGTTCGAGGCCATAGACGATGCCCTGCCCCGAGGTGAAATTCACGGTGCGGTTTCCGCACACCGAAAACGCGATCGCCCCGCCCTGCGCCGCATGTTCGCCCTCGGCCTCGACCGCCACCTTCGGACGGCCGAAGACGTTCAGCTTTCCTTCGGCGTAGGCCTGCTGAAACATCTCGCCCGATTCGGTGGAGGGGGTAATCGGGTAGAAGATGCCGCCGTCAGCGATTCGGGCCTCTGTGTAATAGCTGACGAGCTGGTTTCCATTCGTCGTGATGCGAATCCCGGGATAGCGTGGTTTCTTGTCCATCATGTCCTGCCGTATGTCGTCTTGAAGCCGATGCTGGTTTGTCCCATTCCATGTACTGTCGGCATTCTAGCCCGCTTCCGGCCGGGCGTACAGGATCACAGTACGCCCACACCTCGAATCGCCGAGCCCGCAGGCGACACAAGTCATTCGCAGCCGTCACAGGGGATCGATTCGAATGGCCTTGGTCGGAACACTCGGGCAGTGTTGCTGGCACACACCGCATCCGGTGCAGCCCTCGCCACTGTAGGACGGATCGACGACCTCAATCCGACCGTGCTCATTCACGCGAATCGCCGTCGGACCGAGCGGACAGCGCTCCACACACTCCACGCACGGCTCGCCGCGCGTCCGTACGCACAGGCCATGATCCACCCGCGCCAGCCCCATGCGGATGTCCAGACGCCCCACCAGCCGCAGCCCGCCACTGGGACACACCTTCATGCACGCTAGCTCGTCGCAGATCACGCACGCCGAGGCGTCGGGATCGACATACGGCGTGCCACGCCTGTCTCGATCGTCCGAACCGGAGAGCGAAATCGCGTCCGCCGGACAGGCGTCCGCGCAGGCCCCGCATCGGAAGCACGTCTCGAGAAACTTTTTCTCCGGCAGGGCGCCGGGCGGACGAAGCAGGGTCCGCACAATCGGCAGCTCGATGGGAAGGCGTTTCTCCACCATGTCCGCCAACGGGCCGATCATGCGGGCGAAACCCGCTCGAAAGAAGCCCCGCCGGCCGTGTGGCGGAAGATCGTCAACGCGTCGCTCTGCCATCGTCGGGTCTCACGCATCCGAGTCGCAGCGTATGGGTCCGGTGCAAAGTGGAAGCCCGCCGCTCCTCCCCTACCGAACCCTTCCGCCATCCTATCACCCGGCCGCCGCTCCGGGCAACTTCACCTCATCTTATCACACCCTCAGGCAACCGCCGCCGATTCGCGTTCACCGCCCGGTCCGGCGGAGCTCCGGCTCCGAGCGACACCCGTGACGAGACGCTGCGCGCGGACAGCCCCACTGACAGAAGCGCCGCAACCTTGACACTCAACCCGGCACGCCCGTGCGTACAGGACAGACATCCAGCAAGCGCGCCGCAGACCTCGGCAAGTGCGGCGCAGAAACAAAAAAAAGACTGCCGCAGAAGCCCTTTCGGGAAATCTACGGCAGTCTCGGACAACACACCCCCAAGGGGAGTCGAACCCCTGTCGCCGGCATGAAAAGCCGGTGTCCTGGGCCACTAGACGATGGGGGCCCGGCGTGCTCCGAGGCGCACTGGCCACCCCGGGTCCGACTTAAGGGGGACGCCCATTAGAGGCGGCGGAGCGGCGTCTGACAAGGGGTGGTCCGCATGCAGCAGGCGTGCGGGGCGTGACAGTGCAGCCGGATTCTGTAGCGTCGCCCCCCCGTGGCCGACGTGACCCGGGCAGGCCGCCCGCGATTCGGGTGAAGCGCCCCGGTGCGAGGGGCTACGACCGGCCGGCTTCTTGCCCTCGGCCGCGCGGCTCGGGCGCAAAAAAATGGCGTTGCGTCCCGACGTGCAGGCAGGAGACGCAACGCCATGGATGGCGATCGAGTGGGATACCCGATCGCGGGGCAAACTGGTCGGGCCTCGCCCGACCATGCGGGGGGGGCAATGGTGATGATCCATCCCGCCGAGGCGTCGGACGAATCATGCGGCCCGAGATCACCAACGCGATCCGGCCGCCTGTTCATTCATACGCACGCCCCCGTCACGATTCAATGGCCGCCGACCGGCGAATTCGCGTGCGCCGCCCGGCCCGGATCGCAGAGCCGCAAGCACCGTGAATATCGGCGCCGACGGAGCCAAAACGATGAAGAACCCAGCAGCGGCTCCGGTAAACGGCCTGTGCCAGCCGCGCGCTCCCGCAGTCGTGCCTGGCATGCGCCGGGCGGCATCCTACTACGCCGATACTGTATATCCGTTTTGGTCGTGGTCGTGGCCGAGGCGCCCCCACGTTATGAGGACGGTGCGGAAAACCGGAACACCTCGCCGCCGGCGACGCGGCGGTAGTCGCCGACGGACAGGATGATCGAGTCGGTCAGCGTGCCGGCGTTGAAGGCGATTCGGTCGTTCTCCAGGATCGACTCGTCCACGTACAGATCGAACGGCAGGACCGGCCGGCCGAACGGCGGCACGCTGCCGGGCACGAGGCCGGTGAGGTCCCTCAGTTCGTCCGCGGTGGCGAAGCGGGCCTTTTTCACACCGAAGTGCCGTCGGATCGCACCGGAGTCGAGCCGGAGTGCTGCGCTCAGGACGAACAGGCGGAACGTGTCGCAGGTCTTGATGAGGAGGGCCTTGCCGCCGATCCGCACGTCCTCGCCGCGGGCCTTCGCCGACTCCTCCGACGTCCGGGTGGGTTCGTGGTGGACGGATCGGTACGGCACGCCGTGGTCGTTCAGCAGCTCGCGGATGCGGTCGCAGGTGTTGGCCATGTCTGTGGTCCGTCCCGGTGTTGACGTCGACGATTGTACCCCGAAGTGCGGGTCAGTCAGGGCGTGTGTGAGAAACAGCGAATCGGAGCCGCGCTCGCTGGGAAACGGTCGGCCTTCGCCGAGGGACCGCTCCTCGACGGTCGCGGCTCTGACCGGTTACGGCTCTGCCGGAGCAGCCGCGAGGAGCGCCCGGCGGAAGACCGAAAGGCGAAAGCCGAAGGTACGCCCCCCGCTCCCGCGCGGTCGCGGCTCTGACCAGACGCGGCTCTGACGAGACACCGCTCTGACAAGGCAACAGGCCATTGCCCAGGCGTTTTCAGACGACATACACCGGCGGGACGCCGATGCTCCCCCGCTCAAACGAGGCGTGACAGGGCGCTCCGGCGGCGGCGTCCGGAAAGAAACGAACCGCGGCGTGAAACTTCGGCGGAGTTGGCGTAGAATAGCAGTAGCGGGGGTCTTGGCGAGTCCAGTGGTATCCTGGGAAGGACCCGGTTGATGGCCAGGGACGATCACCGCTCGAAAAACGGGAGTGGGATGTATGCGCAGAGCACGTGCACGAATCGGGGTTGTCTGTCTCAGTATCGCTGCGTTCGCCCTGGCGGCCGGTCCTGCGGGGTCGTCGTCGGTCCTCGCGGCGCCGCCGGTGGGACCGCCGCCCGAGGTGCCGGACGATCCGCCGGGCAAGCTACCGCCGGTACCGCCGTCGGGTCTTGTTCCTCGATCAGGCCCGGTGGCCCGGGGCACATTTACAAGCGTTCAGGTCAATGTCGACGCCGCAGGCAACAACATCCCCGGAGATGCGGCAAACGAGTCGTCCATCGCCGTGGACCCCACGAATCCCAACCGCATGGCCATCGGCTGGCGGCAGTTCGACACGGTGCAGTCCAACTTCCGTCAGGCCGGCGTCGCCTACACCACCGACGGCGGGCAGAACTGGACGTTTCCCGGCGTGCTCGACCCGGGCCAGTTTCGCAGCGACCCGGTCCTCGGCTCGGATCCGGATGGCAACTTTTTCTACTCCAGCCTCAGCACGCTGGCGTCCGTGGAAGTGTTCAAGTCGACGGACGGCGGCATGACGTGGCAGTTACCCGTGCCGGCCTCGGGCGGCGACAAGCAGTGGATGACGCTCGACCGAACCAACGGGATCGGCCGCGGCAACATCTATCAGATATGGAACGTGCAGTTCACATGTTGTCCGCCCAACGACTTCACGCGATCCACGAACGGCGGGCTGTTCTTCGAGTCGCCCATCGCAGTGCCACAGCCCAGCATGAAGTGGGGAACGATGGATGTCGGCCCGGGCGGAACGCTCTATCTGGCGGGCGCCACGCTCGGCCAGTCGGGCCACCTGGTGGCTCGGTCCGCCAATGCACAGGATCCGTTTCAAGGCCCAACATTCGACTTTGTGCAGTCCGTCAATCTCGGCGGCCCGACCGCGTTCGGCGGTGTCAATCCTGCGGGCCTGCTCGGGCAGGTGTGGATTGCGGCCGATCCGCGGCCGATGGCGTTTGGGAACTCGGTCTTCATGCTCGGGTCGGTCGATCCGCCCGGCCCGGATCCCGTCGACGTGATGTTCATCCGCAGCGTGAACGGCGGCCAGACCTGGAGTTCGCCCGTTCGTGTCAACGATGATCCGATCGGCAACGGGGCGTGGCAGTGGTTCGGAACGATGTCGGTCGCTCCGAACGGCCGGATCGACGTGATCTGGAATGACACGCGCAACGACGCAAATGCGAATTTCTCAGAGTTGTTCTATTCGTATTCGACGGACCTGGGCAGCACCTGGTCGCCCAACATCGCGATCAGCCCGTCGTTCAATCATTCCCTCGGCTATCCGCAACAGAACAAGCTCGGCGACTACTATCACATGGTCTCGCTCGACGGCTGGGCCAATCTAGCCTATGCCGCGACATTCAACGGCGAGCAGGACGTCTACTACCTGCGCATCGCCCCGGACTGCAACGGCAACGGGATCCACGACGCGACGGACCTGATGAACGGGACGAGCCTGGACTGCAACGCCAACGGCGTGCTGGACGGCTGCGAGTTCGTCGCCGGGTTCGGCTGTTCGCCGGACCTTCTACTGGCGGACCTGAACTGCGACGGCGCGACAAACGGGTCCGACATTCCGGGCTTCGTCGGGCGACTGGTCTCGGGGGCATACACCTGTCAGGCGGATATCGACCAGGACGGGATGCTGACGGCGGCGGACATGGCGGCGTTCGTCAACGTCCTACTGGGGCTGCCATAGCGGTCGATGGTCTGCTCCGCAGGTGGCGGTACCGCCGGTGGGGTGAGGATCGCGCTTCGTTCCACGTCTCTTCAACGCTTGATTGCGGCCGCAGATTGCATGTTCCAAGACATAACGCCGACGCCTTGCCTCTTGCCGGCGGCAAGCTCGCGGCGTGAGCATGCCGGGTAAAGCGGTGGTTGGCGATTCCCCCTTGGCCCGCCGGGCCTGCGCTGATATAAGAGGCGAACGCCATGAAACGGCTCAACACAACAGATAGTGTCAAGCACCTCGGCCGACTGCTCATGATGTGCCTCGTCGTAGGTCTGGCTGCCGGACTCGGGGCAGTCGGGTTTTACGGACTGCTCGAGTTGGGACGCACTTTCTGCATGGAATACCTCGCCAACTATCGCCCGACGTTGCCGGGCAACGAGCACGCCATTTTTGATTTCGGGACGCTTGCGAAGAGCCCGTCTATCCTTCGGTGGGTGCTGCTGATCGTCCCGGTGGTGGGAGGACTGCTCAGCGGTGCGATCGTGTTCTGGTTGGCTCCGGAGGCCGAGGGTCACGGCACCGACGCGGCGATCGAGGCCTACCACTTCAAGGACGGGGCCGTTCGCAAGCGGGTCCCGTTCGTCAAGGCGATTTCGTCCGCCATTACGATCGGCTCGGGAGGGTCCGGTGGCCGGGAAGGCCCGATCGCTCAGATCGGCGCCGGTTTCGGCTCGATGCTCGGGCGTTGGTTGAAGATGCCTCCGTCGGACCGGCGGGTCCTGATGGCGGCGGGGATGTCAGCAGGGATCGGCGCGATCTTCCATGCGCCGTTGGCGGGGGCCCTGTTCGCCGCCGAGGTGATGTATCGTGATCTGGACTTCGAGCACGAGGTTCTCGTTCCCGCATTCATAGCGTCCATCGTCGCCTACAGCGTCTTCAGCGGCTTTTTCGGGTTTCACCCCCTGTTCCAAACGCCGGACTATACCTTTCACCAGGTGATGACGCTCCTGCCATATTTCATCCTCGCGGTCGTTTCGGCGCTGGGCGCGATGCTCTTCGTCAAGATGTTTTACGGCACGCGGCAGTTCATGTTCGGCCGGTTACATCTTCCGAACCATTTCAAACCCGCCATCGGCGGCGTCGTCGTCGGGGTGATCGGCTTTCTCATCCCCGAGGCCCTCGGCAGCGGATACGGTGTCGTGCAAAGCTGCTTCGACGAATCGGTGCAAACCTTGCCGCTGGCGGGACAGTTAGCCGGTTTGCTGCCCGCCGGTGTGGCACCGGTCTCGATCGCCGCCATCGTGCTCGCGCTCATCGCCCTCGGCAAAATGGTGACGACCTCGTTCGCCATCGGCAGCGGTGGGAGCGGCGGCGTCTTCGGACCATCTGTTTCCATTGGTGGAGCCTTGGGAGGGGCGACCGGCCTGGTCTGCGCCCAGATATTTCCGGCACTGGACATCTCGCCCGGAGCCTTCGCGCTGGTCGGCATGGCGGGCTTCTTCGCCGGGGCGGCAAACACACCCGTATCGACGATCATCATGGTCAGTGAAATGACCGGCAACTACCGGCTGCTGGTGCCGTCGATGCTGGTCTGCATCGT
>CAYQDV010000107.1:0-11336 GCA_964416295.1 uncultured Planctomycetaceae bacterium
GCGACGTCCGGGCGACGCAGCACGGCCGGCCGGGGTCCCGCCGGATGCCGCCGCGGCCGCACCGACCACCACCCGGCCAGCCGATAGCCAAACTGGTAGAGCCGCGCGCGGCGCGACTCAAACGCCGGTTCGTGAATCGTGGCCGTCACGCCCGCAACCGACAGATCGCCCATCAGGTCCGCAACCTCGGCGACGCAGGCGGGATCACAGGTGACGTCGTCGTCCAGATAGAGCAGGACGTCGGACTCGGCAAGCCCCGCGGCAAGATTCCGCCCCCGCGTCAGCCCCGGCACATCGGTCCGCCGGTAGCGCCAGTGAATCCCGTGCCGGCGGCACGCCGCCACGAGATCGGAGCGAATCTCCTTGGAAAGACACCCGTCGTCAATGACGATCAGTTCGTCCGGTCGGCGCGACTGGGCCCAGACCGAACGGAGGGTCTCCTTCAAGGCGGCCGGGCGGTCGCGCGTGCAGATGACGACGGCGAGCCGTGGCGCCGCCGGGCGATCGGGCCGGTCCGTCGAGCCGCTCATCGTCGCCGCCCTCCGCGCGACCGGATCACCGGAATGTGCCGAAACGCATCGGCGGCATAGGTGAACAGCCGCCGGCGCTCGTCGGCGCTGAACAAAAGCCCCGTCCGAAAGGTCGCCGCGAGCAGCACCACCGCGCCGAGCGCCAGCATCCAAGGTCGGCAGGCAAGCAGACCGGCCGCAAGGATGAGGATGTATGATCCACGGTCGAGGCGGCGGTGTTCCGCTCGAAGCAGAACCAGACACATCATCAGCGCCCCGGCGATGGCCAGCACGCCGCACCACGCCGCGCCGTCCAGTCCCTGCGGACCGGAAAAACCCGTGATAAACACGCGGTCCGACCAGGGCGCCAGCGCTCGCCACAGACCGGTCGCCCGCACCGTGTCGAGCCTCGGCCCGGTCAACCACAGAGCCAGCAGGACGTTGGCCGCCACACCGGTCGCCCACGGCCAGAAGAGCTGCCGCGTCTTTTCGATGAGCTGAAAGTGGATCGCCAGAAATGCCAGATAGGCCGCCAGCAGGAAGAACAGAAGCTGCAGCGGAAGGATCGCCGCGCCGGCGGCATAGTCCGACCGGAACATCCGGATGATCAGGTCGCGGCCGAGCGCCGCCGCGACGCAAGCGAACAGCAGGGCCAGCCCGCAACCGCGAAACGCCAGAGACAATTGGCGATCCGCCGCGGCCGGGCCACGCGTCTCCCAGGTCTTGGTCACGTTGCTCATCACGACCGCCACGACCGCGACGGCCCCGATGAGTATGAACTGACCGATCTGGCGCACCGCGCTGAAGACCGCGACGGCCTCGTTGCCGTGGACCTTGTTGAGGAACCACGCCGGATAATAGACGAGTATCTGCCACGTCACGCCGGCGACCGTCGTCCAGACGCCGAACTTGAGCAGGGCGCGCAGCACCCGACCCGTTTCAACCGGCCCTTGCTGAACGGCCCATCCGCCGATCGCCCGGCGCAGACCCCATCCGATGAATCCGATCGAAACCGCAAGCGAAATCCCGTAGAACACGGTCAGGGTCAGGGCGCTCAAGCGGCCCAGTGCGATCGCGACGACGCTCAGCACCAGGAACAGCCCCCCGTGCATGATCTCCATCACCGACAGGGCGCTGAACATCCGCAACCCCTTCAGCGTCGCCAGGAGATAGAAATAGACGATCAGCAGGGCGATCACGACCGCGGAGATGCGGGCCAGGCTGGGGGCGTCGGCGCTGAACGCGCCGCGAACCGCCGGATCGGCGAAGACCTGCGCATAGAAAAAATCGCCCAGTGGTTGTGCAAAGATCAGAATCGGCACCAGGCACACCGCCGTTATCGCCAGCAGAAGAACCGCCGACCGACGCAGGAAAGCCGCGAGCGACCCGCGGGCCTCGTTCTGCGGAACGTAGCGGGTGATCGCCTCGTTCAGGCCGAAACTGCACAGCGGTGTCATGACGTTGACGACCAGCAGGATCATGTTGAGCAGGCCGAACTGCTGTTGAAGCATGGTCCAGCTCAACAGCAGAATCCGCCCGAAATTGATCAGCCGAAACGCAACCGTCGCCGGCAGGTAGGTCCCCATCGCCTGTTCGAGGGGCGAGCTGCCGAACAGCCCCGCGGGCGCGCCGCCTCGTGCGGCATCCGTGACCGGCGCGGAATCGTGGCGGGCGCTCATGAGCGGCAGTTGTACCGCGGTCTTCACGCCGTGTCCCGCGGCGCGGCGAGCGTCGACGCCGACACGCGACGGCGCGGCCGGCGACCTCGGCGCGACGGCAGCGGCACCGGCGAAAGCAGCACCTGCAGCGCGACGATCATGGCGCTCAGGCCGAACATCAGGCTGTTGGCAAACGGGCTGTTGCTCGTCTCTCGAAACATGCCGTCGACGAAAAACGCCGCGAGCAGAATCCAGTACAGGACGATCAGGTCGCGATTGATGGGACCGGGGGCGCGGGCGGGCAGCTTGTGAAAGAGGCGGATGCTGAGACGCAGGAGGATGATGAACACGAGGAGATACAGCGCCAGCCCGATCACGCCGGTTTCGGCCACGATGCTGAGCAGGTTGTTGTGTTCCATGGCCGCCGACGTATAGGCCAGGTAGGGGCTGGACGGGTCCCGCCCATAGTGCGGCGCGGCGTCGCGAAAGTGGCCGAATCCCAGGCCGGTCAGCGGATGATCCGCGACCATCTCCGCCGTCACGCGGGCCAGGCCGATCCGCAACAGGATCGGTTCGAGGTCGGTCAGGCCGCCCTTCGCCCGGCGTTCGCTGAGGAAGTTCTGCATGTTCAGGACCGCGACCGACAACACCAGCGCCCCCAGCAGCGACACGGTCACGACCCGCGTGATGCGACGCCGCGCATAGACGACCCAGATCGCCAACGCCAGGATCATCGCCAGCCAGACGGACCGCGTGCGGGTCCAGAAGATCACCGGCAGCATCAGCACATCCAGCGAAATCAGAAGCCATCGGCGAGCGAGCGAGGATTGCCGGGCGAGCACGAGATTGTTGAAGAAGCAGAAGACCAGTGCCAGGCCCATCGCGGGCGACGAGACGAACGGACCGCGGACGCGCCCCCAGTGGAGCCCGACCGAGGGATCGCCGATGAACCCCGGCCACACGATGCCGAACAGCTTGAACTGTTCGCACCAGCCCGTCAGCGTCAGGTAGACCGCGAGCACCGCAAAAAACACGCTGATCCGCCGGAAGTCCCGCGCCGTTCTCAGGCCGTGCAGCGTCAGCCAGAACACGGCGAACGGAAACAGGTAGCCGCCGATCAGCCGGTAGTGGATCGAGACGGGCGAGCGGGTCTCGAAGCCGCCGGCAATCGCGGACACCGTGAAGTAGGCGGCCAGCGCCACGAGCGCGGCCCCGACGGGACGCCCGGCACGCAGTCTGAAACGACCGAGCGCCAGCATCGCCACGAAGAGCGCGCAGAGCACGACGATCAACACGCGCGGGATCGTTAGCGCGAAGATGAAGACATCCGGTTCGCGCCAGAACTCTTCGTGCAGGCAGATCACCGTGGCGAACCAGAGCAGCACGGCCGACAGCAGGTCGCCCCGAACGGCCCAGTAGGCGAACGCGCACAGGACGGCGAGCGCCACCCACCAGAGCATCAACCATTCCGCGCTGCCCGATAGCGCCCCGACGATCGCCAGGCCGGCCGCCGCCGCCGCGCCCACGGCGGCGAACATCACGGACGAAAGGCGTGGTGAGGCAAGTGTCGACATGGAGAGGATTTCATCCGCCCGGCGCCGCCGGCCCGGCCGTCAGAAGTTTCTGTAAATGAAGCCCGGAACGGGGTCGCTGCGCTGATTCAGAACCAGCCCCAGACACTGCACGCCGGCAAAATCCAGCCGCTTCTTCGCGGCGGCGACGGTTTCGCGCGGGGTCTCCGACGCCCGCGCGACGAGTACCGCCCCGTCAACCAGCGCGCCCACGACCTGGGGGTCGGGGTGGGCGTTGGCCGCAGTGACGTCCAGGATGGCGTGATCGTATCGCTCCGCAATACGGTGGATCGTCGCCTGAACCTGGCGTGATTTGAGCAACCCCAACGGCTGAGCCACCGGCGCCCCCGCCGGAAGCACGTGCAGTTCGTTGCCGTTTGGCAGCACAATCGCCTGCATGGCCGACTCGAGCGTCGAGCGGCCGTTGATCACCTCTGACAAACCCGGTTCCGCCCGCAGGCCCAGCATCTCGGCGATCCGCGGATTGCGAAGATTGAAGTCGATCAGCGCGATGCGGAGTTCCCGGTCCGCCGCCGCCCCCACCAGGGCCAGCGACGTCGCGATCTGAGTCGAACCGTCCCGGCGCCGAGCGGCCGTGACAATCACCGTCTTCGGCGACGGATGGTCCACCGCGAAGAAGACCTGACCCCACAACCGGCCGATCTCCGCTTCTGAATCCGGCCGCACGCGGCACGACAGCTCGACACGCGTCACCGCGACCGGAGCCATGGCCGTGCCCGCCACCATCGTCTCCGGCGCACCGGGCGGACCCGGCGGCAGTTCGTACTCTTCCTCCGGCTCCGGTTCGTAGTCGTCGCCCGGCGGCACAGTGGGTTCCGCGCCGGCGGCGACCGGTGGAGCGGCTTCCGCAGGCGCTGGCGACGGCTCGGACGGAGGCAATTCGGGCGCGGATGGCTCGCTCGCCCATGACAAATCCTCGTCCGGAGAAGACGGCGCGCCGCCGCCGGCCTCCGGTGCCGGCGCGTCCAGGGTCGGCTCCGGCTCGCCTTCCGGCGGGGGCCAGATCGGCTCGGGTGCCGGCGGTCCGCCCACGTCATCCGAACGGGGTGACTTCGATTCCTGGTTTTCGGGTTTGTCCGACACCGGGCAATGCTCCTGAGACAAAGAGTTCCATGGCGTTCGAGTGCTCACCCAACCAAGGGGTGACACGGGCTTCACCGGTTAAAAACCGGCGCCACACGCTTCAACTCACCACGATCCCTCCGCCATACCGCTTCACCGATCCGAGGACCGGCACATCGAGATACGATTCGGCCTCGTCGGTCGAACGCAACGTGTGGTCAAAGTGATCGGCGAGGAACGCGATCGCCAGCCCCATCAACAGACTGACCACCAACGCGACCGCCGTATACAACAGCGTGCGGGGCGACACCGGCTTGTCCGGATCCGGCACACTGGCGGGATTCAGCTTGGTGATGGTGACCGCCTCCCGGGCACGAAGACTGTTCGCTTCGGCGGTCACCCGCTGTTCCTTCAGCCGGGCAAGCTGCATCTCCGCCACCTTCAGATCATTCTTCAGCCGCACATACGTCGCCAGCTTCGAGGTGATCCGGCTCTGCTCCCGGGCGGTCTTCTCAAGCAACTCACGATTGCCCGCCTGCTCTTCCTCGAGCGCCTTGATGGTCACGTGAAGCCCGCGGGCGTGAGCGACGACCGCCCGCAGCAACTGGCGCTGCACGGCGCGAATCTCCTGCTCGATGTAGCGAACGTCCCGGCTGTCATCGGTGAACTGCGTGCGGAGATTGGCACGCTTCGCTTCCAGCGCGGCCACCTTCTCCTTCATGCTCAGCACAACCGCGTTGTCCCCCAGCAGTTCCGCCGAGATGTTGTCTACCACGGCCGCAACCGCCGCGTCAGCCATCTTGTCGATCCCTCCGGACTCCAGCGCCTCCGGCGGCAGGTCCGACCGGATCACGTCGCGGATGGCACGGGCACGCACCAGCTTCAGATACAGAGCGGCGTCGGACTCGCGAATCCGCGTCAGGATGATCTGCACGCCGTGCTCCGATCCACTCTTGATCAGTTGCTCGAGTACGCCGATGTCCCCGGCGTTGTCCCGCACGAAGTCCGCATACGCCGATCGGAGCCGTTCGACGTCGTGGTCCACCGCCTGCACGATGTTCTGCATGACGCGACCGGCCGGCTCGTTCAGGGCCTCCTGCAACTGCCGGTGCCGGACCATGTACATGTCCGCAACGAGGTCCGCCGCGTACATGGCGTTCTTGTAAGATTCCGCCTGACGCTTCGACCCGGGCCGATCCACGCGAATGGTGAACGATTCCGTCATCGCCACGCGTTCACCGCCCGGCGTCTCCAGGTCCACGGACTTGCCGAACTTTGTCAGCGTGTCTTGTTTTCCCGTGAGCAGGGCCTCTGTCTCGGTCGCCACGGCGCCCTTGCGGACAAAATCGTCGATTCGCGTCTGAACCGCGGCGATATCCCCGCCCACAGACTGAGCCTGCCGCAACGCATCGCGCAGCGTGAACCACCGGCGCCGGAGTTCCGCGTCCTGCGCAATGACTTTGGCCCGCGCCATGACCAGATCCGACATCACGATCTGCTGCTGGGCCTTGACGAAGACCTCCAGGGCGTTTTCCTGCGAGTCGACGCTGGCCGGGTTGTCGTTCCGCGGCCGCTTGAACATCACACTGACCTCGCTGCGGTAGATCGGTGTCGCCCAATACCCACAGAAGACAAACGTCCCGCCCGTCAACAACACGACGATGATGAAAATCTTCGCCCAGTGCTGAAACAGAATGCGGGCCAGCTCGCGGGCCGTCCGGGTTGCCTGCGGATCGTTCATGCTCGTATCACCCAATCCCTGTAATTGCCGTCATGTCCTGCCATACCGGGTGCCCCATCCCTTCCAGGGGTGGGGGACCGACTTTCCGCTTTCGGTTTTCGGCTTTCGGCTTTCGGCTTTCAGCTTTCGGCTTTCCTCGATCACGGCCCGAGCTGCGTGGCGATGTTCGGCGGTCCCACCGTCCGGTTCTTCACGCTGACCGGGGCCGACCGAATGTCATATCCGAAGTTGATCCCCACGTTGCCGCTGTAAGGCAGGACCGATCGGATACCCTTCGTAAACACCTGGTCGATCCAGTCCGTGGCCTTCGCCAACGCCGTCGGCGGCACGTACAGGATGTCCCCATCGGTCAGGTACAGATCATACCGAAACAGACTGCCGTCCGGCATCCGGCCGTCCGGGCCGGGCCGGCTGGCATAGAGCATCGCGTCCATGTCGACGACGATCGCCTCCGGAACCGGCAGGTGCTCCCGCCGAATGACCAGCACCTTCGAGCGGTCGGCCCGTACGGTCGGCCCACCCTTCACGATGAGGGCCTGGAAGAGCGTCATCGGAGCCACGGTCTCGACCACACCGGGATCGAGCACCTCGCCCATCACATAGATGTGACGCGGGGCGAAGTTCAACATCTGCACCGTCACCTCGACCTCTTCAAGATCATTGTCAATATACAGCGCGTCCAGTATCCGCTTGGCCTCTTTCACCGTCTTGCCGGCCACCAGCACCTCGCCGACGTACGGCAGGTCGATCGTCCCGTCAGGCTTGACGGGCACCAGACGTGACTGGCCGCGCGGCGCCGTCGTGATCGCCTTCTTCAACTCCACGATTTTCACGTTCGCCGCTTCCGTCGTGACCGTCAGCTCCGGGTCGCGGATGTAGCGGGCATACGCCCGCTTGACCTGCTCCTCGAGGTCGGGGGCCGTATAGCCGGCGGCCCGAATATCCCCGACCAGCAGACAGCGGATCCGGCCGTCCCCGCCCACCGTGATTTCCTGGTCGAACTGCTCCTGATACGGAAAACGCAGCCGGATCACGTCCTCGATCTTCATCCGATAGCCGCCCGGCGTGGGAACGTTCTTCACGTGATAGATCACTTCGATCACGTCTCCGACCGCCAGACGATACGGCGGCCGGGAGACCGACGCCTCCGGAAGACCCGTGCCGCCGACAAATGGCTGATACATCTCCGGCGGCTTGGGCGGAAACCCATCCGGTATCCGGTGGTTCGTGCGCGAACACCCGGCCGCGGCGCAGACCATCGCGCCCACAATTACCCGCACGACTCGGTGTCTGTCATCCGTCATTCACGCTCTCCCATACCACGCCACGCGCCGTCTCAGGGAATCACGAACGCGCCATCCGCGTGTCGGGTCACCCGGAGCAGCCCGCTCTGGGCCTCGTCATAGGTTCGGTACTGCCCCACGAGAACCGCGTACAGCGTCTCGCCCGCCAACGGCCGCGCCTCCACCCGCGCCCTCAGCCCCACCTGGTTCAACGCGTGGGCACGGGCGTTCGCCTTCCGCCGGTCCCGGAATGAATCGCACTGAATCGAAAAATAGGGGTGTGGCCAGTCGAACAGGCGTTTCGCGTGATCCGCCAGCGGACCGTCGGGATATCGCTGAAACACCGTCGCGAACTGAACCTTCGCGTTCTTCCAAGACCCTCGTCTTTGAAGACACAGGCCGTAGCGGTAGTGAACCAGATCGTTGTTCGGCTCGTCCGGCAGGGCCTTCAGGGCCTGCTCATAATGAGACGTCGCGGCGTCCGTGTTGCCCGCCTCGAACAGCAAAGCCGCCGCCATCGCGTGGGCCTTGGCCGTCAGCTTGCGGTCCGACGACACACTGATGCAGCGCTGGATGTCCTCGCCCGCCGCCGCCTTGTTCGACTGCCCCACCCGACACAGCGCCCGAAGGTAAAACGCGTTCGCCGTCTCCGGCCGCGAGGGATACGCCGCTATGATCCCGTCCAGCTTCACACGGGCGGAACGATAGTCGTGCGACGCATAGTCCTGACGAGCGTCCGTCAGCGTCTGGCGCGCCGACGCAGGAAGTTCGGCACACCCCGCCGCAGTCAACGACAACAGAACAACGCACAGCCACGCCCGGCCCGTCTCCAAAGCTCGATGATGTCGGTGTCCAGCGGTCATCTTGGGTGCTCCCGACGAATCTTCCATTATCGGCGACCGTCGAGTTGTCAAGCGCGAGGCCCGCCCACGCGCATCCGATTTACCCCCCGCTTATCGGAGTGCGCAGGCACCGATATCACTCAAAAATCGCCTCAAATCTCGCCGCCATTCTCGGAGCGTCCGGGTCGAATCCGGCCTTCCGGTAAAACCGCCACCCCAGGCGGTCCCGCCGCGGGTGCGACCGTAGCGCCGGGGCGTGTCCCCGACGTCCACCCTCGCCGCCGCAACGCCACGGCATACGCGCATGTCACCCACCAAGGTCGCTGTGCCGTGAATCCCTTCTCGGCACGCCTATCCGTAGCGTCGGGGCGTGTCTCCGACGTGGGCTGCGGTGCCGCGACGCGAGCCTTACGGCGTGGCCGCGCGTCGCCGATAGGGTTATCATCGCGCCCGGCCGCCAAGGCATCGAACACGCCGGCGCGCCATCCGAAGGTCAGCGAGGAGCGATCGTGATCAAGATCATTTGCATCTGTGGGGCCAGGCCCAACTTCATGAAGATCGCCCCCCTTGCTGCTGCATTCAAGGCGACCGGCCGCATCGACACCATGATCGTCCACACCGGCCAGCACTACGACGCCCGCATGAGCAAGCTGTTCTTCGACGAACTCGAAATCCCCGAACCGGACCTGAACCTCGGCGTCGGATCCGGAAGCCACGCCATCCAGACCGCCGAGATCATGCGTCGCTTCGAGCCGGTGGCCCTCGAACAGCGGCCCGACTGGCTCGTGGTCGTCGGCGACGTCAACAGCACCATCGCCTGCGCCCTCGTCGCCACCAAGCTCGGAATCCGCGTCGCTCACGTCGAGGCCGGCCTCCGCAGCTTCGATCGCACCATGCCCGAGGAGATCAACCGCCTCCTCACCGACGCCATCAGCGACCTCCTCTTCGCCAGCGAGCCGAGCGGGGTCGAAAACCTCCGCCGCGAGGGCGTCCCCGACGACAAGATTCGTTTTGTCGGCAACGTCATGATCGACACCCTGATCAAGAACCGTGCCAGGGCCGACCAGTCGCGGATTCTCGACGAGTTCGGCCTCGAGCCGAAGGGCTACGCCGCCGTCACCCTTCACCGGCCCAGCAACGTGGACGATCCGGCAGCCCTCGGGGCCATCCTCGACGCCTTCGAGGCCATCGCGCAAGACCTGCCGATCATCTTCCCCATGCACCCCCGGACGCGAAAAAACATCGAGCAATTGGGCCTGACCGGCCGTGTCGAGGCCATCAGCGGCCTCCGGACGCCCGAACCGCTCGGCTACCTGGATTTTCTCAAACTCATGGCCGATTCCGCCGTAGTATTGACAGATTCCGGCGGCATCCAGGAGGAGACCACCATCCTGGGCGTGCCCTGCGTGACCGTCCGCGAGAACACCGAACGCCCCGTGACGCTCACCCACGGCACCAACCGCCTGACCCCGCCCCGGTCGGACGCCATCCGCGCAGCCTGCGCCGAGGCCCGAAAGACCGCAGCCCGGCCCCCCGCCGCCCCCGACCGCTGGGACGGCCGCGCCGCCGAACGGATCGCATCCCTCCTTGCCCGACAGGCTGCTGCCTGAAACGCTCCGGCAGACCGCCTCCGAAACCGTTCAGTCCGAACCGTCGCCTTCGCCCCGCGTATAGGTCTCACCGGAGATGGAATGAACCTAAAGTACCGGTCACGGCGTTGCCGACGCAACCATGGCGAAGGGCCATATCTACGCTCGATCGGGGGCGACATGTGGACTCCGGCGAGCGGCCTGCGTGACAAACGCGTTGGTCGAGCCGGTTCGAAGGATCCGAACTCGATACCGACGATGAGTCTTCTCCAAACCGGCATTCTGGTCTCCGGCGGGCAGGTTCTCGGGGTTGCACTGAGCTTGTTTGCCGGGATTCTGTTCTCCCGCGCGCTCGGTCCGGACGGAATGGGGCGCTATTCCCTGCTTATGTCCACCATGCTCATGGCCGCGAGTCTTGTCGGGGTCGGCATCGGCAACGCGAACATCTTCTTCCTCAACAACTGCAAGGTGCCGCTGAGGGACGTCGTCACGCACTCGGTCAAGGCGGCGATCGTGATAGGCCTCGTTCTGAGCGCCTGCCTCACATCGACCTGTCTCAGGTTTCACGACTATTTCGGGCAGGTCTCGTTGCCGCTAGCGGTGGCCTTGGCGCTGGGCGCCAGTGCTCACGTGGCGCGGCTCTTCCTCCGTCCGATCTTGGTGGCCCGATTTGAGGTCCGCCGGCTGATCACTGTTGACGTGATCCGTCCGGTGGTCCTGTTGGCGGGCGGCGGCGCGTTGGCGCTCCTGGGTGCTCTTGGTGTCAATGCCGCACTCCTCCTGCTCGTGTCGGGATTATTCGCTATTCTGCTCGTCCTTCTGTGGTACTTTCGCGAGCAAATCAGCATGAGGACGCGGTTTGACTGGCATTTCTTCCGTGCGATTCTCGCGTGCGCGCTGAAGTTCTCGGCCAACTCCGGCCTCCTCGCGTTGACGCAGGCCGTACCGCTGTTGCTGCTTCGCGCATTTCGACGAGAGCAGTTCGTTGAGGTGGGTCTGTACAGTCGCGCCGTATCACTCTGTGACCTCGCCCAACTCATGCCCATCGCGATCGGCCCGC
>CAYQDV010000108.1:0-11312 GCA_964416295.1 uncultured Planctomycetaceae bacterium
CTGATCGAGGTCGAGGAGAAGTCCTCGTCCACGCGCCGCGCCGCGCCGCTTCATTCCGCGCCCTACCCCAGCCGCGATCGCAGGTTGTCGAGCACGTTCATATAGTTGATGTAGCTGTCGTAGGGTGACTCGTAGGGGTTGAAGTAGGTGTGCACGTCGCCGTCGGCGAAGTACTTCGTGGACATGTAATAAAAATGGTCCGACGTCTGGAGCCTGCGCCAGTCGTGCAGGAGGCCGGCGTCACCGGCGCGTTTGACCTCCTTTTCGATGGCATAGACCTCGTGCAGGCCGCTCGACTGCATGGCGTTTCCCAGCCACGCCGACAGGTCGCGCTCGGTGTCGGCCCAGCTTGTCATGTGGGGGGCGTCGTATTCGCCGACCGGCTCGTAGACCGCGGCGACTTCCCGGGGGGTCTTGAAGTCGTTGTCGGGATGGCGCAGCACTTCGCCCGGCATGTGATAGAGAAAATCAAAGATGCCCGTGTCCGACCACTGGTGTTCGCCGAAGGTCTCATAGTCCATGAAGAGATTGACCGTGTAGCCGTTGCCGTTGACCTGATTGACCCAGCCGGCAAACTTCTCGGCGGTCAGCGGCCATTCCTTCCAGCCGCGGTTGCTGAAGCGGAAGGCGATGTCGTCCGACAGGCGGTAGTTCTTGAGCAGGACCTTGATCGGCGCGTTGGGCGAGCGATAGACGAAATTGGGCGAACGGTAGCCGAGGATGTGATCGGTGCCCTCGGCGATGACGGCCGTGAAGCCCAGGTTGTGGGCCGCCTCGGCGAGTTGGTTGTTATAGATCAACTCCGTGTCGCGGAACGTGGTGCAGGTCTGGCCGAAGAGGTCGTGGATGCGCCGGGCGTGGCGGACGATCTGGTCGTTGAACTCCTCAAGCGAATAGAGAAACGCGAGGCTGTGGTAATAGGTCTCGGCGATGAACTCGACGCAGCCCGTGTCCGCCAGCCGCTTGAAGCTGTCGATCACCTCGGGCGTGAAGGCCGCGAACTGGTCGAGGACGACGCCCGTGATGGAATAGGCCACGCGAAACCGGCCCTCGTGTACGCGGATCAGGTCGTAGATGCACTGGTTTGCGGGAAGATAGCACTTTCCGGCGACCTTGCGGCAGATGTCGGCGTTCTTGCCGTCATCGAAGTAATCGGGCGCCGTGTCGAAGACCGAGTATCGGCGGAGCCGATACGGCTGGTGAACCTGAAAGTAGAAACAGATCGACGCCATCAATCCTCACCCCGCGCGGCAGCGCGCGGCCTGAGCCGCCGCCCGTCCGTAGATCGCAATACAACGCGCCGCAGAGTCCTTCCATGTCAGCTTGCTGACCTCGAAACTGCCGTGGTCCCGGAGGGTCGCCTGAAGCGGTGGATGGCGCAAGACGGCGATGATCTTGTTGGCCATCTCGTCGATGTCCCAGAAGTCCACCTTCAGCACGTGCTTGAGGATTTCCGACACCCCGGACTGCTTGGAGATCAGGACCGGCACGTCGTTGGAGAGGGCCTCGAGCGGGGCGATGCCGAAAGGCTCGCTGACGCTGGGCATGACATAGAGGTCCGCCATCTTGAAGACCCGGGCGACATCGCGGCCGCGCAGGAAACCGGTGAAGACGACCTTGTGGCCGATGCCCATCTCGGCCGCCATCTCGATGCTCCGCCGGATCATGTCTCCACTGCCGGCCATGACGAAGCGGACGTTGCGCTCGTATTCGAGAACCTTCCGGGCGGCGGCGAGGAAGTACTCCGGGCCTTTTTGCATAGTGATACGGCCGAGGAAGAGCACGATCCGTTCGTCACGCCGGATGGAGGGCGGTGCCACGAGACCGTTCCCGCCGATGTCGATGGCGTTGTAGTTTACCTCGACGCGGTCGGACGGGGCGGCGTATCGGCTGAGAAGAATCTTTCGAGTCAGGTGGCTCACGGCGATGACGCGGTCGGCCACGTGGACGCCTTGGCGCTCGATATCGTAGATGACCTGATTGACGTGCTCGCCGCTCCGGTCGAACTCGGTCGAGTGGATCTGCACCACGAGCGGGCGACCCGTCGCCGCCGCCACCGCGATGCCGGCGGGAAACGTCATCCAGTCGTGGGCGTGGATGACATCGAAGTCCTCTTCCTCGGCAATCTCGACGGCGAGCCGGGCGAACCGCTGAACCTCGGCGAACATGTCGCCCGCGTACTGTCCCGGAGCGGCGGCCGAAACGCCGGCGCGGTGAGCGGCGATCGCAGCAAGGGAGGTCGCGCTGGCGCCGGTTTCTTCGACCACCTCCTCGGCCAAGATCGACTGGCCCTTCGTGAGGCTCCGTGCCAGCGATGTCGTCGGAGCCGTGTAGGGACGAAGCGTGGACCGGATCGTCCGGAACGAGACGTTTTCAAGATCGTCGACCGTGTACTTCGTGGAGGATTGGCGTCGCGGTCGATCAGGCGTCATCAGTTGGACGTGGGTCGATGCCTGCGTCGGCGTCGTGTGGGGCAACACGAAGATCACGTGATGCCCCAGCCGGCTCATCGCTCGGGTCAACCCGAAGCAGGCCGTCCCGAGGCCGCCGCTGATAAAGGGCGGAAACTCCCACCCGAGCATGAAAACGTTCATGGCCGCTGTTGCCTTGCAAAGATGCTTGCTCGTCGCGCTCGGTTCCCCAACGTGCCGGCACTTCGGGGCCGGACACGCCACGCACGATGACTTCCGTCGATTTCAACCGGGAGGGGACTTCCCGTCTCGAACCTGATGCGGACGGCCAACCTGTCAACGGCAGGGCCAACGAATCCCGCCGCCCGCTGCTCCGCGAACACCTCGCGCGATCTGCGTCCATGACCGCCGGAACCGGCGGGCATTATGCGTACCGGAGGCGTCGCTGTCAACCGCTGATTCGAGTCGAGAGTTTCCCCGGATGCGTGACACTCGCGGTGGACCGGGCCGACCCGATCCGAACCGCGACCGTGAGTGAGCGGACGATCTGCGGGTGCCACTGGCGGCTTGTCCGCCAGTGCTCCGGGGTTCGCCTGCCCGCGGATTCTGTCACGGACCCGGTTTCGCCGAGGCCAACGACCGCCCCGCCTTCCGGAACCACGCATCGCCCCACCGCCGCCGCCCGTGCAGCAACAGCGCACCGATCGCCACGGGCGCGATCTGTCCGCACGAGCGGATGAACGGCACGAGGGCCGCCGGCTCGTCCGCCAGACTCACAATCTCGTCGTGTTCGTCCCGCGCCTCGGCCGTCCGCCAGCGGTCCACGAGCTGGGCAGCGTCCAGTTCGAGCCGGGCCTCGAACAACATCTCCGGCTGATGGATTTCGCGGTCGTGGATCAGGCCGACGCAACAGAGGTCGTACAACTCCGCTCGGTCGAGATTGAGTTCCTCGCGTAACTCGCGGCAGACGCTTCCGAACGGGTCGATCGTCCCGTCCGGGTCTCGATCGCGGGCCTCGAAACCACCGCCAAAGGTGTGAACGTGGCCGGCATGGTAGGCCACGCGGTTCGATCGCCGCCCGTAGCAGATCTTTCCATCGCGCGTCAGCAGTGTCGCGGTGGTGCCGATCGGATTGGCGAAGCGTCGCCACCCGAATTCATCGAGCCGGCGGTGGTTGTACAGATTGGTGCCGACGAAGTCCCGGTAGCACGTCGGACCCACCGTCAGTTCAAAGACCCTGCCGCCCTCTTCCTCCAGTACGGCGTGCCGGAGGTACCGGAACAGATCGCCGTTGAACAGCACGCGGTCCGTCCGCCGGGCCTCAGCGATACGGCGGCGCCACTCTGCGTCGATCAACGCGTCCAGTTCCGCAGTGGTCGGCCGGGGCGAGGGGTCGAACCTCACGCGGACGAATTCGGGAGCGAACATTCCCGACACGTCGATGACGAACGGGATCGGCACGGCGCCGGAGACGGATTCCACTGGGTCCATTCGGCCTATCGTGGTGTCCGCCGCCGGAGGTTGCAAGGCCACACAAGGCCACACAACGCCACACAACGCGGATCCCACGAGCCTGCCGCTGACCGGGCCGGCCGATGGGAATGACTCCACGGTCGAGGCCACGTCAGTTCGATCCACCGAACTCGGTGGGGTCCTTGGCGAAGGCCCGTGCGGTCTCCAAGCTGATCCGTCCCTGTTCGACGAGGCGACGCAGGTTGGTGTCGAGGGAGTACATGCCGTCCTTGCGGCCGCTCTGGATGGCCGATTCGACGTTCTCGATCTTTCCTTGGCGAATGGCGCTGCGGACGGCGAAATTGGCAAACAACACCTCCATGGCCAGGGTTCGTCGGCCGCCGGCCCCGCTCGGAAGGAGATGTTGCGCGATGACGAAGCGGAGGTTCATGGCAAGTTGCGTCCGGACGTCCTGGTGCATCTCGCTGGGAAAGAGGTCAACGAGTCGCGTGATGGCGCCCTTCGCGTCGATCGTGTGAAGCGTGGCGAAGATCAGATGGCCCGTCTCCGCGGCAGACAGCGCCAGTTGGGCCGTTTCCCGATCGCGGATTTCACCGACCAGCAGCACGTCGGGGTCTTGTCGCAATCCAAACCGCAGCCCGTCGTAAAACGAGGCCACATCGCGCCCGACTTCTCGCTGCGACACGATGCTGTCGGACGCGGGTGTGTAGATATACTCGATTGGCTCCTCGATGGTGATGATCCGCGTGCCGCCACGCTGGTTCAGGATCTGGATCAACGCGGCCAGGCTCGTCGTCTTGCCGCTGCCGGTGATCCCGGTCAGCAGCACCAGCCCGTTCTTGAGCGACAGGATCCGTTCGCCGAGTTCGACCGGGAACCCCAATTCGCTCAGGATCGGAGCCGAGTCGGAAATGGCTCGGAAGCATGCCCCACGGTCGCCCCGGCTGCAGAAGACGTTGACGCGAAACCGGCGCGGCACCCCCGCGCCGTTGTCAATCTGAATGGCAAAGTCCAGATCGGTTTCCGCGTCGAGACGCCCGGTGACGTCGGCGGGGGCGAGAGATCGGACCATGGAAATCGCCTCGCCCCGTTGCAGAGACGCCTCGCCGGCCGAAGCCAGCTCACCGTGGATTCGATACATCGGCCGGTAACCCGCCACGAGGTGCAGGTCAGAGGCCTCGCGATCGGCCATTGCGAGCAGCAGCTTCACCAGTCTGTCATTGCCGAGGTCTGGCATCTGTGTCCCTGTGTTGGGCCGAGGCCCATCGGTGCCCCATCTCCCCATGGTACCGCCATTCCGCGACGCCGTTGCGGTCACCGGACGTCCTCTTTGAGGATCCGGGCATCGATTGCGACAAGGGCGGCGACTTCCTCCGTTGAGAGTGCCACGTCGCGTTCGTCCAGTCGCCCAGGTGCGAGCAAATGATCGACTCGATCGCGCTTCCGCACGGTCGAACACATACGCCCGACAAGGACTGACGAGCTGTCGCCACACTGCCTGGACCCGTTCACGACATGGGCCGGATCGACCCCCTACTGCTGCCGCGACAGCCCTCCGAGGGACGCTTCCAACAGGGAAGCGGAGGTCCGCGGGGCAGTTTGGGAGGTTTTGGCGTTTCCCTTGCCTGCCGATTCCATCTAAAATGCAGCTTGTGATGAGGGGGAGCGGAGCGGTCGGACGGAACCGCCGCCGACCGAGATAACCGACCGAAACGGGATCCGGAACTGCCCATGCCCGGCTTGAGTGAACTGATTCCTATGCATCCGCACGGTCTGCTGAGCGAGTTGCCCCGCACCGGCGGCTACTTCGACATCCTCAAGATCGTGGTCTTCACGCTGGCGGCCTTCCTCGTCTGGCAAAACGCCGCTTGGGTGAATAAGGATACCGCCAAGATCCACTCACCGCGCGGCCCGTGGAATGCCGCGGTGCTCGGAACCGGGACCCTCTGCCTGATCGTCTGGATGCTGGTGCCGCTGTTCTGGGTGGGATTCGCCATCTTCACCGTGGCCTACGGCGCGGCCATCATCTCATACTGCGTGTACCACAACGGCCGCGTCGCGCCTGCCCAGACCGTCCTGACGCCCGCGCATTTCCGGCGCATCCTCTCCTCGAAGCCCCAGACGAACGATGCGATTCACGCAAGGGATCGGGTTCGGATTAAGGACGCAGAGGGCAAAACGCCGCCATGGCCCACCGATTCGGAGCAGCACGCCGGGTACCAGGCGATGCAAGACCTTCTCTTTGACACTATCTGGCGCAGGGCCAGCGACGTGTGGCTCGACTTGATACCGAGCGAGCAGGTCAAGGTCGTCTACCGCGTCGATGGCGTCGAGCGGGCCCACGACCCGATCGAGCCGGACACGGGGGCTGTCATCTTCCACCACATGAAACGGGTTTCGGGCATGGACCCCGAGGAACACCGCCGGCCACAACGGGGTCATTTCACCGCCAAGATCGGCGCCGGAGGCGCTGCGGACAAGACGGTCGACGTGGAGATCAAGTCATCCGGCAGCACCGCCGGCCAGCGGATCGCCTTTAAGCTCTTCTCCGAAGAGGCAAAGTTCCGTCTCTCCGACATCGGCCTTACCGAGCGGCAGATGAAGGCGTTCGAGCCGGCGCTGCAACAGTCGAAGGGCGTCATCATCTGCAGCGGTCCCCGTGGCAGCGGCGTGACCAGCACGCTGTACGCCCTGCTGCGTGCGCACGACGCCTTTATTCAGAACATCAACACGCTGGAAACCAGCAAGGCCCTGGATCTCGAGAACATCACGCAGAATCTGTTTGATGCAAAGAGCGGCGACGTGACCTTTGCCAAACGGTTCCAGTCGATGCTTCGGACCGACCCCGACGTGGCGATGGCGAGCGATACGCCCGATGCCGACACCGCTCAGCTCGCCGCGACCTACGGGCGGCAGGGCAAGCGGATCTACCTCGGCATGGCTGCCAAAGACACGTTCAACGCCTTGCGGCAGTATCTCTATTTCCTGGACGATCCCGCACTCTGCGCATCCAGTCTGACGGCCATCACGAATCAGCGGTTGCTTCGAAAGCTGTGCGAGAGCTGCCGCAAGGCCTACCGACCCGATCCGGCGCTGCTCAAGAAGGGTAACCTCCCGACTGGCGAAAACCGTCCCTTCTTCCGTCCGCCGAACCCCAACGAGGTCGAGGTCGACAAACAGGGAAACCCCATTATCTGCGAGGTCTGTCAGGGTTCCGGCTACCTCGGCCGAACGGGCGTGTTTGAGATTCTGATTGTGGACAAGGCCCTTCGTTCGCAAATCGCGGCCGGAGCGCCGCTCCCCGCGCTCAAAGCCGAGGCGAGAAAGCGCGGCCTGCTGTACCTACAGGAGGTCGCCCTGCACAGAGTCTACGACGGCATCACCAGCATCAACGAAGTGCTCCGGGTTACGAAGGAGAGCAAGCCCCGCGCGGCGTCCGCTGCGGCGAAGTAAACCCCTCCTCTTGCTTGGAAGGCAGACGGTATGTTTTTCTCGATCATGGTCGCATTGATGGTTCTGCTGGTCGTCATGTTCTCGGCCCGCCAGGGCCTGTTCAGTGCGCTGATCATGTTTGTCGAGAGCGCCGTCGCCTGCATGGTGGCCTTCGATCTCTACGAGACGGTCTACGATCTGGTCCACGAAACCATCGGTCCGGGAATCGGTCTACCCCTGTCGCTGATGGCGCTCTTCCTTGTCATCCTGCTTCTTCTGCGCGTCGCCTCCGACAAGCTCATCCCCGGCAACGTCCACGTGCACCAGTACCTCAACTGGGCCGGCGGCAGCCTCTTCGGTTTGTTTACCGGACTGATCGTCGTCGGCACGGCTCTCATTGCGATCGAGATGCTGCCGATCGGCTCCGGGCTCTTCGGATTTGAACGGTACCAGCAGGATGACAAAGGTCTGCCCGTCCGTAAGAATCTCACGTTCAAGCCCGACGCCTTCGTCGCCGGCATGTTGGACACGTTCTCCGCCGGTCGGTTCGGCGGCGACAATCCGTTCGGTCATGCCAAGCCCGGGCTGATCGACGACCTCTATTCAGCGCGTTGCAGCACGCAGACCGAAGCCCGCCACATCCTTCCGAAAGACGCGATCACGGTTCAGGCCTCCTGGGACGCAGACCGTATCGACGTCGTCACACACGAAATCGTCGGCGGCCAACTCAAGCGAACCTTCACGACGAGAGAATCGCTGGACACGGGATCCAACCAAAAGTTCTTTGTCTGCCGCGTCCACGTCTCGTCGTCCGCTCAGCACGAGAAGAACCCGGCCATCCGTTTTCGGCTGCCGCAGTTCCGCGTCGTCGGCCCGCCGCCGGCGCAAGGGGCAACCGGACCTGCCCCGGCGGTGTATCTGGCCGCCGGAATGAGCGACCTCTACATCAATGTCAAGCACGACCGGCCCAGCGTGAGCGCGACCCAGGTCCATCGACTGGTGCGTTTCGGATCGCAGACAAATTTCATCCTTGATGCCAACACCACCGGGGCGGTTGCCACGGAAGGGGGATACACCTTTGATGTGGCGTTTGAAGTGCCGGAGGACTTCGAGCCTTGGTACATCGAATTCAAACGCGGTGCCCGATTCGAGTTTCCTCGCGACCCGAAGGCCGAGTTGTACCGATCCGAGCCGCCGGCCGGCGCGTCCGGGGCAATCGGAACGAAAGCCGTGACGGAGTCGCCCACGCCCGCATCCCCTCCCCGCCCGAAGGTCGGCCAAGCCCCGGGTGGGCGGACCCACATCGCGACGGCGACCGAGGATCGGACCGGGGTCCTGTCGACTCTGCCGTTTGCCCTCGACGGCGGTGCACCCATTCTCCAGAATTACGTCGGCGGCGATCGAAAGTTCCACAGTGGCCAAGTGTTCTTGGAGTCCCCCACGGGCGAGATCGCCGAAGATGTACGGGTGACAGAGTTCTTCGTTCCGCCGGGCAAGAAAATGGTCCAGATCAGCGCGGAAGCCATTAAAGCCGAAAGCCTCTTTGGCAAGGCCCTTGGCGGCGCCGCCGGCGTTGCCGGCCAGATCTACATCAAGACGGGCGACGGCAAGGAGTATTTCGCCATCGGCAGCTACGCCGAAGCTCCCATCGGCAACACGCGATGGATTGAGATTCGATACTTCCCCGACTACGAGGTGCCGGAACGGGCTCTCAAACGCCACGCTCCCAAGAAGGTGACCAAGCGCGTTTTGCAGTCGACCAAGAGCAAGGATCGAAAACTCGGCTATCTGTTCCTTGTGGACCCCGGCGTGACGATTGTGTCGTTCCATGCCGGCGCCCGCGGCCAACAGTCGCAGCCGTTGAATATCGCCGTGCCGTAGCCGCCGCGGCCAGTGGCCCGGCACAGAATGGAGTCGATCTGCGATGAATGGAATCTCTAAGCGCACCCGCCGTCTGTTTGCATTGTCCCTCGTCATCAGCACCGCCGCCCTGCCGGTCCGTGCCCAGTCCCCCGCTCCGACCGGCAGCCCTCTCCTCGAACAACTTCAGCAGGCCTACGAGTCGCTCGGCGACCGCGTCGCGCCGGCTGTGGTCGCGATCCGGGCCGTCCGCGAGCCTGCCCAACCGTCCGGCGCGCCGGATGACAAGGCGGCGGCGTGGGCGAGTACCGGCAGCGGCGTCATCATTCGTGCCGACGGCATGATCCTTACGAGCGAACACGTCATCGAAAACGCCTTATCCATAGATGTCGTTACCGAGGACGGTCGCCGGTTCCGAGCGCGCCGTGTCGCCGCGGACGACCGATCCGACATCGCGGTCATCCAAGTCCGAGCCTCGGGTCTGCCGGCTGCCATGATCGGCGACGTGCGCGGCCTTCGGCGCGGGCATATCGTGCTGGCGCTCGGACACCCAGACGGTGCGATCGGCGACGGACGAGCCGCGATCAGTTCCGGGATTGTCAGCGGAATTGGCCATTCCAGCAGCCGGATCGATCGAAGCGTCATTCCGAACCGTGGCGACCTGATTCTCTTCTCCGCTGTGGTTGGACCGGGCAACTCCGGCGGTCCGCTGATCGACATCCACGGACGGGTCGTCGGCCTCGTCACGGCCCGCGGAATCGATAGTGGCACCGGGATCGCGCTTCCGTTCGACGAGCGATCGCGCTCGGTCGTCGAGCGGCTGCTGGCCGGCGAATCGATTGAGTACGGCTGCGTTGGGGCCGAGTTCGCGCCAGCGCCGGGCATGGACGTCTCGGCGGATGGCGCGACGCCCGGAGCATGGATCGCGGCGCTCGCGCCGAACGGTCCGGCGGAATGCGCCGGTCTGCGGGTCGGCGATGTGATCACGTACGTCGCGGGCCAATTGATCTCTTCCGGCTGCGATCTTCTGGCGATGCTGCGCGACATGGAGACGGGACGAGTCCTCTCGGTCGCCTACGTTCGAGAGGGCCGGCGGCGAAGCACGACCATCGCGCTGGCACCGTGCGCCTCCACGGCAAGCCTGACCGAGCAACCCCAGTCCATTGCGTTTCGCGGCGCCGTGATGGCCAGCGTCGACCGGCGGTTTCGCGCCTACGCCAACCTGCCCCGACACGCCCTTTTGGTCCGGCTGGTCGGCACCGACACACCGGCCCATCGCGCGGGACTCACGCCGGGGGACGTCATCGTGCGCGTAGAGGGATCGTCCATCACCTCGAAGACGGTTGCGTCTCTCAACAACAACGCCGACGGCGACGTGCTCCTCGGGTTGACCAATGGCGGATCCGTCCTCGTCAAGGGGCCGTGATGACCGTTCCACCGGCGAGATGTGGCATCGAGCACGGCCGATCAGCGCCGGTTGCCCGTCTGTGTCACAGGAGGCATGGCAATCCGTAGATGCGCGGAACGGCGCGCCTTTGAGTACCGGCTCTCCCACGCTATCATCACGGCGAAAGGAGCCTGCCATGGCCCGAGCGGTCGCCCTTGATCTTCCCGACGTTCAAGCCTTGTCGACAATGCTGCGTGACGTACCCGACTTCCCCAAGCCCGGCATCCTCTTCAAGGACATCACGCCACTGCTGGCGTGTCCGGCGGCCATCTCACTCGCGGTGGAGCTTTTGACACAGCCGTTCCGCACGGGCCACGTCGATATTGCCGTCGGTGCCGAGAGCCGCGGATTCATCTTCGGAACGGCGGTGGCACGCAATCTGTCCGCCGGTTTCGTACCCATCCGCAAGCCCGGCAAGCTGCCTTGCCCGACCAAGCGGGTTGAGTACGATTTGGAATACGGTAGCGGCGTCCTTGAGATCCATCGGGATGCCATCCGACCCGGCATGCGTGTCCTGATGATCGACGACCTGCTGGCGACCGGCGGGACGATGAAGGCTTGTTGTGATCTCGTCCGCTCGCTCGACGCGGAGATCATCGGCGTCGCCTGCCTGATCGAATTGTGCTTCCTCAATGGCCGCGAGAAACTCGGCGGCCTGCCCGTGCACTCCGTCATCAAGGTCGAGTCAT
>CAYQDV010000109.1:0-8787 GCA_964416295.1 uncultured Planctomycetaceae bacterium
GCGGCCGGAGGTGACCAAGTGGCAGGGGAAAATCCTCGTGGCCGATGGTGCACGCGTGGCGGAGCACGGCATCTCCCAACTCGGCGACGTCACCTCGAGTAAAGATGTGATCAATCACGAACGCCACCCCATAGGTCGCCCGCGTCGCTGGATAGCGCCCACCCGCCGCGCCCCGACAGTCCGACCATCCACGATGCATGACCCGGCAGGCCGGCGCGAGCCGAAACGTGTTGAAGTCGCCGAGCGCGATGACCGGAGGCTGTCCGCTCGAACCGTCGGCCGGAGCAAACCGCCGCGTCAGATCAAGCGTCTCCCGCAGTCGCCAGACCTCGCTCGGCAGAAACGTCAACATCGGTGGGCCGATCATCGGCGTCAGGTGCACATTGGCGACCATCAGTCGCACCCCGCGCACCTCAACCTCATTGACAATGCCGTAAGGTCGCGACCAGGGCACCTTGAGGATTTCACCGCCTTCGATGCGTCCCCGAACCAGCGTCAGGTTGCCTATACGGTCTCGACCCCGGCCCCACAGCATGGCACAGAAGCCGGGCATCTCCAGATCGCGAAGAATCCGCGAAGCCGGCGTCCCGCCGGCTGGATTCTGCTCGTCCGGCACTTCCTGCAGAGCGATGATGTCTGCCGGACACGTCCGGATCAAATCCAGGGCCTGCTCCCACCGCCAGCCGTACAGGATGTTGTACGTCATGACGCGAATATCGACGCTCGCGAAGGGTTCGGACGCCGAGGCGCACGAGGTTCCGGGGTCGCAGGTGGAAGCGGGCGCGTCAGTCGTATCTCGCCTGCACCTCTTTCCGCGATGTGGGGGGTGAGGATCGTCACCAACCCGAAGAACAGCCTCCGCGCCGACGCCGGAAGCCCGTTCGGGACAACGGCGAGGCCCGGCGGATCGAGCGTCTTCGGCGTTGGCGGATCGCGTCATACGGTCTTCGATCGGTCAATTGCGGCCCGACATGGGAGTCTCCGCCCTGCCGATGCACGGAATGCTGAATACGTCCGGGAATCTCCTGCCCGAGGGGCATCCTTCCCGTCCACCTTTACGACCGAGCTGCCACGTCGGTTCTTGGCGAAGGGTCGTCCGGAAACGGTACCCTCGTCAGGGAAGCAGGTCTGCGTGCCGGCGCTCCCAGACCTCCTCGGCCTCCGGACGGCGGAGGTAATGAGGAATCAGTTCGCGGGGCGCAGTCCATCCGCCGCGCCGCGAGAGCGCCCGGCCGAGTTGCAGGACACGCGTCGCCATCGGCATCCACATCGCTGCATCGATGACCGTCGCTCCCGCCGATTCGACGGCCTCGCGATGGCGGTCGACGCCCTCGCCGGTCACGGCAAGGGGTCCGGAAGCGCGTCTGAAGAGTTCTGCGGGATCGACGACGGCGGCGTCGCCGCAGGCCGCGTAGCGCCCGGCCTCATATTCGAAGACCGACGCATAGACCTGGCCGCGTTTGGCATCCAGGATCACGGCGAGCCGCGGCGGTGGCGGGTCCAACTCGGTGCAGTTCGCGGCGATGACGTCCAACGTCGGCACCGCACAGAGGCGAACGCCCGCGGCCAGTGCCAGGTGCCGGGCGAACGTGACGCCCACACGCAGGCCGGTAAAACTGCCGGGACCGATCGAGAGAAAGCACGCATCGAGCCGATCCGGCGGCCAGCCCTGCTCGTCACACAGGCGGGCCACCGTGGGGAGCAACTCGCGGGCGTGCTGCATGTCGGCGGAAAACGCGGCCGTCGCGATCAGGTCGTCGCCCCGCCCAAGGGCCACCGAACCACGCCGGCAGGATGTCTCGATCGCGATGATCCGCTCGATGGTCATGGCGTGTGTGTGTCGCTCGGACGCCGGCGGTGCCTCGCGCTATTTCACCTTACAGACGATCGTCCTCATCTTCTGGTCCTCGACGTCCAGCTCAAAACCGTCGAACTGCAGTTCGATCAGGTGTTCGAGAAACTCCTCGGCCCCCATGTTGACGGTGACGGTGTACCGCACGTTGCCTTTGACGCCGTCCTTTGAGACCTCCTCGACGCCCGACACCGAGGCGAGGGCCTTCTTGATTCGGATCGCCTGTCTGACATTGGCGACGTCGTGGACCTCAATGAGCACGTCGCCGACGCCGCCGGCCGTTCCGCGAGCCCAGGCCTCAAGCAGGTCATAGATGCTGGCCTCGGCGAGCTTTTCGCCGGTCTTCTTCAGGGCCTGGCTTCCACCGGGAGGGCCGGCGACGCGCGATCCGCCGCGTGTTCCGACCATGGCGTTGGAGAAGATGGCGTCGCCGGTTTCCGTCCAGAATCCCTGGATGGTGCAGTCCGTCTCCCACATGTGAAGCCGGATCCCGGCGGCCTTGGTCCGCTGAGGACCGCTCGCGCGCGAAACACCCTTGATGTAGATCGCGGCGCCATATCGGCCGGCGATCGCCTTCAGTGCACTGACATCGCCTTCGATGACAGCCGTCGCCGCCTTCTTGCGATCGATTTCCTTCATCTGCCCGGCGTTGACGAGCTTGAAGCCCAACTTGATCAGCTTCCGCTCGAGGATCGTGCCGAGGACGCTGCTCCGCTGGACGATCTCACGGCTCGGCTCCGGCCGATCCAGGTCGTGGATGACCTCGGTAAAGATGACCATGATCTTCGGTCGGCCGAGCTGCTTGAGTTGGATGGCGACGTCCGCCCAGGTGGCGTCGATCAGCTTTTTGCTGACCTTCGCCTCAATCTCAACGGTCGTGATGCCGTCGTGCTCGCGCTCGCTGAGGACCTTGTAGTCCTTCACCAGTCCGCTCGCCCGGGCCAGGATGATGTCGTATTCGAGTGCGAAGTCCTTCGTCTTCGATCGGCTGGCGATCTCGTTCTGGCCACCCTGTTCGACCGCCTTGCGGAGGGCGTCCTTGACCGCGCCATCCCGGCCGATCCCGTGGCCTTGGACCTTGATCGTCACGATGTCCTGGCCGGCCGCCGCCAGCGGCGCAACCAGCGCGATCGCGAATGCCGTCCCATAAATCGCTTGCCGAGATGCTTGTCTCATCGCGAATCTCCCGAATTCCGGTGTATGGAGGGATTCCCGCGTCGGCACACGCCGACTCACCGGGGGTGATTCTGCGATGGGAGATCGGAGCCGTCAAGCGGCCGATCACGCGGTCCGGCGACAAGCATCGACGCCGGACCGCGCGAGGCCGTGACTCAATCGGGCGTGCTAGGAATTGTCATTGTCGTTGTCGTTGCCAAAATCGCCGTCGCCGTCGTCCTCGTTGTCGTTGCCAAAGTCGTCGTCGTTGTTGTCGTTTTGATTGCCGTCAAATCCGTCACCGTGACCGTGACCGTGACCGCCGCCGAACTGAATGTTGTTCGGGAAGTCGATTTGGGTCAGGGCATCCAGCACACTGTTGAGCAATGCGGGATCCACGTTGAAATTGCACCCGACCGGCTGAAACGCGCTCGCGAACAGGATCGCAGCCGCACCGGCCATCACGGCCTTCTTTCGCTTGACGTAGAGCTTGAACATAGGGATACACCTTTCCTTGCCTGTAAGGGGGGGAACACAAGCCGATGCGAGGCACGGCCCGACGAGAGCCGCTCGGCACCCGAAGTATAAAGTTCGGCCAAGTGGGAGGCAAACAAAATCCGCCCTGGCGACCGAAACGCGGCGCTATCGGACCGGCATCACTCGTCACGACGGCAGGAACACCCGTCCCATTGCCCGCGGAACCGTGAAATCGCATCTGTGTGCACGGACACACCCAAGCCCGAGGCCCATGAAGCCGCACGGATCATCCGCGCGCCCGCCGCTCCAAGGAACATACCGAGAGCAACTCACCAATGGACACGATGCCGGGATTCTGTGATGCATGCGATGAAAAAGATGGACCGGGCGCTCGCGCGGTCCGGCGACGTGGGTGATTCGCCGGACCGCGCGAAGAGATTCGTCCAAGTGTCAGACTCAGGCACGGACCGTTACGCGTCGGGGCCGGGGTCGTTCGGATCGCCGACAGCATCGGGGGGATTGCCAGGGTCATTCACCGTGTTCGGGGTGCCACCCGTAGTCCACTTCCGTCGGAGGCCGTCCACCAGGGGAGCCGGCATCGTTGAAGCCGGGGTCGCCGGGACCCGGACCTGGCCCGAAGTACTGCCGGTTATCGGGGCCACCGGCCTGCGACAAGGCATCAACGACGCTGCTGAGCACTTGGGGGTCGATGCTCAGATTGCACCCAACCGGCTGAAACGCGCTCGCGAACAGGATCGCGGCCGCACCGGCCATCACGGCCTTCTTTCGCTTGACGTAGAGCTTGAACATAGGGATACACCTTTCCTTGCCTGTAAGGGGGGGAACACAAGCCGATGCGAGGCACGGCCCGACGAGAGCCGCTCGGCACCCGAAGTATAAAGTTCGGCCAAGTGGGAGGCAAACAAAATCCGCCCTGGCGACCGAAACGCGGCGCTATCGGACCGGCATCACTCGTCACGACGGCAGGAACACCCGTCCCATTGCCCGCGGAACCGTGAAATCGCATCTGTGTGCACGGACACACCCAAGCCCGAGGCCCATGAAGCCGCACGGATCATCCGCGCGCCCGCCGCTCCAAGGAACATACCGAGAGCAACTCACCAATGGACACGATGCCGGGATTCTGTGATGCATGCGATGAAAAAGATGGACCGGGCGCTCGCGCGGTCCGGCGACGTGGGTGATTCGCCGGACCGCGCGAAGAGATTCGTCCAAGTGTCAGACTCAGGCACGGACCGTTACGCGTCGGGGCCGGGGTCGTTCGGATCGCCGACAGCATCGGGGGGATTGCCAGGGTCATTCACCGTGTTCGGGGTGCCACCCGTAGTCCACTTCCGTCGGAGGCCGTCCACCAGGGGAGCCGGCATCGTTGAAGCCGGGGTCGCCGGGACCCGGACCTGGCCCGAAGTACTGCCGGTTATCGGGGCCACCGGCCTGCGACAAGGCATCAACGACGCTGCTGAGCACTTGGGGGTCGATGCTCAGATTGCACCCAACCGGCTGAAACGCGCTCGCGAACAGGATCGCGGCCGCACCGGCCATCACGGCCTTCTTTCGCTTGACATAGAGCTTGAACATTCGGCTTTTCCTTTCCTGACTCCTGTTTGGCAAACATAAGCCGTTGCGAGGTGCGGTCCTCCCAGAGCCGCTCGGCAACAATAAGGATAAGATTCGGCGACAGGTGAGGCCAATCGCTGTTCCGATGCCGCTGCTCCGGTCCTATCGGACCAATGGCGTTTGTCACTGCGACCGGAGCGGCTAGAATGCCGCCGACGACTTCGCGGAGGATGAGCCATGCCACTCGATGAGATAGAGTTCGAGGCCGAAGAGACCATGGACAAAGCGGTCGAGTTCCTGAAGCAGGAATATCGCCGCGTCCGCACCGGGCGCGCCTCGCCCGGACTCGTCGATCACGTCAAGGTTGCGGTAGCGGCCTACGGCGACACGTTGATGGAACTGAAGGCACTGGCCACGGTAGCCACACCCGATGCAACGATGCTCCTCATCAAGCCGTTTGATCCGAGCACGCTCAAGGACATCGAGCGGGCGCTTCAGGAAGCCGGCCTCGGCATCAATCCGCAAAACGACGGAAAGGTGATCCGGCTGCCCGTGCCTCCGCTCTCCGGTGAGCGCCGGCAGCAGATCGCCGCGCACGTCAAGAAACTGGCCGAGCAGCAGAAAGTCGTGCTCCGGAACGCCCGGCGGGAGGCCATCCACAAGATCGACGCGGAGAAAAAATCCGGCGACCTGCCCGAAGATGACGCCAAGCGCGGCCACGACGAAATGGACAAACTCACGAAGAAGTACGAGGGAATTCTGGACGATCTGATGACTTCGAAGACAAAGGAAGTCACGGAACTGTAGGGCTCCGCGGCGTCCGGGCCTCGGCCCTCAATCCGCCGCGGGAACGTCGGACCGGGCGCGCTACGCGCTGTTCCCGATTTCAGCGGCGATCCGCTCCTCGAGCAGCAGAAGATTCATATCCCCGGCGAGCTTGACCAGCCGGATCATGTTCTCGACCGTCGCGACCTCCTCGACCTGCTCGTCGATAAACCACTTGAGGAAGCTCTGCGTCGCGTGATCGTTGTCGCGGGCGGCCTGATCGGCGATCCGGTTAATCTGTTCCGTCACGCCGTTTTCGCTCTCGCGGGCCGTCTCGAGAATCTCCAAAACCGAGGAAAACCGGCTCTTGGGCTTCGGAATCGGGCCAAGCGCGATGTCCCGCCCGACGTCCTGAAGGTATTTGGCGAACTTCATCGCGTGGGCGCGCTCTTCCTCCGCCTGCCCCAGAAACCGCCCGGACAGCTTCATCAGCCCCATGGCCTCAAAACTGAACGCCATGGCCAAGTAGTCATGGGCCGCGATCATCTCGTTGGTCACCTGCTCGTTGAGCAGCTTGTACGCCTCATCGGATACGGACATCGGCAATCACCTCATCTGTCTTTTTTGACCTTGTTTGCGGAGAGCGCGTTGCATCGCCCCGGCCCGCGGAATCATAGTCGGCCACCGTGTCCAATCAAGGGATTCTTCGGTGTGGCGGGTCGAATCTCGCCCAGTTTCGATTCCGCCGAAGAGACCGAGTCTCAATCCGCGCGCGTGCGACCCTTTCGACCGGTCCGATAGATATGTACGCGGCGTTGCAGCATCTCCCCTATCCGACTCCAAAGTCGGTGTTCTTCCAGAGGACGTCGACGTTTGGCTCGTCGTCCAGCCCGGCATATTCCTCTCGAAACCACGACTTGACGTCCTCGTCCATCAAACCACCGCTGAGTCGGTTCTCGGTGAAGAGATTCACGATGCCGTACCGAAACTTTCGAAGCATCAGGTCGATGTCGCGCCGGACGATGTCCCGTGTCTGGCCGCGGAAACCGATCATCAGGCAAATCGCATCGGTCACCGCGGACACCTCGTCCACGGATCGCCAATGCATCGACTTGTTCAACACGCCGTTGCGCAGATCGTCGTCGAACGTCTCCACGCCCAGAAACAGGTGCGTGTCGACCTCAAAGAATCGGCGGGCGGCCTCATAGTCCTTGCGGTAGGCCCAGTAGGACTCCGTGAAGAACTGCGTGATGCCGCGAGACTTCATCAAGTCGCGGATCTGCGAGCGGACGGTGACCGGCAGTTCCTGGATCGAACCGCTGTTGATGACCTGCAGCCGGCCGAACGCGCCCGTGACCTTCGCCAGTTCCTCGTCGGCGACCCGCCGGATCAACGACGGATCGCGCGTGTTGTCGTCGATGTAGTCACAAAACGAGCAGCGGCCCCAGATGCACGGCAATCCCCGCAGCAAGACCACCTCTCGCGGGAGAAAGCCTCGGTCGTATCTCGCGTATCTGATTGGATGCCTCGATGTCACGGGCAGCCTCCGACGTCCCCGGCCGTCTGAAACGGAACCTGAGAGCGATGCGTCCGAGAAAAACGGGGTGCTCCGGTTCATCTTCCCGAAAAATGTCCCGCATTCGGACACGTCCGCCCTTGCCGTCGCTTGGCCGCGGCGTAGACTCTGTTAATGGATGCTGGCATCAGGAAGGCCCCGGTGATAGGCCTTCGATGCCGACAGCCTGCCTCGCACAGCGTTTCTATTGGAGTCCGACCATGTCCCCGTCACACTTGCCCCATTGTCTCGCGAGCCGCGCGTGTTCCGTCACCACTGCCGTCCTGTGTTTGGCGGTCCTGACCACCGGCTGTAACACGGCCCTGACGCCGACAACTGTCGGAAGGGGCGTTGGTGCCTCGCCCGCCCCCGCGGCGGACGCGTTGCCCCTGCCGGCAGGGCTGACGGCTCCGGACCTGTCTCCAGGAGGCGACGGCGAGGTCGCCGTCGTGCGGGAGATCGAGGAGGCCGACGTCGTCAAGGTCGTGGGCGACAAGATTTACCTTCTCAACCGCCACAAAGGGCTGATTATCGTCGACGTCGCCGATCCCGACCACCCCCGGATGGTCGGCTCGACCGTACTCCGCGGACGGCCGATCGAGATGTTCGTCGTGGGCACACGCGCCCTCGTCGTGCTCAGCTCGGACTTCGGCTACATCGCGTTCGACGGCAACGATATGGTCGGCCGACCGATTCAGCGCAGCATCGCGCCGCCCGATTTCGAGGGCAGCCGTGTCGCGATTGTCGACGTCGAGGATGCCACCCAGCCGACCGTCCTCGGCAAGATCAATCTGGCCGGTTTCGCGTCCCAGAGCCGACGTGTGGGCGACATCCTTTACATCGCCGGACAAAACCTCCCTTCATCCTTCGACACGCCCTCCGACGGCGACATGCCCGGCGCGCCAGACAGCTTCTACAATCAGGAACGCGGCTTTGTCGCGTCGATCAGTGTGGCCGATCCGACCGACATCCAACCAGTGGATCGCAAGACGTTCCGTGGCGGCTCGGTCGCAATGCACGTCTCAACCGAGGCGATCTTCGCGGCCAGCCGCTTCTTCGATTCCGACTTTGGCGAGACCTTCACGCGCGTGCAATATGTGGACATCACCGATCCGGCCGGAGCCATCGCGATCCGTGGCAGCGTCGATGTGCCCGGTCACATCCGCAACCGTTTTTTCATGGATGACTTCGAGGGGACGTTTCGCATCGCGACCGAGTCCGGCGGATTCGGCTTCCGCGAGGTCCGCCTGTTCACCTATGACATCGCCGACCCCGACGCCATCACCCCGCTCGGCAGCGTCGACATCATCCGCGACGAGTCGCTCCGGGCGGTCCGCTACGACGGTCCTCGGGCCTATGCCGTCACGTTTCTTCAGGTGGATCCGCTGTTCGTGATCGATCTGTC
>CAYQDV010000109.1:8887-11209 GCA_964416295.1 uncultured Planctomycetaceae bacterium
TCACACGTGGACTACTCGATACCCGTTGACATGCCGCCGCCGGACGGACCGCCGGTTGCGCCGATGCCGGCCGACGGTGGCGGCGGAGAACCCGGCATCGTGGCCGGTGAGCCGTTCGTGCGTTCGCGCGTCCGATGTGTCAACGCCGTTCAACTCGTCGATTTCAGTGACACCGAGTTGATCCAGCGCGGGTGGTTTGACACCCGAGCCAGGGTTCAGCGGGTCGGTGTCGTCGGCGACCGCGTCTTCGCCATCTCGCAGGCGAGTGTCGAAACCGTCGACATCTCCGACCGTGACGCGCCCGTCCTCGCCGGCGAGGCGCCGTTCTTCGACCCGGACGAGGCGCCGTTCTTTGACACGGGCTGCGGACCGGTGTTCATCGATGGCCCCTTTCGGCCGGACTTCGTGCCGATCGACGAGATACTGCAAATGACGGTGGGAGAGCTTGTCGCGCGGGTCCTGCGCGACGGCGGCATGTGCGGCACGGTCGCCGCCCTGCCGATGATGTCGCTGGTGGTCGGCCTGACGTTTATGTCCTGCGGCACGCGCCGCCGCCGGCGCCCGACGACCCGGCGTCGAAACGTCCGATCTCGACGATAGACTTGATAGCGACGCGACCGCGGCCGTGATGGGTAGCGCGTGCGCTCACCTGATCAGAGCCGCGACCGTCAGGGAGTGGACCCGTCGCGTCGCCCCTTGCGGGCGACGTGGCCATCGCGATGGCTCGCACCGCGTTCGTCCGCTTGCTGACGCGCGCGGCTCTGGTGGGGCGCTGCTCGCACACGCCTTCAGGGCGTCTTGGCGCGCCTCCGGGCAGCCTCCAGGCGTTCTCTCAGTTCTTTCGAGCGTTCCGCCCAGAACGCAATCTGCTGCTCACGCGTCATCTCGTCCAGCTTCTCCTGGAGAAGTCGGGCGCCGCGGCGCTTCATCTCGACGCAATCAAAACTCTTTCTCTTCATACCAACCTGCAATTCGTGTTCCGCCTCGCGGGTTCTCAATCGGTGCTATGATACATCCATGCCGGGAGGCGTTCGGTGTCAAAACGCTGTTCAGGAGCCGGCGCGGCCGCGCGAAAACCCGCGCCTGCCCCCGGCCCGCTGGAGCGATCGATGAAGGTCCTGCTTGCCAATCCGCGCGGATTCTGTGCGGGCGTGGATCGCGCGGTCAAGATCGTGGAGATGGCGCTGGAGGTCTTCGGAGCGCCGGTATACGTCCGGCGCGAGATCGTCCACAACAGCCACGTGGTCCGAACCCTCCGGGAGAAGGGAGCGGTCTTCGTCGAAGAACTGCTGGATGTCCCCGCCGGCGCCGTGGCCGTGTTGAGCGCCCACGGCGTTGCACCCGTCGTGTTCGAGCAGGCCCGACGGCGGGCGCTGCGGCTGATCGATGCGACGTGTCCGCTGGTGACCAAGGTGCACCTCGAGGTCCACCGCTTCGTCAAGCAGGGCTGTCACATCATCCTGATCGGCCACGCCGGGCACGACGAGGTGATCGGCACGATGGGGGAGTCACCGGAAAACATTACGCTTGTAGAAAACGTCGAACAGGCCCGCATCACCCCAGTTCCGCCCGACCGAAGACTGATGATCCTGACACAAACAACCTTGAGCCTCGACGACACGGCGGCGATCCTGGCGACGCTGCGGGACCGCTTCCCCGCCCTCGAACTGCCGCCGACCGATGACATCTGCTATGCCACGCAGAACCGGCAGGACGCCGTCAAGGAGATGGTCGACCACGACATCGAGGTGCTCCTCGTCGTCGGCTCGCAGAACTCGAGCAACGCGGCACGCCTCGTGGAAGTGAGCGAGTCGAGGGACCGGCGCGGATACCTCATCGACGGTCCCGACGACATCGATCCGACCTGGCTGGAGGGGGTCGGCCGGGTGGGTGTCACGGCCGGAGCGAGCACGCCGGAGGGCGTCGTGCAGGCCGTGCTGGACCGGCTGCGGACGCTCGGGGCCACCTCGGTCGAGCCCTGCACGACGGCCGAGGAGGACACGGTCTTCCAGCTTCCGATCCTGCTGCGAGAGGCCGTCGCGGAGCGGGAATCGGGTGCACGACAGTTCAGGCGGACTCGATGAGCGGCTGTAGCGTCGGCCCTCCCGTAGCAAGGCAGGCAAGCCCTTCGCACCGATTCTCCGGATCGGCGGATTCTCTCTGAAGAATCTCGCACATGCGCGAATAAAATGAGCGGCGGAGTTGTTATAGGGGGCGGGGGCGCACGGAGTGGCGCGGGCGGGCGTCGTCCGGGTGCCACTGGCGGCTTGCCCGCCAGTGCGACGGAGCGCCGCCGGAGGCCGGTCGGAATCGAGGCAAGGC
>CAYQDV010000110.1:0-11149 GCA_964416295.1 uncultured Planctomycetaceae bacterium
CGTTGTCCCAGCAGCCAGCCGACCTCTTCCATTCCCATCCATCGCGTCGAGGCCAGGTAGACTCCGGCGGCGCCCAGCAGCGGGACGAATACGCAGGCCGCGCGGGCGATCAACTCGCGGGGGCCGCCCGGAAACCAGCCTCGCGTCCATGTCAGCAGCAGATAGGCCGTGGCCAGGGCCAGGGCGCCGCCGATGATCGTCCGTCCGATGCTGGCGGCGATCTGCCGGGCACCGATGCGCCCTCCCATGCGTTTTCGGAGGAACCAGATGGAGAACGTGACGTGCAGGACCGACGTCGTGGAGGTGCTGATGGCGAAGGCCGATTCGCGCACGTGCCAGACGAGGGTCAGATTCATGATCCAGTTGAGCGCCACGAGGCCGCAGCTTATCCACATCGGCGTGAGCGTGTCTTTCAGGCTGTAAAACGCGCGGAGCAGGATATGCTGGGCGCAGAACGCCGCCATGCCCACACCGTACCACCGCAGGATGCGGGCGGCTCGCTCGGTTTGTTCGGGGCCGAACCGTCCGTGCTCGAACAGCAGCGAGATGATCGGCGCCGCGAGCACGAGCATCATGAGGCCGGCGGGCAGGCCCTCGTAGATCGCGAGGCGCAGGGACTGGGCGACGGAGGACCGCAGGCCGGTCATTTCCCCCCGGCTGGCGTGGAGGCTGAACATCGGCAGCGCGGCGGTTGCCAGCGCGATCGCGAGCACGCCCAACGGAAACTGGTAGAGTCGCTGGGCGTTGTTCACCGCTGACAGGGCGCCTTGCGCGAGGGGGTAGACGAACTCTATTCCGAGGAAGGATCCGGTTGCGGGCGCGCCGGGCGGTCGTGTCAGCGTCGTGCATATCTGGGCGTCGAAGAAGACGTTGAACAGGAGCAGGCCCTGGCCGATCAGCACGGGGATGAACGTTCGCAGGATGCGTCGCAGGTCGGGGTCGGCCGTGCTCAGCGACCAGCGGAAGCGCACCCCGTGCCTCCGCAGGACGGGCAGGATGATCACGAGTTGGAGGACGCTGGCGACGAGGACGCAGGCGGCGACGCCGTATATCTGATGGTCGAGGGCGTGGTCGTGGAGCATCGTGCCGAACATCGGTCCGACGAGCACGACGCCGAGGACAATCATGACATTCAGCACGATCGGCAGCAGGGCCGGGACGGTGAAGTGGTTGAGGCAGTTGAGGATGCTCGAAAAGAGGGCGAGGAGGCAGACGCCGATCATGAACGGGGCCATGACGGCGGTCAGCCCGATGTGCAACTCGCGTCCGCCGGCGGAGAACGACGCGGCCGCGAGCACGCCTAGTTCGACGAGCAGCGTGAGCCCGACCAGCGCGAGGGCCATCAGTCCCGTCACGCGGCCGAGCAGCACCCACGCCGCGGCGCGGCCCTTCTGATCGAGGACATCGGTGAAGACGGGGACGAAGACGGCGGACAAGGCCCCTTCGCCGAAGAGGCGTCGAAAAAGGTTGGGGATCAGAAAGCCGTAATTGAAGGCGTCCTGCACCCAGCCCTGGCCGTAGACCCGGTTCAAGAGGATGTCCCGCGCCAGTCCCGTGATCCGCGATGCCACGGTGCACAGCGAGATCAACCGTGCCGAACCGAAGAGTCGGGTCTGCTGGCTCATTCGGGCAGACTATATGCGTGGGTGTGCGGCCGGCCAACCGCCCTGGCTTTCGCGGGCAAGGGCCGTAGCTGTGCGGACCACTGAGCTGTCGCGTCGGCCTCCTGCGGCCGACGTGGCCCGGCGTCGCGATCTGCACGGCGGACCCTGCGCCGCTGCACCGTTCTTGCGATTGCCCTGGAGGAATCGCACCGGCGAGACGCGGATGCTCCCCATCAATTGAGTTGTGTCGGAGCACGAGAGTCGGCGGTCGGGTCGGCCGGTGCGGCCTTTCGAAAGAGATTTCGGAGAAGGGTCAACAGGGTGTCGCCGTGGAAATAGTGGTCCGGCAGGCGCCAGTAGAGGGTGCTTGCGTCGGGGAAGCTGGTCTGTCCCTTGGAGCCGGCGAACAGGGGTTCGAGGTTCTTGACGGCGCCGTCGAGCTTGAAGATGAGGTCGGGTTCTTTTTTTATGATTGTCTTGATGTTCCAGGCCGCGGCGCGGACCTTGATGTCGGCAAGCGTGAGCAGGGTGTCGACGGTTTCCGGATATCGGCCAAAGGCGTCGCGGAGATCGGCGGCGAGTTGCTCGACATCCTGCGGCGTCTGGCAGGCGGCCACGCGGCGGTAGCACTCCATCCGCTGGCGGTCGGAGGGGATGTAACCGCGGGGGATGTGGGCTTCGACGTCGAGTTCGAGGTGCACGGCGACGCGGTCGTGACACGGCTCGCCCTTCATCCGCTTGACGCCCTTCTCGAGAAGCTGGCAATACAACTCGTAGCCCACGGCGGCGATGTGGCCGGACTGTTCCTGGCCGAGCAGGTTGCCGGCTCCGCGGATCTCCAGGTCGCGCATGGCGATGCGGAAGCCGGCGCCGAGGTCGCTGTACTGCTCGATGGCCTTGAGCCGGCGGGCGGCGGTGCTCGTGAGGGGGCGGTTCGGGTGGAGCAGCAGGTAGCAATAGGCCCGGTGCTTGTAGCGGCCGACGCGTCCGCGAAGCTGGTGGAGGTCGGCCAGACCGAACCGATCAGCCCGATCGATGAGGATCGTGTTGGCGGTGGGAATGTCCAGGCCGGATTCGATGATGTTGGTGCAGACGAGGACGTCGGCCCGCCGGTTGACGAAGCGCCGCATGACGTCCTCGAGCTCTTCGCCGGGCATCTGGCCGTGGCCGATGAGGACGCGGGCGTCGGGCACGAGCGAGCGGATGGCGTTGGCGACGCGTTCGATGGACTGGACTCGGTTGTGGACGAAGTAGACCTGGCCGTCACGGTTGAGTTCGCGAACGATCGCCTCGCGGATGAGCCGGTCGTCCCAGGTAACGACACGGGTGGAGATGGCGCGGCGGTCCATTGGGGGTGTGGCCAGGCTCGAAATATCGCGCAGGCCGATCATGGACATGTGGAGAGTCCGGGGGATCGGCGTGGCCGTGAGGGTGAGGACGTCGACGGTGGTGCGGAGACGTTTGAGACGCTCCTTGTGCTCGACGCCGAATCGCTGTTCCTCATCGATGATGACGAGGCCGAGGTCGGCGAAACCGACGTCCTTCGACACGAGTCGGTGTGTGCCGATGAGGATGTCGACCTGTCCCTTGCGGGCGCGGGAGATGATCTGGCGCTGCTGCCTGGCCGGACGGAAACGGTTGAGACATTCGATGACGAAGGGGTAGTCGGCCATGCGTTCGGCGAAGGTCCGGTTGTGCTGCTCGGCGAGCACGGTGGTCGGGACGAGCACGGCGACCTGGCGCCCGAATTCGACGGTCTTGAATGCGGCGCGCATGGCCAGCTCGGTTTTTCCGTATCCGACGTCGCCGCAGAGGAGGCGGTCCATCGGCCGAGGGCGCATCATGTCGCCTTTTACGTCGCGCAGGGCGGCGATCTGGTCGGGCGTTTCGGTGAACAGGAAGGCGTTTTCGAACTCGGTTTGCCAGTGGGTGTCCTGAGGGAAGGCGATTCCGGGCTGGGATTCGCGCACGGCCTGAATGCGCAGCAGGTCTGCGGCCAGGTCGCTGACGGCCTGTTCGACCTTTTCCCGCGTCGATTTCCATCGCGTGCCGCCGAGCTTGGAGAGTGAAGGCCTGGCGCCCCGGCTCCCGACGTATTTCTGAACTAGATCGATCTGCGAGACGGGCACGTGGACGGTTGCCTTGTCGGCGAATCGGAGCGTCAGGTATTCCTCGCTCTTGTGAGACTGGCCTTTCCGCATCGTTTTCATGCCGACGTATTGGCCGATGCCGTGGGTGAGATGCACGACGAAGTCGCCGTCGTTCAGGTCGATGAACGAATCGATGGGTCGCGCGGCGGTGACCCGCCGGATGCGGCGCTTTTGCGTGTAGCGGCGGAAGAGTTCGTGGTGAGGCACGACGGCAAACGCGACTCCGTCGGGGCCGGGGCGGGTCGATCGCCACTGGAAGCCCTGATGAATCAAGCCGATCCGCATCTCAATTTCGGGATGCGCGACATCGCCGCCGTCCGCGGCGCGGGCGAGCATCTGGTCGACCAGCTCGCTCAGTCGCTGCTGCTCGCCGCGATTATCGCAGTAGACGACGACCGTCTGATTCCCCGCAAGCAGGATCAGCTCCTGGACGGCGTCGGAGGAGCGAGCGTCGAACGTGGGGAGCGGTTCGCATCGGACGGCGAAGGCGTTGCGGTCCTCGACGGTTGCACCGGCGAAACGGCTGAGGTGCAGTTGTCGAAACCGGCCCAGCCGTTTCAGGAGGGCGTCGATGGGTGTGTGGCCGATCGGGTGGCCGAGGCGGGCGAGCACGGTCCGTGCGGTCTCCGTGATCTCGACCGGTTCGTGGAGGACGACGAGGGTTTTCGGTGAGAGATAATCGAGAAATGAGGTCGTGTCGTCGGGGGCACCGCTCGCGGGATCGGGCGGCACCGTTATCCGCGCGTCGTCCACGGTGCGGATCGATCGTTGCGATCCGATGTCGAATGGCCGGATCGACTCGATCCGGTCGCCGAAGAACTCGATGCGCAGCGGATCGACGTCGGCGGTGGCAAAGACGTCCAGAATGCCGCCGCGCAGGGCGAAGTCCCCCGGTTGTTCGACGCGGTCGAGCCGTTCGAACCCGCGATCGACGAGCCAGCGGGTGATCTCGTGCGGTTCGAGTTGCTGATCGACGTGAAGCGTCAAGGCGTTGGCCTCGAGTCGGGCGGGTGAAGGCACGGGTTGCATGAGGGCCTGAACCGGAGCGACGCAGTACGGCAGCAGGGCTTCCGGCTGTGATGCGCGGCTCGCGGGATGCGAATTCGTTCGACATTCGAGCAGCGTGGTGCACAAGCGGCTTCGCTCGGCGGTGATTTCTCCGGCTCCGGAACCCTCTCCGGGCAGCGTTTCCCAAGCCGGGAGCAACTCGGCCGGCCTTTCGGCGGTCGTCTCGATGTCGTCACAGGCGTCGTCGGCCTGGGTGAGGTGGGGCGTCAGCAAAAGAAGGGGCCGGTTGGCTGCGGCGGCGGCTGCGGCGGCGAGGATGGGCGCAGCAGACCCCCACAGCCCGCTGGCGGCGACCGGGGTGGAGGTAGTCGCCAATCGCCGACAGAGGTCGTTGATCGTGTCATCGCGGGTGATTGCGTGGGGCACAACCACGACGCCGATTATGGAAGCCGGATGGACGAACCGCAAGCGTCATGCCACGGTGATCGATCGTAACTTCCCTTCTACTTGCGTGTTAACTCGCCGGCGGCGTCGCGCGTCGCGGGCGGCCGAGAGCCGCGGAGCGTCGGTGGCGGGTCCGATAGTCTGTCGTTTCGAACGATCGTTCGGCTGCGAGGAGCGCCGCGGTCGGCTTGTCCGCCCGGCTTGCCTCGTGCTCGCGTGTGCACGTGTGCACACTTGAGAAATCCTGAGAATGGTTCCGAAAAAACACGTTTTCCGGGTTGACATCTGCCCCCGAACTGTGGTAGGTTCAGGATTATAGCTCGGCAGGGATTTGTCTGGAAGCGGAGGTTTGGGCAGGAGCACCTCCCTTCAGCGGAAGTCGAATTGAGGAAAGATGCGCAGATCTCACGGATCAGATAATACGTCGCGCAGTGGGGCCGCAGGGAGGTCCGCGTATTCGCGGCGTGGATTGGCTGCTCGGGTCACGTGTGCCCAAAGGTGCGGTGCCTTGGCGTGTGGGAGGAGGGATGGAACAGCGGTAATGCGCCGGTTGGCGTGTCCGGGGGCAGCTATGTTTACACTAGTGTTTTTTCGGAGATTCCGAAAGGTAGAAGGACGGTTCAAGTCTCATTCATACACAAAAGGAGGTACCCCAGAATGAAATTGAGGACGAGTTTGTGTACCTGTTGCGCCGTACTGCTCTGTACGAGCGTGGCCATGGGACAGGCGAGGCAGAAGACGCTGCGCACAAAGATCAGCCATGCGCCGACGGCCTCGACTGAGTTGCTCCCCGACGTGCTCCGGGCCCATCAGCCGGCCTCGGGCAAGGCGGGCGGGCTTGCGGGTGACGGGAACGGCGGACTGCTGCAAGGCGGCGGTTGCGGCTCGCTCACGATCACGCAGAACACCGACCCGAACACGATTGTTGCGGGCACCTCCGTCTCGTGCAATGCGGGCGGGGTCAACACCGACAACTTCTATGCTCGGTCGTTCGATCTGTCGACCGGTGCGACGGCCGGGTCCCCGCAGGACCTGTCCTGCGTAGACTTCGGCGTCGAGACGAACGCCGGCGGTGACTACACCGTCACCGTCAGCGTCTATACCAGCCCGGCCGGCCCTCCGAGCATGGCCAACCTGACCCTGATGGGGACGCTGGACGTTCTGGTTCTGGATGCCACTGCGCTGACGACCGTGACGGCGGACTTCACCGGCATGGGTGTCACGCTGCCCGCCGACTCGACCATGGTCGTCGAGGTCTTCACGCCCAGCCGCCAGACGGCGGACGGTGGGGACGGCGGCTCGTTCTTCGTCGGCTCGAACTCCGCCGGTCAGTCCGGCCCGACCTATCTGGCTGCTGCGGCCTGCGGGCTCAACGACTATGCGGACACGGCGGTTCTGGGCTTCCCGGACATGCACTGGGTTGTTCGAGTGGACTTCGGCGTGGCCGGCCCGGCTTCGGGTGCGTGCTGTGATACCGCCGGCGGCGGCACCTGCACCGACAACGTGCTTCAGACCGACTGCACCTTCGACTTCTTCGCAAACCAGACCTGCGCGAGCCTGCCGCCACCGTGTGGCGTGCTGCCGGCGTGCGTCGATTTCGCGGTGACGGGCCCCGGCTCGTTCTCGGGCGACACTTGCGGCGCGGGCAACGACTGCGCGGTCCGTGGCTCCGAGGAGCAGATCTACCAGGTTGACATCCCGACGGCCGCTGCCTGGACCTTCTCGCTGTGTGGCGGCGCCACCTATGACACTTGGATGGCGATCGGCACGACCTGCTGTAGCAGCGATATCGCCACGAATGACGATTCCTGTGGCCTCCAGTCCGAGATCACGGTCTCGCTGGCTCCGGGAACCTACTTTGTGGACATCGAGGCGTTCGGCGCGTCGCAGTGTGGCACTTACACGCTGAACATCACGCAGGGTGCGTCCTGCGCGACCGACTTCCAAGTCACCGCGCCGGGTGTCTTCTCGGGTGACACCTGTGGTGCCGGCAACGACTGCGACATCCGTGCCTCCGAAGAGCAGATGTACGAGGTCACCCTTCCCACCGCCGGCGAGTGGACCTTCTCGCTGTGCGGCGCCTCGTGGGATACGTGGCTGGCCGTCGGGACGACCTGCTGCGGGACGGAAGTCGGCACCAACGACGACTCCTGCGGCCTCCAATCGGAGGTCGTGGCCGTTTTGGCCGCCGGGACTTATTTCGTGGACGTTGAGGCGTTCAGCTCCGGCGGGTGCGGTGCTTATGACTTGAGCATCACTTCGTTGCCACCGTGTGACGTGGTGTGCGATCCGAACGCGACCTTGGAGAACGAGCCGGACTGCGTTTCGGTCAATGGTGGCTGCAACTCATCGCCGGCCGTCTACAGCCCGATCTCGTGCGGCGAGACCTATTGCTCCACCGCCGGGGCTTCGGGCGGCACGCGTGATACCGACTGGTATCAGATCGAGCTGTTCTCGCCGACCACGCTGACGTGGACGGTCGAGGCCGAGTTCGACGTGCTGACGTTCATCCTGGTTCCGGCTCCGGACTGCAACAACATCGACCTCGGCGACGCCGGGTTGTTCGATAGCTGTGTGCAGGGCAGCCTGACGCGGCTCGTTCAGCCGGGTATCGTCTGGCTGTTCGCGGCACCTCAGGGCTTCGATGGCGTTGCCTGTGGTGCGGAATACCAGGCGACTCTGACGGCGGACAACGCGTGTGCTCCGCTCGGCGGCTGCTGTCTGGCCGACGGGTCCTGCGCCGAGCTGTCTGCTGACGATTGTGCGGCCGCGGGCGGCACCTTCCAAGGTAACGGCACGGATTGCAGCGGCGATTTCCAGCCCACGCTGTGCATCCCCGGGACCGAGGACGCCGTGATCACGGTCAACGTCACGACCGACAACTTCCCGGGTGAGACGACCTGGGAGGTCGTGGAGCAGGGCGGTGGCGTCGCGGGGAGCGGTGGCCCTTATAGCCAGCCGGCCACCCTGTTTACGCAAGACGTCCCGGTGTGTTCGGGAAGCTGCTATGACTTCACCATCTTCGACGCGTTCGGCGATGGGATCTGCTGCGGCTTCGGCATGGGTTCCTATGAGGTCCTGTTCAATGGCACGCTCGTCGGTTCGGGCGGTGACTTTGCCGATTCCGAGACCACCGCCAACATCGGTGGCTGCGGCGGCGGCGGCGGCAACCTCTGCCAAGCCGGCCAGGAAGACGCGGTCATCACCGTCGAAGTGACGACCGACAACTTCCCGGGTGAGACGACCTGGGAGTTGGACGAGCAGGGCGGTGGCGTAGTCGCCACGGGCGGTCCGTACGCGGATCCCGCGACCCTGTTCACCACGGACGTGCCGGTTTGCTCGACGAGCTGCTATGACTTCACCATCTTCGACGCGTTCGGTGATGGCATCTGCTGCGGCTTCGGCATGGGCAGCTACTCGGTGTTCTTCAACGGGACACTGGTCGTGACCGGCGGCGATTTCGCCGACTTGGAGACCACCACCGACATCGGTGGCGGCTGCGGTGGCGGCGGTGGCGGCAACCTGTGCCAGGCCGGCCAGGAAGACGCGGTCATCACCGTCGAAGTGACGACCGACAACTTCCCGGGTGAGACGACCTGGGAGTTGGACGAGCAGGGCGGTGGCGTAGTCGCCACGGGCGGTCCGTACGCGGATCCCGCGACCCTGTTCACCACGGACGTGCCGGTTTGCTCGACGAGCTGCTATGACTTCACCATCTTCGACGCGTTCGGTGATGGCATCTGCTGCGGCTTCGGCATGGGCAGCTACTCGGTGCTCTTCAACGGGACGCTGGTTGTGACCGGCGGCGATTTCGCCGACTTCGAGACCACCACCAACATCGGTGGCGGTTGCGGTGGCGGCGGCGGCACTCTCTGCAAGGTCGGCGCTGAAGACGCCACCCTGACGGTGGATGTGCTTACGGACGACTTCCCGGGTGAGACGACTTGGGAGTTGAACGAAGTCGGCGGCGGCCTGGTGGCGTCGGCCGGTCCGTTCAGCGTTCCGGACGCTCACGACATCACGGACGTCCCGGTTTGCTCATCGAGTTGCTACGAGTGGACGATCTTCGACGCCTTCGGCGACGGCATCTGCTGCGGCTTCGGCCTCGGCAGCTACACGCTGTCTCTGGACGGTGTGGTCATCGCGACGGGTGGCGAGTTTGCCGATTCCGAGACGGTGGCTGGCATCGGAGATGGCTGCCCGCCTGAGTTCCCGAACCAGGTCATCTGCTGCATCAACAACGGCTGCATCGTTTCGACGCCGCTGTGTTGTGAGTCTGCGGGTGGCCAGGTCATCGGCACGCTCGGTGACGGCTTCTCGTGCGACACTCCGCCGACGATCGAGTGTCCTGCCGACATGACCGTCGAATGCGACGGTGCCGGCAACACGTCACAGCTCAACGCTTGGTTGGGTTCGGTGACGGCTTCGGCGGGCGTCTGCGGTTCGGTGACGGTCACGAACGACTTCACCGGCCTGTCTGACGACTGTGGTGGCACGGGTTCGGCGACGGTGACGTGGACGGCGACGGACGATGCCAACGGGCTTTCGTCGCAGTGCTCGGCCACGTTTACCATCGTGGACACGACTCCGCCGATGGTGACCTGCTCCGGCAACCTCGACATGTCGGCCGGCGGCCAGTTCGAAGGTCGCGGCTCGTCGGTCGGTGGCCGGACGCTGTTCCTGGACGGCGGCGGCGACGACAGCGGAAACGTGTTGATCGGCTTTACGGCCACCGATGGCTGTGGCGCCGTGAGCGTTTCGGCTGTGCTCGACATCAGTTGTCCTCAGATCCAGTTCGGCTGCCTCCAGATTCCGGTGGTCGATGGTCAGATGATTGATCTCGAGTGCGAGGTTGACGAGTGCGAGTTCGAGGTGCACAACGGCATCTTGAAGATCGAGGCCGGTACCGCGACTCTGATCGTCACTGCGACGGATGAGTGCGGTAATACGTCGAGTTGCTCGGTTGATCTTTGTGGCGTCATCGTGCCTGAGCCCGATGACGACGGCAACGACAACGGCGACGACGGCGACTTCGGCTCGTAAGGACGGACCGAAGGTCGTTCGGAGACACTAAACCGGCGGCGGGGGTGACCCCGCCGCCGGATCCTCCGAGCCGGCTGTTTCTTTGAGTTCAAAGGCCGCGTTTCGACTACTGTCGAGGCGCGGCCTTTTCTGTGCGCGGGCGTTGCGGAGCATCGACCTCTGGCCGCTGCATAGGATGAGGATGTCGATCTCGAACCGGCGGGACGCCGAAGGGTCCCCCGACACTATCCGCGCCGGGCGATGCCGAAGCGACCTGGACGGATCGCAACGACATGGCAAGGGATCTGCATCAAGGGGGTCCGTGACAGTCTCGGCGGCAACGCCCGACTTCCCCAATCGGTGCTACTGGCGGCTTGTCCGCCAGTGCATGAACCGAGAGTGCCGTGCCCGGACACGGGCAGGCGAGCGCCCGTGGCACCCCGCGGCCGAGTGTGTCACAGACCCGCATCAAGGCGGGACCGAGGAACGGGGATTCTTGGTCCAGCACGTGCTGCCGACACGAAGAGGGGCGTTTGTTCTTGCCGGCACGGAGGACACTGCCGGGGCCGGCTCGGCGGGGTTGCGGAGCGTGGATGCCTTGCCCGCAGCGGCCGTGAATGATAATCTTCGGGGGTCTGGGCTTGGAAGCGTGGAGCGCCCGTAGCTCAATTGGATAGAGTAACTGGCTTCGAACCAGTAGGTTGCAGGTTCGAGTCCTGCCGGGCGCGGTTGAAGAGGCGGTCACCTTCGGGGGCGGCTCGGCCGCTCGCCTCCGTGACGCGCGTTGCGTACACACGGAGGCGAGCTGGCGTCGCAGCCTTGGGGGCGGGACTGAGAGTGGGCGGGTCCGCGGCACAACCGGTGGGCCGGCGCATCGCGGGGCACTGGCGGGCGTGCCGCCAGTGGCACGCGGCGTCAGGC
>CAYQDV010000111.1:0-11119 GCA_964416295.1 uncultured Planctomycetaceae bacterium
ACGCGCCCGGCAGGACTCGAACCTGCGGCCTACGGTTTAGGAAACCGTTGCTCTATCCACCTGAGCTACGGGCGCTTCGGTCTGGGGCGGGCACTTGTCACGGTCGTCACGGGCCACGGGGGGCGACGCTACGGCGTTCATCGAGACCGCCTCAACTATGACGGATCCACCTATCATACGCTTCTAATCCAGCGGCGGCCGCAGGAGGTCTTCTTCGTCGAGCGGCCAGCCGGTCGGTTTGCCGAGGGTCGCTTCGACGACCAGGAGCGTGCGGTCCGATTCGGCGCCGGGCACCACGACGTAGCCGAGGACGCGGCCGGCCGGTCCGGTCGCCGGTCCGACCTCGGCCGGGCGCGGCTCGTCGAGCAGGGTCAGATAGGCGTCGATGGCCTCGGGCCGCAGGAAGAGGAGGTCGTGGTCGCGGCCCTGTTTGCTGAATGGAAACGCGGCGCAGTGCTCACGGTCCCAATCGAGCAGGTTGTTGAGGACGACGTCGCGATCCTTTTCGCGATTCCACGAGGACGGCACGGCGCGATGGGCACGCGAGTCGGTCCGGCCGCCGGCGGACAGCGCGAAGAACCCGCCGCCGTGGATGATCTCGCCCGCGAGGCGGAGATCGGACACGCCGGTGATCGTCCGGAGGTCGCTCTCGGTGAGTTGCGGGAGCGCGTCGTGATAGCGATCCCGGACCGCCGGCCACGAATAGAAAGGACCGACGGGCGGGCGGTCGTTCTGCGGCACGACGTCTTCGGCGGGTTGCGTGTTCAGGTAGGCCAGGCCGGGCACGGGCCGGTTGTCCCAGTCGCAGAAGCGGATCGAGAAGCCCCACCGCTTGTCATACTTCGGGGTCGGCCAGGATTCGACGACGACGCGGACGGCGTTCCAGCCCTTTTTCAGCGGGGCATAGGAGGCGACCGTGTCGACGAGATTGCGATCGGCATACTTTCCGGCGGAATACCGGCGACCCCGATGCACGCATCGGCCGTTGATCCAGACGGCCGCTCCGTCGTTTTGGCCGATCCACATGCGGACCTCCCGGTCGGCCGGAGAATAGACCCAGGTCTTTGCGACGGCCCTGGCCCATCCGGCGTCGGGGAACACGGCCGCCAGGTCGATGAAATCCGCATTGCTGTCGACGGCCACGGTGCGTTCGGGGGTTCCGGCGGGAATGGGGTCCATGACATGGTGCCCGGGCCGGCCGGCGGGCGGCGGTTGAACGTTCACGGGATAGGGGCCTTCGACCTGCCAGAATCGCACATGGGTGCCGGGAACGCCGACGTCCACGGCGTCCACCCGGCGGCACATCGCCGGCGTGAGGTAGGTGTGCAGGGCTTCGCGGCAGCCGAAGCCGAGGTAGGGCACCGGCTTGTGGCCGCAGTCCGCCGCCTCGTCGCCGAGCGGATAGCCCGGACCGGGCTCGCAGCGGGCGACGGCCCAACTGAACTGGCGATGCCAGTGTTCGAGAAAGCCGCGCCATGACGTATCGTGGAAGAGGTCGGAGAGGGCGGCGCCGTTCGGACCGAGGTCGCCGCCTATGGTCTGATTGGGGCGGCCTTCCTCGGACGGCAATCGCGGGCGGACGCTGATCACGCCGTCGAACCAGCCGCGACGCTCGATGATGTCGTCCGGCGGACCGAGAACCTTGCCGCCATGCATGACGTATGGCCGCTGGTTTTTGTCGTCCAACTCGTAGAAGGAGGTGATCAGGCGCAGCTTGCCCCGTGTCGCGGCCCACACCATGCTCTCGACGACGAGCCAGCGGTTCTTGATGTCGATCCGCTCGGCGTCGGTGAGGGATTTGACTTTCTTCACGGTCTTGCCGTCTTCCTCGGCCTCGTAGCTTCGCGACTTCATGAGGACGAAGAGGACGTGCCAATCGACGGGGTCGGCCACGGTGCTCGCCTCGCCGGCGCGATTCATGTAGTCGTTGACGTCCAGTACCTGTGAGCGGAGGCGGTCGTGGAGGGCGCCGCAGCGATACTGGCTCACGACGTCGTTGGGTTCGAGGATGCGGCATTCCTCAAACTCGCTCCGGGCGACGGCGAATAGGCCGCATTCCTGGAGATAGAGGCCCCATCGGCGGTGTTCCATGAAATCGCCCGAGAGTTTTCGCTTTCGCAGCTTGTAGGACAACATGCGAAGGCCGCGCCGAGCGAAGCGGGCGACGTCGCGGTTCTTTGCGTTTTTTAGACTCGTGTAGGCGTCTCGCGCGGGGGCCTCGTTTCCGGCGATCTCCATCGCCAGGGCCTGCCAATAGGCCCCGACGTCCGCGTCCTTTGCGTTTTCGGCGAGATCGGCGAGCGCGCCGCTGCCGGAACCGTGGAGCAGAACGGCCGGATCGGGCATTCCCAGGAGGATGACGCCGACCTGCTCGGCGGTCGTTGTCGTGTTGACGTTCATTCGGACAGTCCCCGACTTGTAGTCGGGATTGGCGCGAACGGCATCGAGGTTGATGACGTAGGCGGTCGGACGCCGTGTGAGTTTCCACGGGGGCATGGGTTTGCCCCCGACGCCGAACGCGATCTCTGCCGGGACCTTTTTCAGAGTGGGTGCGGCGCCGGGGGCGGGAGGCGCGGCGTTTGGCACCTCGACGGACGGCTGGGCACCGATCACGACGAGCGCCTGGGGCAGGACCCCCGAGGTGTTGCGCGGCAAGTGGTAGGACACGGTATGGCTGCCGCGTTCAAAGGCGGCGGAGCCGATGATAACCGGCGTGATCTCGGCATGACTCGCGCCGCGGGCGTTGGGGGCGCCGGCCAGCAGGCCGGCGAGCAACACAGACAAGCTCAGTGCACTTCGTTCCATGACATCTCCATCTACTGCCATTTCCGGTCGGTGCCTTCGGCTGATCCGGCCAGGCGCATTGTTTCCGGTACACGCCGATCCGCCGTGTGCCGCTTGGCGGGCGCGGCCTGGCAAAACCGGTGTCTCGACGGACGCGAGGCTTGCGGCACCCCGAGCGCCCGTGCTAGATTCTCCGAACCCGGGATTGTCCCCGTTCCACGAGATGTCGCAAGCGTGGGGAAAGGTGCTTTTCGGATGCTCGCGCCGGTGACCAAGAAGTGGCGGCTGTTCCGGGCCTATGCGTCGCGTCATCCGCTGTGGTGCACCTGGCAGCTCAACTATAACTGCAATTTCCACTGCGGCTTCTGCGATTACTGGCGTGACCCGATGGGCCGGCAACCGGAGCAGTCGGTGGAGCAGTTTACCGAAGGCTCCCGAAAACTGGCGTCGCTCGGCACGATGCTGGTATCGCTGGCCGGCGGAGAGCCGTTTCTTCGCGACGACGTGCCCGAGATCGTCCGGGCCGTCGCCCGATGGCACTTCCCGTTCATCACAACGAATGGCTGGTTCATCACGCCCGATCTGGCCGAGGCGCTTTACGACGCGGGTCTATGGGGGTGCTCGATCAGCATCGACTATGCCCATCCCGACCGGCACGATCGGCGCCGCGGGATGAAGGGGGCGTTCGACCGAGCGGTTCGCGCCCTCGCGTACCTGAGCCGGGCCAGAAAGCACCCGTGGCAACGCCTGAACCTCATGTGTGTGTTGTTACACGACAACCTCGATCACGTGGAGACGCTGATCCAGCTTGCCGCCTCCCACGACGCCTATTTCATGATTCAGCCCTACAGCGAACGGAAGAACGGCGTCGCCAAGTTCCGGTATGTAGACGGGCCGGTCGCGCCGCGGCTGCTCGAGCTGAAGCGGAAGTATCCGAACTTTCTGAGCAATCCGACCTATCTCGCCCAATTCGACCGGTATCTGGACGGCGGCGTGCCGGGCTGCCGCGCGGGGACGGCCTTTTTCAACATCGACTCGACCGGCGACATCGCCATCTGCGTGGAGGAGCGCGCCCGGCCGGTTGCGAACCTCTATCGCGACGGTCCCCAGAAGATCGTCGAGGCCCTGCGCGGCCGGGCAGAGACCAACACCTGCACCGACTGCTGGTATAACTGCCGCGGCGAGGTCGAGAGCCTCTACAAGCCCGTCAGCCTCTTGCAGTCGTTGCCGACGCTCTTCTTGGACCGGGGCCGCCCCGTAGCGGAGGCGCGATAGCCGCGCGCGGCCGGCGTCGGGAATGAGCGGATGTCGCCGGCCAGCGCGCAATTCTCGCCGGGATATGCGATCTGGGGGAACGATCTGTGGCGTCAGAGCTTGAGCCGGTCTGTAGCGTCGGGGCTTGTCCCCGACGTAGCCGCGGACAACGCCGTGCTGCGTCACTCACAGCGCCGTGCTGCGTCACTCACAGCGCCTCGCCGCGTCACCCACAAGGGGTGACGCTACGGAATGTTGACGACTTGGATTGACTTGCGGTGAGAAAACCTGGCTACGGTTCGTCGTCGTTGTCCAGAAGCCAATCAAAATCGTGGTCCGAGTTACCGGCATTCGAGCTTGGTACCGTGCGGCGGGAATCGGCCCGGAGCGATCGGCCCACGCGCCGGCGCGCCACCAGCCAGATGATGGCGAGCAGGGCGGTTCCGGCGACGAGTGTGCGGGCCGGCCAGCCGCCGCGGGGCTTGCGGCGGAATCCGGATGTTGCGGCGTCCGTCACCTCCAGTTTGCGGGCTACCAACAAAGGTCCCGCGCCGACGGTGCCGTCGCTCGCGCGGTAGGCGCGGACCTTGATGAAGCAGCCCTTGACCCGGACGCGCGAGCGGAGCGGAACGTTGGCCGGGTCGGTCGTTGTGATCACGGTGCAGAAGCCGCGTGTGTCGCGGTCGGACAACTCGGACTGATAGAGGGGCGTGTCTCCAAACCGGTCGGGCACGCGAAACTCCAACCGCCGCCGGAGCGTGCCCTCGACGACGATCAACCGGCCTCGGTAGTCGCCGGGGCGCTCGAGAAGGAACTGCCAGGGAAGCGGCCGATCGGCGTCGGTAAGTGCGAAGGGTTCCGGTTCGGCGGCGGCATAACGACAGAACCAGTAAAACGCGGGATCGTCAAAGGAATAGACATTGTCCTCGACGGATTCCAGCAGCCGGCGTCCTTCGGCGATGTCGAGCGCCGCGATCGGCGCCGAGGTCGGCGTCTGTCCCGCGCGGGACGTGCGGGCCTCGATCAGTCCGGCCACGAGCGCGACGCCGAGCAAAAAGTCATACGTCTTCACGGTGTCGCTCCCTCCGCCTGTGTCCGAGCCGTGGCCGCGAGATCCAGGAGTCGTTCCTTCCACGGCGGTCCGCCGAGATCGGGGTACCATGCCTGCTCCGTTTGGATACCGCGGACGACTTCGGCTGCGTGGCCGTGTCGAAGCTGATGTCGAAGCCAATGGAATCGGGCTTCCCAATAGACTTCCGGCGTGTGTTGGCGCAGGCCGGGGTCTGCCAGAAGCCGCGTCCAGAGGGCCTCTGCCCGGTCGGCGGCGGTGCTGTGCTTTTCGGGCGCGCCGGACTCGGCGGCTTGCTCCTGGAATCGGGCCGCATAGCGGATGAGGTTGCCGTCATCGGGGGCGTCGGCCATGGCTTCGTCGAGCAGTCGCAGTGCCTCGTCGCGTTGTCCTGCCTGGATCAGGGCACGCGCCAGGCTGACACGTACGACCCCGGCGTGACGGCGCACGGCCTCGCCCTGTTTCGTGTCGGGCTGGGTGCGGACCCATTCGTCCAGGGCTTGGATGATCTCAACCGCCTCGGCGGCGGCTCGGGCGGCCTCGATCTCTCGGCCGGCGGAGCGGAGGCGGCCGACTTCGCCCTCCATCTCCGCGGCGAGTCCGAGCAGGACGCCGCCGGCTTCCGGCCCGGGAGACAACTCCAGAAAGCGGCCGAGCACGGCCATGGCCTTTTTCAGATCGCCCCGGCCGCGGTGGCAGCGAATCCGCAGCGCCAGGACGCGGCTGTCGACGGGCAGGTCGGCCAGGAGTTGGAGACACGCGTCATAATCTCGGAGGGCGTCGGAAGCGAGCAAGGCCGCCGCGGACAGGCGGGCCTCGGCGATCCAGGCCGGTGCGTCGATGCCCACGGGTTTCGGTGAGGCCGCCTGCAACTGATCGGCGAAGGTCCGCCATGCCTGTGATGCCCGGCGCGCTGCTCTTGCTCGGTCCGGCTGCGTTGCAGTCCGGGTCGTGGGCATCACATCGCAGGATTGTTGCAGGCAGCGCGCGGCACCCCGGCGCGCCGGCCAGTAGCGTCTTGACGACGGCGGCACGTTGAGATAGGCCTCGCGCGCCCCGGTCAGATCGCCGGCCTCCTCCATCGCCACCGCTGCTGCCCAGGGGGCCTCCTTCGCCAGAGGATGTTTCGGAAGCCGTTGCGAGAGGACATCGGCCGCCTCGGAAAGGCGGCGGGCATCGGCGGGGTCCTTCGATTCCAAAGCGAGTTGGCGCCAGCAACGGAACGCGTGGGCGGCGGATTGCCGCGTCAGGTCTGTGGACGGTTGCACGCGGGCGAGGGCGAGAAACGCTTCGGCCGCCGACCGGATGTCACCGAGTTGAAAGCCACAGACGGCGAGATTGAAACGGGCTTCCAGGCGCTGGTCGGAGGATTCTTCGTTCTCCCGGTCGAGCAGGACCTGCAGGGCTTGGGTCGCCTCGGCGTAGCGATGGTGGGCCATGTGCTCGCGGGCGAGGTTTCGCAATTCGACGGAGGTCAGGTCTTCGACGCCGCGATGCCCGCCTGCGAGGGCGTCGAGATAGACCCGAGCGACGTCCGACCATTGTCCGCCGCGATCCGCGATCTGCGCGAAGGCCCGCCGGGCGTGACGTCGCAATTCCCGGCTGCGATCGGGCGCTCCGTCGACCGCGGCTTCCAGCACGTCGGCGTAGGCCCGGATGACGGGCGCGAGACGCTCGTAAAAAGCGGCGTCGGATGCGTGGTCTTGTGGCTCGCGTTGCGCCCGTGCCGTCAAGGCCGCCAACTCGCGACGGGCGGCGTTGAACTTGTTTGCCGACAGGAGCGCCCGGGCTTTTTCGTATCGGGCGCGGGCCGTGAGAGCGGCCGGCGCGGTCGAGTCCCGTACGCGGTCCAACACGGCTTCGGCTTCATCGAATCGTTTCATCTCGCGGAGGGCCATCCCCGTTCCGAGCATGGCGTTGTACTTTCGGGTTGGGTCGGTGGCGCTCCGCGCGACGACGTCGAAGGCGTGCAGGGCGGAGGCCAACCGCTGGTCACGGTCACGCGTTTCGCGCCGGCCGATCATGGCTGCATAGAGCGCGGCCCAGGCCCGGTTGAGGCGGCAACGGTGAGACAGTTCATCGATTTGCCCGGCGATGCCGAGGAGGAGGTACGGATTCTCATCTTCGGCCTTGCGCTCTTCGAGATCGTCCAACAGCGCCAAGGCGCCGTCGTACTGTGCGAGGGCTTCTTCCAAGTGGTCGGCGATGCGCCGGCGGTCGCAAGCCAGGCCACTCGTGATCTCAAAGCGATCCAAGTCGGGTGCGATCCAGTGCCGGAGAATCAGGTCCGCCAACTCGATGCGCCATTGGGCCGCGCGGAGTCGCCGACGTTCGCCGACGAACCATGTCCTGTCGTTTTCCAACTCGATGACGGCATGGAAGGCAGCCGCTGCTCGCTGGAAGAAGCGCTCGCGCTCGACGGCCGTCCGGGCGGACAGCCCCGCCTGGACCCATGCACGCGCGATGGGCGCGCGAAACATCGTAGGACGACCGGCGACGGCCACCTCTACAAGTTCCGGCATCCCGCGCTCGACGAGGGCCGTCACGAGTTGCTCGGTCTTGCGCGGCAGGCGGTCGTCCGGTTCGTTTTCGGGTGAGACGGCACCGGGCGGGGCTGCCGCCAGCGGGGTCGAGAACAGCAGCAGGGCGGAGACTTCGGTGAGCGCGGCACGCAGAAGGGTTGATCGGAAGGTGCGTGCGTGGCCGGCACCGGCGTTTACCTCAATTCTCATGGGTCACCGCCGCCTCAGCTTGAGGCGGGTGTGTCGATGGTGCGTCGGTGCGGATGGAAAACTGGATGTTGCCGAATCCGGCACGGACGCAGGCATCCATCGCGGAGATGACGTGCTGATAGGCGACGTCAGGTTCTGCCCCGATGACGACCGGCCCGGTCGCATCGGCTCCGCGCCTACGCTTGTCTTCCATGAACGCGCGGAGGGCTTCGAAGGAATTGTCGGGCAGCGGCTGCTCCATGACCCGGATATGAAAAGGCTCGCCGCCGCTCCCTTCGAGCAGCGCTACGTGGACGACGGGCACGACCGTCACGGCGGCGCCGCCGCCGGGGCCGATCTGCGATGGAAGCTGCGTCGGGAGGACGCCTTCGAGCATCCCGAAGCTGGTTCCGAGCATGAAGAAGATCAGGATGACCATGACGACGTCGACCATGGGCGCGAGGTTGGGCACGTCGGCCCGCGCCGCCGGCAGGCCGCGTCGGGTGATCATCGCCGGCTCCTTTCTCCCCGCAGGGCGCTGAAGGTGATGCTGCCGATCCTGGCGCGGGCGCATCCGATGAGCACGGCCTCCACGAAGCGGTAGGGGACCTCACGCCCCGCGCGGATCACGCAGTTGATATCGGGGTGGAGTTCGCCTTCCATTTCAAGACGTGCGTAAACTTCCTCGATCGTTACGAGGTCTCCGTCCAGCAGGTAGGCGGCGTCGGCCAGGTTTTCGGATATGCTGCGAGGGATGTTGACGACCACGCGGCTGCCGAGCGCCTGTTTGTCGGCTTCGCGGGCGGCGGTGGCCAGCGGCAGATCGATCCGGCTGTTCTCGCGCTGGACCATCCGGGTAGCCAGCATGAAGAAGATCAGCAGGCACATGATCACGTCGACGAGGGGCGCGAGGTTGAGACCGATGGCCGTTGTTGCGGGCGGCTTTTTCATGCTGCTCACGTTGGTCCGGGGACAGCGCCGGGACCAGGTCCGGACGACTGCGCCGGGAAGCCGGCAGTGGCGCCAGGGACCGCGCCGGTCGCGATCGGCGGTGTCATCGCGGCGGTCGGGGGCGGCACGGCAAATGGCGCCGGGCGGAAGTATTCCAGCACGTCGAGCACGGCGGCGTGGGCTGCGACGGTCAGGGTATCGACCCGATTGCGGCAGATTCCGAAGAACCCCAGGGACACGATGGCGACAGACAACCCCAGGAACGTATTGACGAGTGCCAGGCTGATTCCGCCGGCGAGGTCCTCGGGCTTATACGCGCCGTGGGACGCCTGCATCGCGCCGAAGGCCTCGATCATGCCGAGGACCGTTCCGAGCAGGCCCATGAGCGGTCCGAGGTTTCCGATGATGTGGAGATACTCGACGCGCCGGAACAGGCGGCTGCTCCAGGCCGCCGCGCGCTCCTCGGCGGCCTCGTGCATCGCCTCGAAGCCGTGCCGGCCGTGGCGGAGGCTGGCGGTCAGGACGTCGGCGAACATGGACTTGCGGTCGCGGACGTGCTCGATGATCTCCTTGAACTCGCGGTTTTCGATCATCCGCCGGGCCGTCTCGATCTCGACCTGCGGGACGATGCTCGACCGGCGGATCGTCCAGAAGTGCTCGGCGATGATCGTGACCGAGACGACCGACAGCGCGGCGATCAACCAGCCGGGCCACTCCATGCCGGCCGTCACCACATCAATGAACGATCCCTCGTCGGCGGCACCGCCGTCGGCGGCGCGGGCCATCGACACGGCACACATCGCCAACAGGAGGCCCACCGCAACCGTTCCGCCAGACAACCGTCCGCTGGGTCGCATTCCGTATCCTCGCATCGCCCGCGTACTCGCCGGCTTCGGGTGGTTCATTGCTTACGAGCGTCTTGTTCGGTGACCAGACGATAGGCGCCGCGGCCATGCTCGGCGATGGCCCGAAAGAGGGCGACCGCCTGCTCGACCCGCGCGCCGCCGCTCGTTTCGTCATATACAAACAGGATGGTGTTCACCGTGGTCCGGTGGCTTCGGTTGCGTTCGCGGATCAGCTTGAGCACGCGCTCGTTGTTGGGATAGAAGTCGGCGTCCGAGAGCAGGAACAGGATATCCGGATGATAGCCGAACCCCCGCCGGATCGCCTCGGCCGGATTCGTGTTGCCCTCGGGTTGAATCACGCGAATCGCCTCGAACGCCTTCCGCTTGTTTTCGATTGTCGCCGGCAGGAGGCGGCTCGACAGCTCGGTAAACTGGCTGGCTTTGAACCAGATGACGTTGAACTTCTGGTCCGGTTCGAGCGAGCCGACGGCCTTTCGCAACTCGTGCTTCAGCAGCGGGAACATGTCGGTCATCGACCCGCTGCGGTCCAGCACGTAGACGATGGTATGTCCTCGCTGGCCCTCGCCGACGCCCCAAAGGCTGCCGACCGGCCCGCCGCCGGCCACGCTTCGCCGCCCGAGGCGGCCGCCACCGGCGCCACCGCCGCCCGTGCCGATTCCGATGACGTCCGATCGGCGTAGTTCGCCGCCGGAGTCCGTTCCGGACCCCTCGCCGGGGTGATCGGTGACCGGCATGGAAAAGTCATCACTGTCGGCGAGGAGCGTGGCCAGGTCCTGGATCGAATCGAGCTGCTCGGCGGGTCCGGCCGAACCGGTCCGGTCGACGCGGGCCGTTCCGGAAAAATGGAATCCGCCGATGGGGCCGTCGCGCACGGGCGCACTGACGATGCGGGCGCGGAAGGCCGTCTGGAGGGAGGGCTGACGCGTCCCGACCGCCCACGTCGTGACCGTCAGGAGCAGGAGGAGGACCGCGTGCAGGGTGACACTAATGCCCGCCGATCCAAATACCCGGGAGACGCGACGGGGCCGAAGCATCAGGCTGGCCCGATGGCCGAACATCGTGCCCCAGGGGCTGCCCGCTGGCGTGTGGGCCGATCGCACGGCGGGTTGACCGGACCGGGGCGTCACCGGTGATGTGCCGTGTCGATCGGCCGCCGGATTGTCCTGCCCGCCGGGGTCCATGCCGCGGAGTCCGTTTCCATGTCGCCGCGCCGGCGGCGTCGATTTCGTCTGCCCGGCTCGTGATGTCTGTCCAACAGGCCCTGCGCGACCCGCCCTGGTGTTGGAGACACGATCCAAGGGATTATATCGTCGCATCGTGGTCGATCAATTCAGGGACGAAGGCGAACGGCGAGGACCGCCCGGCACGCTTGCCGTCGGCGCGACTGCCGCTACAATGCCCCCGTCAGGCGGGCGATTAGCTCAGTTGGCTAGAGCGTGCGGATCACACCCGCGAGGTCGGGGGTTCGAGTCCCTTATCGCCCA
>CAYQDV010000112.1:0-1911 GCA_964416295.1 uncultured Planctomycetaceae bacterium
GGTCCGAACCCAGGCGTCGATGGACAAATCGCCGACACCGAAGTTCAGGGCCGGGGCGTCCGGCACTTCGACATACTGAGGGGCCGCCGCACTGCTGAAACAGAGAGAATTGTCGACGAACGCTCCGGCTAGCGGCGTGGGACTGTTGATGTGCGTCCCGTCGTTGCCGCCGATGAGGTCCGCGGCGATGCCACCCGCGAGTTCATCCAAGGGCCACCAGGCGACCATGCCCGCCGGCGGTGGGACGCAAGCGCCCGGTTCGAAACGCGGGTCGAAGTAGCTGCCCCACCACCGCACGCCGGTGATCGGCCGGCCGTCGGAGATGAAGTCGTCGGCGACCACGACGTTGACGGGATTGCCGGCGACATCGCCGCCGCTCCACTGATAGCCCGTCGGCACATCCACGTTGGCGGCGGCCGGATCGGCCGGCAGTACGTTGGGATCGCACGGCGGCTGGTTCCAACACGTCGAAAAGTTGATGTTGTGGAGATCGAACGAAAGGTTCGCTGACGTGTTCCCGTCAAACGGAGGGAAAGTCGGCTGGCAGGCCGGCGTCGCCACGTCGAACCAGTGCAGGTCGTGCTGCCAGTTGTAGGTCAACACCTTGTTCGGCGCCGGACTGATGCTGAGCGTGCCCATGAACGCATCGTCGTTGAAATTGGTCGTCGGGAAGGTCGTGTGCCAGCCCCAGAAGGCGTTGGGCCACGAATTGTTCGTCTTCATCTGGACGCAGAAGTTCACCGGGTCCTTGCTATACGTGAAGCCCAGCACCGGCTCGATGCTGATCCACCAGATCTCTCCCGGCGTCGGGGTGATCAGGCACTCGTTCTGCACCGCAATGCCCATCGGGTTCGCGATGATGCACGCGCTGCGAAGGTCGGCATTGTAGCCCCACACCGGATGCCCATCGCAACCCGGAGGACAGTTGGGTTCCACAAACTCCTCAAACAGATCCACAAAATAACTGACGATCAGGTCGCGCGGGCGGCTCGGATCGGGCGGGCTCGCCGGCAGATCGGTAAAGAAGCTGATGATAAACCCGTCCAGACTCCCGACCGGAAAGTTCGGATCGACATACGACCCATGCCACGAGACTGAGCAAATCTCGTTGCAGACCAGCCCCGTCTGCCCGTCGGTGAAGAAGTCGTCCGCGAGGACCGGTTGTCCGGCCGGCGGCGGGGGATTCTTGTTCCACCACAGGTTCGACGGCGCGTCGAAGCCCAGTCCGTTGTCGTGCGGCAACTGTGTCCACTTCGACACCTTGGTTGCGGCGGCTCCGCAGATGTCCGTCACCTCCCAAACCTGGTGGGCACCAGTCGTCCAGTTTTCAACGGTCATGTAGAGACTCAGGGTTCCGTCCCCGTTGCTGGCCGGGCCGACCGTGAGGTCCTGAATGCCCTCGTCCTGGGCCATCGTCAGGACGAGGTTCGAGGCGGTGAGCGGCTCATTAAGTCGAAACACGCCGGTGCCGCCCATGTTACAGGAAAAAGAAATCAGCCCCTCGCCGGTGTCGGGGCAGACCGTCGCGCGGGTGCCACAATCGAAGAACAGGCCGTCATTGGCGAACATTGCCGCGACATCGGGCAGCGCGGCCGGCGTGGACGCGAAAGTGGTCGGGTTGTAGACGTGAATCCCGACGGCGAAGTCACCCACGAAGACGATATCACCATCCGGCTGAATGTACATGTCATCCCCGCCGCCGGGGGTCACGGCCCGCGGTACGTTGGGGCCTCCGAACGGCGCGGAGTTGAGGTTGCCGCCTTGGTCGGCGACATAGACGATGTCCCCCGCCGGAACGACGCCGATGCCGGGCGCAAACTGCATGCCGAACGTGTTGCCGAAGAATACGCTGGGCGTGACCCATGTGCCCGGCGCGCCTCCCGGAATGCTCACGGTCGCGATCTCGCTCCC
>CAYQDV010000112.1:2011-5377 GCA_964416295.1 uncultured Planctomycetaceae bacterium
ACGCCGTTGTTGGTCCCCAGGATAACCTGGCTGGGGTCAAGCGGCGCAACGGAGTCGGCGACGAGGATCACCGTGTGTCCTCCTTCGACCAACGTGATTCCGCGTGCCGCAACGGCGCCGACGAACATCGCCGACACGGCCGCCAAGCCGAAGACGGCTGGACACAGGCCTCGCCGAAGCCGGCCGGCTGTTGGGGTTGAAAAGAGTGGTTTCTGTATTCCGCGAGTCATGACTTGTCCTCCGTTGGTGCCCGGTCCGCTCGCGGCGCAACACGCTCCGACGGGCGAAATGGGCGACCCGTAATTGCAAGACCACCTGAAAACTCGACATGGCCGGCTGAGGTGACAGGACCAGCGCAGCGCCGGCGCAAACGCCTGATCGCGTGTCGTTCACGCTCGACGAACGATGGACACACCACAAGCCTGCCCCGTGGATACGAACCTACCGGTTTTGGCGAACGTGCAAGAGGGGTTCGGCTCGCCACGAGCACGCTCGGGGGAGAATCGCGCCGCTCAGGCGCGACTTGAAAGGCCAGAATCGACTTCCAACCTCCATTCCTCGCTTTACATCCCCACCACACCCGGCCATCAGTCGGGAAAGCCGGACATGGCGCGGAGCATGTCATTCACTGTCTTAATCAATGCTAACCCCCCGCCCGGGAGCTTGTCAAGCCTTCTCGGACCGGAAAAACGAGCCGCAGAACGCCTCGCAAGATCCATGCCAGGTCCTGTGGCCCACGGAACGCGCCGGATGCCCCCGGCTTTCTTCATGAATTGGCCGACCGAGAAGCGTCTGCGAACGGTCAAGCCGAGTAGGGTGGGCACTGCCCACCAAGAGGATTGACGCCGTAACCGACCGAGTGGTGGGCAGTGCCCACCCTACGCGCTCTGATCAGCCGCGGCTCTGGTTGCGGATGATCTCGCTGGCCCTGTTGGTCGGCAGGTCCAACGCCCCGAGGGCCTTGGACGCTGCCGAGCGAAGGACCAGATTCGCCTCGGTCATCGTCAGTTGGATCAACTGCTGAACGTGGTCGTCACCGAGCAGGTTGCCATTGCGTCGGGCGGATTCCGCCAGCGAGCCGAACGCCTTGACACGCTCGGTCTGCGGCCGCTCGGCATCCAGCGCAACATCGGCGATCGACGCCTGCGCCTTCGGAAGAGCGGCCAGCGCAAGGCTATGAGCGCAACTGATCCGCAATTCGACGGATCGATTGTCGAGAGCCTTGATCAGGGCATCGACGGCGCGCTTGAAATCAAAGATGGTGTCGCCGTTCTCCGCAATCCCCCGGAGTGCGGCGGCGGTCCGCAAGGCAAGATCGAGCGACAGTTCCTCATCCAGCACGGACATGCCCAGCGCTCTCGATGCCCGGTGAAACTTGTCCGTGACGATCTTGGTCATCCGCGCCGGATCGCCAAGGTCGAGGACTTCGGCGAGGAGGATCTCCGTACCGGCAAAGGCCCGGTCGGCATTCCGCACGGCGCTGACGTCGCCGCCCTTCGAGATGATCAGGATCGGCGTGGCGGCCGTCTCAAACTGCTTCCGGAGGTCTCCAATCGCGTGGACAAGGTCCGGTTCGGTCACGTCGCTCGCGATCAGGATGACGTCGAAGCTGCTGATGTTCGAGTCGTCGGCCGCGGACTTCGCAGCGAAGACCGTGGGTCCAACGGCGCACTCGAATCCGGCCGAACGCAGGAGCGCCTGAAAACGATTCCGGCTGTCGTCGTCGGGATCGGCGATAAGGGCCGTCAGGCGTCCCGACTGTGAGAGAGCCTCGTCCAGGACCGGCAGAACATTCTGCGACTGATCGAACGGCGTCTTCGGCAACGCCAGGGCCAGCGCCAAGGCCGTCTTGATCCGAACCTGCCGATTCGGAAACGACAGCGCCTCGACCAGCGCCTGCTTGACATCCTCACCACCGACCAGGCTCGGCTCACCCGCCGTCACGCTCAGGGCCGCGATGGCGCCCAGCGCCACGCCGGGGTCGCGGTCACGCACCGCTCGAGCCAGCACGCGATGGTTGTACATCGGGCCGGCCGCTCGGGCGAAGTAGATGGCCCGCGGATAGTTGGCCGGCCGAGTGGCGTCGGCGTCCGCACGCGCGTCCGGCTCGTCGTTTTCGACATCCAGACCGAGCCTGGCCTCCCGGCGAAAGTTGGCCGCCAGCCACAGGGCCGTCGCGTCGGTGTTGGCCGTGTCGGCTCCGAGGGCCTCCTCGCAACACCGCATGCTCATGATGTCATTGAATATCCGAGTCGGCACAGGAACGAATCGAAGCTGATCCTTGACGAGATACCACACATTGGCTCGGTCGAAGCGAGAATCCGCCCGGAGCGATTCATCATTTCGGTAATAGGCCTCGGCCAGCTCCTGAAACAGTTCCGACACATTGTGATCAAACGATGCACCGATCGTCCGGATGGCCTCCCGAGCGGCGCTCCGCACGTCGTCCTGTTCCGTTTCATTGTCGGCCAGCTCCGCCAGATAGGGCAGCGCCTGTCGATATCCGATCTGCCCGAGCGCGGTGATCAGCACCTGCTTGGTCACACTGTCGGTCATGCCGAGCGCCATACACAGCGGATTCAGCCCGCCCCGGCCAAGCTTGGGAAGCACCTTGACAATGGCGGGGTGGAGCTCGCCCTGCTTCGCGTCCTGAAGGAATTGGATCAGGTGCGGAACGGCATACTCCCCCGAGCGGACCAGTGCCTGCGTGGCGCGGAACACCCTCCGCGGCGTTCCGCCGAGTTTCTCGATGTTCAGGGCGATTTCATAGGGGTCGGTCCGAAGGCGCTCTTCGCCTTCGTCGAGCAACTCGATCATCCGCTGGGCCGACGGCCCCACGTCCGCGCTGGCGACGAGCTTGACGAGGATCAGGTGGCGGTTCGGATTGCGGCGGGACAACTCGAGCAGGGCGACCGGGTCGGGACTCGACTCGTCCAGGGCCTTGAAATTGGCGTCGGCGTACTTGAATCGACCGATGGCGGCGAAGTGCCAGCCGTCCTCCGCGAGCTGTTTCTGCCGGCGGCCGGCCTGAATGCTCGCCACAACGGTCTTGATCCCGAAGCCCGCGTCCTCGCCTTCGGCGAGCTGTTCGAGACGCACCGAGCCGCTGCGATCGGCCATCAGCGCCAGGCGCAGCTCGGAGAGATCGAGGTCGACCACCTGAGTGAGAAGCTCGTTGGCTCGAGCCGCGTCGCCTCGGTCCACGGCGTCCATCGCCGAACGCCACAGCGTCCACGATTCACGCGTCTGACCGACCATGTCGTCGGCGAGATCCTGCCCGAGCGTCGCGGCGGCCGAGGCCGCGACAATCAACAGGCCCAATACGGTCTGACGGCACACGCCGATGGTAGACGACATCCACATGAC
>CAYQDV010000112.1:5477-11102 GCA_964416295.1 uncultured Planctomycetaceae bacterium
ATTATACAGCATTTACGGACATCGTCAAGACGCCGCCCGCACCGAAGACTCGCTCCTGCCCACGCGTGCCTCCAATCGCGCGGCCCCGACGCCCGAAAAGATTCCGATGATCTTTGTCGGCGCCCAGATGAACAGCGATCCTCTTCATGGATCACGGCGACTGTTTCGCCCGGGTGCCCAGTCTATACACCGGCAGTAGGAGACGGACGAAACCCTGTTCCTCACCCGGATATGCGATGTCTCGTAACGATTTGTGGCATCGGGGCTGGTCCTCGACGAAGCCGCGCGCAGCGTCTCGCTGCGTTGCCCACAAGCGGCGACGCTGCAGGATGTTGGCTGCCTGCTTTGTCTTGGCGGGTGGCGCGCCCGGCGGCGAGACTGCGGGCCTGCAAGACGACGGAACGTCGCGCCGTCACGATCGCTGCGCGCGTCGCGCCGCCTCGACGGCGGCCCGAACGTGGCCGGCCGTCGCGCCCGGGCCGCCCTCGATGAACGCCGCGCCGTGCCGCGCAAGCGGCAGGAGGCGTTTCGCGAAGGCCTCCGGCGATTCGCGGTAGACGGCGCGGCCTTCCACCAGCTCCGGCAGCCCACATCCCACCGTCACCCAGATCGGCAGGTCGCACGACGCCCGGGCGAGCGCGACGACATCCGGCAAGGTATCCGGGCTTTCCCCGCCGTCGCAGGCAACCATGACGGCGCCCGCATCGACCAGGGCGGCGCACGCCTGTGGAACCGTCACGCCCATCGTGGTCTCGCGCCGCTCCGGCCCGCAGTCGAAGGTCATCCCCGCGATGACCGGAAGCCCGGCGGTCGTCCCCGCCTCGACGGCAACGCAGAGCGACGCGGTCTCGGTGAACGACCGGCAGAGGAGCGCATCGACACCGCCCTCCTTTAGCGCCCGCACCTCGGCTGTGTACGCCGCGAATAGCGCATCCTTGTCGACCTCATCGAGGGCGAACAGCCCGGCTGGCCGTCCCACCGCGCCAAAAACGCGCCGTTTCTCGGACGGGTGCTCATCGGCGGCGGCCCGGCAGATCTCCGCGCTGAGACGATAGATCCGCGCGATATTCTCGACATCGCCGTCGTCCGCCCCGACGCCGAACCCCTCACCCGTCGCGTGGGTGCCGGCGGCGTGCGTGACGAGGACCTCGGCGCCCGCGTCCAGAAAGACCTCGGCGACCTCCCGGACGAGGTCGGGCGCGGCGACGGCCGCGCAGCCGCGCGCCTCCAGTTCCAAGTCAAAGTCACCACCGGCGACCACGATGCGATTCTCATAATCCGCGAGTCTGAACGTCATGGAACTCCCGTCCGAACATTCGGCAGGCGTGCCAGCCGCGTCCGGCGCGACATTGTCGGACGACGGTGCGGACACGAATCGGACGAAGCGGCCTTGCCAGTATTGATATCGTACAAAAACACTGAATCCGCAACACCGTCGGACCGAAGCGTCAGCCAGACGGCCGCCCTTTTCCAGAGGCAGGCCGGATGAACTCGCTGCGGAGAACTGTCACATGGCACACTCGCTCATCCGACGCACGACCACCGCAATCGTCATGTTGGCTCTGATGCTCGGCACGTTCGGGTGCGACACGATGCCGATCCTTGACCTCAGCGGGGCCTTGAGTTCGCTGACCCCGGACTTACCCGCAAGCGGTACGCAGCCGGACGGCGCGACCGCGGAGGTCTCGTCCGTCCAGGGCGTCATCATCGAACGCACCGACAACAACGACGCCTTCGACGAAGCCCAGGCGGCCGTCGTGGCGCTGGGCGAGGATCTCACGCTCGAGGGACGGATCGACATGCGCGGCGACGTCGATTTCTACGCCCTCGGTCCGGCCGCCGCCGGCGAGCGCCTGATCATCGACGTCATCGGACACGCCGGCCTGAACACGGTCGCCGCCCTGTTCAACGCGGACGGAGACCTCATTGATGCCAATGACGACCGCTCCTTTTATGGCGGACGCCTCGATCCGCGCATCGTGCGGATCGTCCGTGCCGACACGCCCAATTGCTTCCTCGGTGTGGCCGTGTCCAGCGCCGCGTTCTTCGCCTCGAACCAGGGCCGATTCGATTCCGGCTCCTACACCATCAAGGTCCGACACGAGTCCGGCGAGCCTCCCCCCCCGCTTCGCCGGCAGATCGTCTGGCTCGCGTTCGAGGGCGGCGACCGTGTCCAGATCGGTCTCGAACCGATCGAACAAATGAATAAGTTCAGCACGGAGGCCATCTCCCCCCGACTGGCCGGACGGACGGACGAGGTCATCGAGCGCGCGCTCGATCTGATCGCCCGGGACTTCGCGGACTACGATGTCGTGCTTCTCGACAGCCGTCATGATCCACGACCGACGGAGCCTCACTCCGAACTCTTCTTCGGAAACTTCAGCAATCGTTATCTCGGGCTGGCGGACAACGTCGATACCGGCAACGCCAGCCTTCAACAGGAGGCAATCGTCTATACCGAGACGCTCCGGCTCTTCGAGACCCTGCGGCCCAGCGCCGAGGAGATCGCGCAGGCCGTCGCCAACGTCGCCTCCCATGAGCTGGGCCACCTGCTCGGACTCGAGCACACCGGGGACCCGCGCGACCTGATGGCCACCGCCGCCACGGCACGCCAGGTGCTCGAACACGACGCTCAATTCCTCCGCGTCGTCCTGAACCCCGGCGTCTTCCCGGCCGGATTGCAGAACGCCCCCATGACCCTGCTTCAGAACGTCGGCCGCAGCGCCGCCGGCGCGAACGCCCGTGTGCGGTTGATGGACGTGCTTCCCGCTCCGGACCGAAGCTTCCGTGACGAAATCGATCCGGCCGATATCCCGGTCATTCCGATCTGCGGACGATGCGCCGGAGCTGGCGCGACGACCTCGCCCCCCACGGCCGGCTATTGATCCATCGCATAGGTGATTCGCAGCCTGTCCAGAAACCGGAGGGCGACGCCGTCGCGCGGACTCGCCTCGGCCGGCGGTTGCGGGGTCGGCCGGATCCGCAGCACCTCCGCGGTACAGGTGGCATCGCCGGGATAGGGTGACACGCCCTCGGCCGCCGGCAGCCTGAGGGCCAGGTCAAGCCGATCGCCCGGCCGGAAGTCTCCCCGGTCGGTTTCGATATAGGCGCCGCCGGTGCTGATATTATCAGTGAGCGCGCGGACGATCCGATCGCCCCGACGACATTCCACGGGGATCCGCAACGCCAGGCGCCGGTGCGCCCGCTGCTCACGCTCACCGGGTTGTGGTTGTTGTCGATCGTCTTGCAAACTTCCGCTCCCATCCCCACCACCGATCGTCCATCGAGCTTCCTCGCGTCATAGACCAGCAATCAGCGCGCCACGGCAGCAGCGTCGCTCGCCCAATGGCCAATATTCACGCTAATCGCTTGGCGGGACGCCGGTTATAAGCAGGACATCGTGACGCGACCGCTCGGCCTGACAATCCCCCATGTTGCGCCCGGACAACGTGTGTGGGCGAGGCGGCGTCGTCCGGACGCGTAGCATCCGACACTGGCGAAGGTTGCGCACATGTTGCCATGCCGCAACACGCGTCGACGCGAGGCCGCACGCGGGACACGTCTTGCACTGTCCTTGCCGTAAGTGCGCGCTGAAAATCACGAGACGGGCCAGCGAGCCACGAGCGATCCCGGACGCAGACTCGCCGTCCGGTCTGGAAGTGACGGAAGAAGCCCCGGATTGGACCGCGATTCGAAGCGTGTTGGAAGGAACTTCAAATGGCGGTCGTTCGCGGCCGCGTCAGGTCTGCGACGCAGCCGCGCGTGCCACGGCCGCGCGTGCCACGGCCACGCTCGCGTGGCCGTGCGGCCGGTGGTGCCCGCGAGACCCTCCCGCGACCCTGCTGACAGCCCGACCACAGAACAGGAAAAACGCTCTACCCGTCCGAAAAAAGGTCTTGACTCGGCAACTCCGGGGCGTTATCATGAGTCGTGTCAGGGGGGTACCAATGGGACGGCATGAATAGGACAACCACCGATTCTTACAGGGCGCAATGGGCACAGCCTCGGCGGGACAAAACCGGTGACTGTCCCGAATAATCCGCATGAATGCACCCGCAGGAATCCTTGCACGCAGCGCGCAGCATTAAGGAGTAGCATCATCGTTTCTCTCTGTCTGATCTCTACCTACCTATGGCTCGGTCTGGGCACTCGATCGGGGAACCTTGCTCAAACGTGCGAAGTTCCCACCGCCATCGTCGAGCGTTGTATTTCCCCAGCTCGCACCCCACAATGCCCCCCCAAGTCGGATACGGCATTGTCGGCGCGAAGCCCCCGCGATGAGGACGGCCAAGCTAGCCAGCGAACCCGACCATTCAGCAGCCAAGTTGCAGCGACATGGCCACAAGCGATCGAGAGCCGAAGGCGTTGCGATTCCCCTTACGCTGTGATATACACCACTCGGAGGGAGGAGGCGAAATGGGTGCGATCGTGGCTTGAACGAGCCGCGAGCCACTTCGAACGGGAGTTCGGACACAGCTTGCCACGCGGTGTGGTGTTCACCATTGAGCCGGAACAGAGACCATTGTGGCAACTTCATCGACTGTTCCGCGTCACTCGCCCTTTCACTGATCCTCTATTGTATTATGCGGTGCGCCGCACAGATCGGCTGGATCTACGAGGTGCATTCGCCGCGCCTCTCAGGATGGCGCGGCCTCTAGGACTGCCAGGCCCAGAACAAGGTACGTACTCTTGGATTTGCTTCTTGGTCACTGATTCGTTTGTTCGTGCGTGGGTCCAGGAAGCCTACGATTCGATGCTCAATGAGCTTCAGTTCCGAAGTGACGCCACCGGCGCCATGGCGCTGGTCGCACCGACGGTGAGAATACGGGAGCAACTAGTTAGTCATATCCAGCAGATCGTCGACCTCCGCCGCCGCATGACGCTTTTCGAGGTCGCCGTTGAGGGATTGACTGGAAACCGAGAAGACATACGGCGAAGATGGACCGACCACGTGCACAAGGAACTGAAGCGCAAAGTGGAGCAGCTCACTCGGAACCGACCCTCGATGCGCCCAGACGTGGAGCCGCTCGCCTCGGTGCGCCGGCTGTTCCTTGCCCACAGGATGGCAAAACGCTCTGGTCGTACCTTTTACCACGAGCGCGGTGCGATTCTCGCCGCAAGTTTCCATCCGACGAAGAGATATCTGTTGGTGGCGGGTCGGTCGGAACTCACAGATCGCTTGGGCGTGATTCGGCTGTATGATGCGGACACAGGCCATCGCCTTGATTCGGTGCCAAGGCGGAATCGGCCGTTTACTGTTATCGTCCCGAAAACCGGTAGGCGAAGAACGCCATACGTGACGCCGCCAGAGACGTACTCAGCCGTAGCGTGGGGCCGTGATGGGCGGACGGCGCTTGCGGCCAGCTGTCGTGGAACGTTAGACGTCTATGCGCTTAGCGATGGGTCGCTGATGTCTATGGACTGCCTAGACAAAGGTCTGCTCGCGTCCGTCTCGCGGCTGTTTGGAGAGGCACGTCACGGGAACTTTGTGTACCGCTTGGCGCTCAACTCACGGGGCAGCGGAGTCCTGAGCGCGGCCCCGTTCGAGATCCGATTCTGGAACCTTGAAAGGAAGACGTGCCTCGGCATCCAGCCTCCGCTGCGCCCGCCCATAGCGCTCAACAC